>JAGVAS010000065.1 GCA_020060185.1 Desulfovibrio sp. | reverse complement strand
GCGCAGGATATACCGTTACATGGGGCAAACTATACTGGGGTTCGGGCTGTTGTTTTTGGGCATGATTACCATGTCTCAAGCCATGCATCCTTTAAGGGAGAATGCCATGTTCTTAAACCAGCTGGTTAGATTCGGAAAACAGCCCCTGCTCGGCATTTTGTTTGCCGCCCTTTTTACAGCCCTTATTCAAAGCAGCAGCGCGGCTACAGGTATAATTATTGCCCTGACCTTACAGGAATTGCTTTCTCTGCAGTCAGCTATTCCCCTGATCCTGGGAACGAATATCGGAACCTGTATTACCGCGCTTCTGGCCAGTATGGGGGCTTCTTTATCAGCCAGGAAAGCAGCATTTTCACATATTTTCTTTAATATTTTCGGCGTTTTGCTGGCCATGATTTTTCTAAAACCTTTTACTCTCCTCATTTTGGAATCGGCCCATACTGTAGCACGGCAGACGGCCAACGCCCATACGCTTTTCAATGTTTTAAATACGATTGTTGTGTTTCCTTTTTTTAAATACTTTATTCGCTTTATAAACTGGGTTGTTCCTGGCGAAGATGTAGTTTTGGACATGGGTCCGAAATATCTAGATAAAAGGATGCTAAAGGCTCCCGCTGCGGCAATAAGGGCGTGCAAGCAAGAACTTTTAAGGATGGCTAATATGTCCCGTGACATGGTCAGGGAGTCTGTAGATGTTTTTTGCAAGCTTAACCGTAAAAAAATACCTCATATTTTGCAAATGGAAGAACTTTTAGATGGGCTGGAGAAAGAAATTAATCTTTATTTGCAGGAATTATCACAGCATTCTCTGACCCGGCAGCAGACGACAATCGTTTCAGGAATTATGAGCGCTGCCAATGACCTGGAGCGAATCGGAGATCATGCCCGAAATATCGCTTACTGCTCGGAACTGGTTATGGAGGACAAACTTCAGATCACTGTTATGGCTAAACAGGAAGTTTACAGCCTCTTTGAAAAGGTAGATGATATGATGGCCAAGGCCATTACTGCTCTTGCGGAAGAAAATGTCCAGCTTGCCAGGGAGGTTATCCGCCAGGATGATCTTGTTGATGAACTGGAACGCATTTTAAGAAAGAGTCATATTGATCGGGTAAACCGCAAAGAATGTATTCCTGCAGCAGGTGTCATTTACCTTGATGTTCTAAGTAACCTGGAAAGGGTTGCCGATCATTCCACCAATTTAGCTCAAGTAGTGACTGGCGAATTTTAAAACAAGTTAAAGAGTGGTGTAATAATGGAGAAAAAAATATCCGAAATGGAGAGCCAGTTTAAAGAACACCGCTTGACCCCGCAAAGAAGGCTGGTTTTGGAAATATTCCTGGAAAACAAGGAAAGACATTTAAGCGCGGAGGAGGTATTCCATCTCAGCAGGGAAAAAGGGGAGGAAATCGGGCTTGCAACGATCTACCGTACTTTGGAGCTTTTGGAAGACCTGGTTCTTTTACGCAAGATGAACTTTGGAGACGGGCGCAGCCGTTATGAACTTGTCCAGCTAAATTTAACTGAACATCATCATCACCACCACCTTGTTTGCCTCTCCTGCAATAGGATTTTTGAAGTTGAAGAAGATCTTCTCCACCAACTTGAAGATATTATTGAACAAAAACACCATTTTTCTATTGTAAACCATAATCTGCAATTTTTTGGTTACTGTAAATATTGCCGTCAAGAAGCTTAAAAAAAGCGATTTGCTAAAAAGTATGCGGGGTAAAGTTGTTCCATTTGAACAAGGTTCTGAAAATTGCGTATAATATTCACAGGAAGGGAGAAAAATAACATGTCGGCTAAGGAGGAAAAAGAAAAACGCCTGGAAGAAATCCTGAAAGAAATGAATGGGGTCGTGGTCGCCTTTTCGGGAGGAGTTGACAGCACTTACCTTCTGGCCAAAGCCAGGGAAGTTATAAAAAACAATGTTATCGCCGTTACGGCTATTTCTCCGCTCCATCCTCTAAGAGAAATAGAAGAAGCTAAAGAAAGAGCAAACCTGCTAAAGGTAGAGCATGTTCTCCTGGAAAGCAAAGAGCTGGAGAATGCAGAATTTAGATCAAACCCGCCTCACAGGTGCTATCTTTGCCGCAAGATGCTTTACGGCCATTTTCGGGAATTGGCACGTCAAAAAAATATCTCCCATATTTTAAACGGAAGCAATAAGGATGATGCTGAAAAGGCACGTCCCGGAATGAGAGCCGCCCTGGAACATGATGTCCGCTCCCCGTTGCAGGAAGCAGGGTTGCTTAAAAGGGAAATTCGCCAGCTTGCCAGGAAGGCCGGCCTTTCCAACTGGAATAAACCAGCCTTGCCATGCCTTGCCACGCGCTTTCAGTATGGGGAACAATTGACCCTGACAAAGCTTGAGCAGGTGGAGCGTTCCGAGGATTTTTTGCGTTCCATTGGCTTTGAAAAATTAAGGGTTCGCTATCACGGTGAAATCGCCCGCCTGGAGCTGGAGGGCTCGATGATGGAGGAAGTTATGAACAGGCGAAAGGAAATAGCCATTGTCCTGCAAAAGTTGGGATTTACGTATGTAACCCTGGATTTATGTTCGGCTATGGAGGAAAAGGAATAGCCAGATACACCTCTTTAAGAAAGAGAAAATCGGAGTAACCGTCTAAAAACAAGTAGGAGTGCTAGAGATGCGTTTTCCGAAGGTAGCCGTTTTTTATATTTTTATTGTAACAATTCTTTCTCAAACTATAAGCCTTTGCTGGTTTCTGCCTTACCAGAAGCGGTTAAGGGTTTAACATTTTCCAGACCTGCTGGTAGATCTTTTTAAGGGGTATACCTTGTTGGCGGGCAATACGGAGGCAATCATCATACTCCGGTGCAATATTATGGTAATGAGGAGGTTGGCCGGCAAGTTTTACTCTTACCGGTCCCCAGGGTGTTTCCACCAGGGTTTGTTCCCTGGGTAACATGATTTTTTCGGCGCTCTGCCGCCTGTATCCCAGCGTAGTAGTCTCCTGGAGAAGAATTTGACCCAATTGATAAGATTTTTGAGGGTTTGCCAAAACGGTAATTTTAACGGCAGGCCTGTTTTTTTTCATTTGGATAGGGGTAAAATAAACATCCAGGGCACCGGAGGAAAACAGTCTTTCCAGGACGTAGTTATAAATTTCGGGGTTAAGATCGTCAATATTAGCCTCCATAATCTCCAGTGGTTCAGCCAGGAGATTTTCCCGGAAACAGGCGTCTGAACTGGTGGAAAGCAGTTTACTGCCGGTAAGTTTGCCTTTAAAGGCCCTGACAATGTTAGGATGGTCAAAGTCTTTTGACCCTGCGCCGTAGCCGATTCTTTCTATAATCATAGGGGGTAACGGTAAAAAACCGGAACAAAGGGTGCCCAGTATGGCTGCCCCTGTGGGAGTTACTGTTTCTTCTTCCAGGGGCAGGCCGTAACATGGGATCTGATATTCTTTTATTATTTCCATGGTAGCCGGCGCCGGTAGGGGCATCTGGCCATGACTTGTTTTGATCCAACCCCTTCCCAGGGGAAGAGGGGAGGAGAAAATTTTTTCCACTTCCAGCATCTCCAGGGCGACAATGCTGCCGACGATATCTACTATAGAGTCCACCGCTCCGACTTCATGGAAATGAACTTTATCTGCAGGAATCCCGTGAATTTTTGCTTCTGCCCGCGCCAGGGCTTGAAAAACGGCGATGCTGTTTTCTTTTACCCGGGGTGATAAATTTGCCAGGTGGATTAACTCTATGATTTCAGGGAGGTTACGGGGAGGCTGTTTTTCTGTGACATTGATTTTGACCTGCAGCGCGTTGAGGCCTTTTTTACTGGTTCTTTCACTTTTAAAGGTATAACCCTTCAGGCGGAGGAGGGATAAATGATCCTTCAGTTCTTCCGCAGAAAGACCGCAATCAAGCAAAGCGGCCAAAATCATATCTCCGGCAGCGCCCATAGGGCATTCAATATATACTCCCTGCATAAAATTTATTTCACCTTTCCGCCGGGTGGATTACAATAATCCCGGATGGGTTATGATACTAGGCATCAGGAAAAATTTCTAACAAAATTCATTATATCAAAAAAAGAGGGTCTATGGTAATATTTTTACAAGGATTGTTTTGGAGTCGAAGGTCAAAAGTCAAATGTCAAAAGAGAACTGGAAACCTTGGACTTTGGACCTTGGACTGAACAGTTACGATTGTTTTTAAAAGCGGAGGTGTAGGTGGGACTTGACATGGCCTCGTGTTAAGGGGACAATCATACTAAAAGCCGGTAACCCACAGGAGGAAGATAGAGCCCTTGAGTATGCGGCGGGAATTCTTAAAAACGGTGGGCTCGTTGCCTTTCCTACAGAAACGGTTTACGGCCTGGGGGCTAACGCCCTGGATCCGGAAGCTGTACAGGGAATTTATAAAGTTAAGATAAGGCCGGCGGATAATCCCCTTATCGTCCATGTTACGGGAATAGAGCAGGTTAAGGAACTGGTCCGGTTTATCCCTCACGAAGCTGCTGTCCTGGCCGGGCATTTCTGGCCGGGCCCCCTTACTCTGGTTTTCACCAAAAAAGAGCTGGTTCCGGATATAACTACTGCCGGTCTTTCTTCAGTAGCTGTTCGTGTTCCTGCACACCCCCTGGCTTTAAAACTTATTTCAAGAGCGGGAATTCCTTTGGCTGCACCCAGTGCCAATCTTTCCGGCCGTCCCAGCCCTACCACGGCAGATCATGTTTTGGAAGATATGGCCGGCCGTATTGCCGCCGTGCTGGATGGGGGAGCATGTTCCGTTGGAGTGGAATCCACAGTGCTTAGCCTCCTCTCCAGCCCACCTGCATTACTACGCCCCGGTGGGGTCACCTTCGAAATGCTGGAGGCAGTTTTACAAAAGAAGATCCTGGATCTCACCGCCGGCAAAGGAGAAGACTTTAAAGGAGTTCCCCCATCTCCGGGAATGAAATACAGGCATTATGCTCCCAGGGTTCCGCTATACCTCGTCGAAGGCGAAGGGTCAGCACAAAAACGGCAGCTGGTAGCTTTGAGTGAAAGTTTTACGCTGCAAGGGCGCAGGGTAGGTTTAATCCTTTTTGAAGAATCAGAGGGAATTTTTCCGGCCCCCATCGTTAAGGTGCTGAGTTCCAGAAAAGATCCGCGTCTGGCAGCAGAACGGCTTTTTGCTGTGCTACGCAGCATGGATTCCCTGGATGTGGATGTTATCGTTGCTGAGGGCTTAGATGAGAAAGAAATGGGCAGGGCTGTGATGAACCGGTTGCGAAAAGCCGCCACGGAAGTTATAAGGGTGGAATAAGGTAAGAGGTGATAAAATTGGTAACAGTTTTAAATATTCTCTTTGTCTGCACCGGCAATACCTGCCGTAGTGTTATGGCACAGGGATTATTTGAAAAAATGTGGAACGAGTTTTCCCCAAAAAAAGTGGATATTAAAGCTTACTCCGCCGGAGTGGGAGCTGTTGAAGGCATAAATGCCAGCAGGGAAGCGCTGGAAATTCTCCGTGATGAAGGTATGGATCTAAGCCATCACCGCTCCAGTAAAGTAACTGCAGAACTGATCGAAAAAGCACATTATATCTTTACGATGACCCGTATACATAAGGAAATTCTATTAAATCTCTATCCCGAAGCCAGGGAAAAGATATGGCTTTTTCCTGAGTTTGCCGGAATGAATGGCAGGGAGATTTCCGATCCTTACGGCCTGGGCATGGAAAAGTATCGCCTGGTTGCAGGTGAGATTAAAGAAGCTTTGAAAGAAATTATTGCCAGGCTGAACGTTGTCGAAGGAAAAGACATAACGCCACCATAAAATCAAACCGGTGCAGGAGAAAATTAAACAGGGGAGAACTAATCTTTAGTAAAGGAGAATATTGCATTGAAGGTTGCTCTGGCTTGTGATCATGCCGGTTTTTTGCTGAAGGAACGTATTAAAGATTACCTGGCGGAAAAAGGAATATTTTATGAGGATTTTGGCACTTTTGATGAAGAACCTGTGGATTATCCTGATCTGGCTTACAAGGCTGCCAGTGCAGTGCAAAAAGGAGAATATAACAGGGGGATCCTTGTTTGCGGTACGGGCATTGGAGTAGCGATTGCGGCTAACAAACTGAAAGGGATCAGGGCGGCGTTATGCTCTGATTGTTTTTCTGCAAGCTGTGCCAGGGCCCATAATGACGCCAATATATTAACACTCGGTGCCAGGGTTATGAAAAAAGAGCTGGCCCTGAAGATTGTAGATGTTTTCCTGGAAACTCCTTTTGAGGGTGGCAGGCACCTTAAAAGAATAAAAAAAATAGAAAAGCTGGAGAATGAAAACTGCCTGAAAAAAATTTAGTTTAAACCCGGAAATAAGCAGGGGGAAGGAGGTGTATGCCTGGTTTTAAGTATAAATCAGGCTTTAAAATGACCGTTGAAGAGGGCAGCAGTAGGAGCATTTTACATGTAATCGATCCCCAGGTAGCCAGGGCTATGGAAGATGAAAAACGCCGGCAACAGGAAAAAATAGTATTGATTGCTTCTGAGAATTATGCCAGTAAAGGAGTACTTGAAGCCCAGGGCTCTGTTCTCACCAATAAATATGCTGAAGGTTATCCCGGGCAGCGTTATTACGGTGGATGCGAATATGTTGATATCGTGGAGCGTCTGGCCATCACCAGAGCCATGGAACTTTTCGGAGCCGAACATGCCAATGTTCAGCCACATGCCGGTGCAACTGCCAATATGGCTGTTTACCTGGCTGTCTTAAAGCCCGGGGATCCTGTCCTGGGCATGGACCTAGCTCATGGAGGTCATTTAACCCACGGCAGTCCTGTAAATATTTCGGGCAAGTATTATACTTTCTACAGTTATGGAGTAGATTCCCGGACGGGCTACATAGACATGGAAGAAATTAAACGGCTGGCAACAAAGCATCAACCCCGCCTTATTATTGCCGGTGCCAGTGCTTACCCGCGAAAGTTTGACTTTGCTGCTTTTGAGGACATTGCCCGTGAGGTTGGCGCTTACCTCATGGTTGATATGGCTCATATTGCCGGCCTGGTGGCAGCCGGCCTGCATCCCAATCCTGTTCCCCATGCAGAGTTTGTTACAAGTACCACCCACAAGACCCTGAGAGGAGCCAGGGGGGGATTAATTCTCTGCCGCCGGGAGTTTGCCCGTACTATTGACAAGGCAGTTTTTCCTGGAATTCAGGGAGGCCCCCTGATGCATGCCATTGCCGCTAAAGCGGTGGCCTTCAGAGAAGCCCAGGGAGAAGAATTCCGCTTATACCAGGAACAGGTTATTAGAAACGCCCGCACCATGGCTGAAAAGTTATTGGAACTGGGCTTTGACCTTGTTTCCGGCGGGACCGACAATCATCTTATGCTTGTAGATCTGAGAAGTAAAAAAATAACCGGTAGAGAAATGGAAAATATACTGGATGAAGTAGGGATTACCGCAAACAAAAACGCTATTCCCAACGATCCGGAAAGCCCTGTTGTTACCAGCGGGATCAGGCTGGGGACACCGGCTGTGACTTCCCGTGGCATGAAGGAGAAGGAAATGGAAATTATCGCCGGCTTAATCAACCGTGCTGTTGAGGAGCGGCAAAATTCTGTAGTACTCTCCCAAATAAAGCGTAAAGTTAAAGATCTATGCGCCAGCTTTCCGTTATATAAATGATATTTAAAATTTTTTATGTTTGAGGAGGAGCTTTAAAATTGAAACGACCTTCCTGGGACAGCTATTTTTTGGAGATAGCCGCAGTAATTGCGGGGCGATCAACTTGCCTGCGTAGAAAAGTAGGGGCAGTCCTGGTTAAGGATAAGCGGTTACTTACGACGGGCTATAACGGAGCGCCTGCCGGCCTGGAACACTGCCTGGAAATAGGCTGCCTGCGACAGGAAAAGAAAATCCCTTCGGGAGAGCGGCATGAATTATGCAGGGGACTGCATGCCGAGCAAAATGCCATCATTCAGGCTGCTTTGCATGGGGTTTCCATTAAGGGCGCAGATCTTTACTGCACCCATCACCCGTGTTCTTTATGTTCTAAAATGCTTATTAATTCCGGAGTAGAGAGGGTTATCTTAAAGGAGGGTTATCCGGATGAACTGGCCCGGCAGTTGTTTGCAGAGGCGGGAATCCAGGTGATAACTTTTCCCGAGAAATAATATGAAAATGGGGTGGCGCAGGCTGAAGCTTGCTCCTGGGTTCGCACAGACAGGTTTTGCAGCTCATCTCCGGCCTTCGATTGGCCTCCCCGGCAGAGCTCACATCCATGTTCGCGCTGTCCGGCGGCGGACGTCCATGTCCGCCGGGCCATCTCAAGCCGTCGCTTCGCTGAACCTGTTCGCTGTGCTGCACAAGTCGAGAGCTACAGCCGTGCGCCACCCTTGCGGGACATAACACGGTTTCTAAAAAAAATTATTTTTCATCGTGAGGAGTTTATGCAGTGACGAAGCCCCTTCCTGCCTGGAAAAAAGGACTGGGAATTTCTTTGGCATTGAGTATAACTGCAGCGCTTTTCGTCTTCTTCCGGAACTTTAACGAAGATACTCTGGAAAATTTGCTGAAAGTCAGAGTTGAATACCTGTTAATTGCAATTATAATGGTTTTTATCCTCTGGATTATTGAGGGGTTGCGCATCAGGTTGCTGGTCAGCACTTTTAGCAATCAGAAAAACATATCCCTTTTTGAAGCTATGCAAATTTATTTATTGACATTTTTTTTTGCTTCTGTAACACCACTGGCAGCAGGAGAATGGCCTGCTCATATTTATGCCCTGAGCAGGCATGGGCTTTCCCTGGGAGAATCGTCTGCAGTTACTGTGACGCGTTCTTTTCTGACCAGGTTTCTTTTTACCGTTACAGCTATTTCATTTTTAATTATTTTCCGGAGCAGGCTGGTGCCTACTTTTCTTAACAGGGTCTTTATTTATGCCGTCTTTGTTTCCGTTTTTACTTTGCTGGGGTTGCTTTTTATCTTATGGAAACCCATGTCCTTAAGCTGGGTCCTGCAAAAAATAGGTTCCTTTGCCTGGGGGAAATATATATTCAGTAGAAACCCAAAATGGCAAAAAATATATCCGTTTTTAGGGCAGGAACTCCGGGATTTTCTTTATTCAACCCGCTCTCTCAACCGGTTTAAAATAGGAAATCTGATCATTATCAGCCTATTGAGTGTTGCCTTTTGGCTTTGTTTTTTCAGTATTGCTCCCGTGATTTTACTTGGTCTTAATAAACCGGCGCCCTACCTCCAGTCTTTAGTTTGGCAGGTTGTAATTCAAATGATTATCGTTTATATTCCGATACCCGGGGGAAGCGGTGTTGCAGAGCTAAGCCTGGCCAGCTTGTTCGCATACTTTGTTCCCCCCTCTGTTCTGGGAATTTTTGTTATGGTATGGCGTTTTTTTACTTATTATGTTTTACTATTCTTTGGGGGACTTATTGCACTGGGCAAAGCTCTATAAAGCTTTTCCATAAAACATTTAAAATAGGTGAAAAATTAAAATACAGAACGATAATCGGCCTAAAAAAGCACAGGCTTGTGCAACACAATAAATTTGCATAAAATTTCAGGAGTGAAAAGGTTTTTTTAAAAGACTGTCGAATACTTTAGGAGGCATTAGGAGGCAATGGAAATCGCCTGGGCTTCTAAAGTTTTTCTTATTCTTAGGAGGTGGAATTGCCGGGAAATAAGAAAGATAGAAATATAGTTCCAGAGGGTTAGGGTTATTTTTTTGTGTTTGAGCGGTTGAGGACTACCTTTGGTAACAATGAGGAGACAACAAAGAGGGTGGTGAGGCGTTTGACGGTGAAACTGGTGAAATCGATCAGGGAAGCAGAAAGCCAGGCGGATGCTGTGGTTCGGGAGGCGCAACAAAAGGCGCGCCAGGTACTAAAGGATGCTGAAGAAAAGGGAGCACAAATGCTTAAAAAAGCTGTGGCTGAGGCTGAGGCCCAGGCCAAAGAATTATTACGCAGGGCGGAAGCAGAAGCCCGGCAGGAGGCAGCAGTTCTGGTAGAGGCCCATCAAAAGAAGATTGAAAGTGTTAAATCCAGTGCAAAGGCCCGGTTGCCGGAAGCAGTAGCGATGATTACAGAGAGGATTGTGAGAACTCATGCCTATAGTTGATATGCAAAAAGTATTCCTCTTTTCCCATCAACAGGAAAAAGATACGGTTATCAATATCTTAAGAGATTTGGGAGCCGTGGAGTTGGTGGATTTAAAAGAGGGCAGTGCATGGGAGGAAATAAAATCTCTGTTGGTACCGGAACAGTCAGCAGATGCAGTGACGCGTTTAGAGTCTCAACTGGGTGAAGTTAGGTATTGCCTGGATTTTCTCCAAAGACATTTTCCCGTACAAAAGAGTTTTGCTCAGCAGTTTACTGGAGCAAAAATAAACTTGACCTCTGCAGAGTATGCTGATTATATCTCCCGCGGTGAGGAAATCAAGGCTATCTATAAAGCTTGCCGGGCAGCGGATGAGAAGTTGACTAATTTACGTAACGAGGAAACACGGTATCACAATTTGCTACAGGGGTTGGCGCCATGGGCTGGTTTTTCCCTGCCGCTGGGGCAAATTGAAAATACCGGGCGGTTACGGATGCATTTGTTTACAGTACCAACAGATGACCTGCTATCCCTACAGAAATCCTTAACGGAAACAGCTCCTGATCATTACCTTGAAGTTGTATCCACAGACAAGGAACTGGCCTATTTCTTTCTTATTTTTTTAGCGGATGAAGCAAAACAAGTTCAGGAGATGTTAAAAGAAGCCGGGGCGGCGGAGGTTTCTTTCCCTGGAATTTCAGACACAGCTTCTCAAGCTATCAGTACGCTCAATAAGAAGCTGGTAAATATACAGCATGAAAGAACGGAACTGGTAAAAAAGGTGGAAGAATTGCTTGTCCACCGGCCTCATTTAATGGCCTATTTTGATTATCTTGAGGGTGAACGAGCCAAGAAAGAAGTAGTAGGCAACTTTGCCAGAACAGAAACCAGTTTCTTGTTAGAAGGGTGGATTCCTGCCCCGCTGGTTTCCAACCTGGAAAAAGCTCTGGCTGAAAAATCAGAAACGGCGATTCTCGTGGTCCGGGATCCCGAACCTGAAGAAAAAGTCCCGGTGTTACTCCAAAACAGCGGCACGGCAGATGCTTTTGAAGTTGTTACCAGGCTGTACAGTACTCCGAGCCAGCGTGAAATTGATCCTACGCCGCTTATGGCACCTTTCTTTTTCGTCTTTTTTGGCATTTGTTTGTCCGATGCCGGTTATGGCGTTGTTTTATCGCTTTTAGCCCTTTTCCTCTCCCGCAAGATAAAGCTGGGGGGTATGGGCAAACAGCTGATTAAATTGCTCTTTTTAGGTGGGATATCCTCATTTGTTTTTGGGGTACTAATGGGCAGCTGGTTTGGAGACCTGCTCAAGCTCAGGGCTTTATGGTTTAATCCCCTGGATGATCCCATGCGCATGCTCATCGTCTGTTTTATTTTGGGGTTTATTCAGATCTTTTTTGGCATGGGTGTACGTGCTTACCAGAATATCAAGGCTGGAAGAACCCTTGATGCCCTGTTTGACCAGGGTTTCTGGTATATCTTCCTGATCGGGCTGGTCTCCCTGGCTTCTCCTCAATTCGGTGCAGCCGGTAAATGGCTGGCAATTGGCGGTGCTTTGGGCCTTGTTCTTACCCAGGGGCGCAGTCAAAAAGGTGTATTTAAAAAATTTTTCGGTGGCCTGTTAAGCCTTTACAATGTCACGGGATATCTTAGCGATGTACTGTCGTATTCACGTTTGCTGGCCCTGGGCCTGGCGACTGGTGTTATTGCTGCAGCTATTAACACAATGGGTGGTCTTCTGGCCAGGGGTATTGTCGGTGTAATAGTCATGGTCATTGTCCTGATCGGGGGGCATTTCTTTAACCTGATCATCAGTGCGCTGGGCTCATATGTCCACACCAGCCGCTTGCAGTATATTGAGTTTTTTGGCAAGTTTTTTGAAGGCGGAGGTAGAGCGTTCCGGCCTTTTTGTAAAACAACGAAATTCGTTGAAATTGAAGAAAGGGAGGCATAAATATTATGACAGGAATAGTATTAGCACTTTTGGGTGCTGCTTTAGCAGTAGGATTGGCAGGGATAGGTTCCGCGATGGGGGTTGGCCTGGTCGGCCAGAGCGCTGCCGGTGTGGTTACTGAGGACCCCGATAAATTCGGTCAAACTCTTTTGTTACAGGCCCTTCCCGGTACGCAGGGGATTTATGGACTTCTTACCGGATTTATCATCATGCAGCGCGTGGGTGTTATCGGGGCTGATCTTCTTAATCTTACGATGCAACAGGGATTTTCCGTTTTTATGGCGTCTTTGCCGGTCGCTATCGTCGGTTTTATCTCCGCTATTTACCAGGGTAAAGCAGCAGCTGCCGGCGTGGGCCTTATTGCCAAGCGTCCGGAAGAATTGGGTAAGGCTATTATCTATGCTGTTATGGTGGAAACATACGCTGTTCTGGCCCTGTTAGCTTCAATCATGCTGCTTTTCGGAATAGCGCTGTAAGGGATGTTCTAGAAGGGAGTTGTTAGCTATGAAAGAGGGAGCGGAAAGGATCTGCCGGCGAATACTGGCTGATGCCCGGGCGAGGGCCGAGGCGATCGCAGCAGAAGCCGCAAATAAATCAGGTGTTATGCTCGCAGAAGCCGAAAAAGAGGCCGAAAAGCGGCGGGAACAGATCCTGGAACGCGCTCAGAAAGAGGCCGAAGAGCAAAAGCGGCGCATTCTGGGAATTGCCCAGCTTGATGCACGTAAAGAGATGCTGGCAGCGAAACAGGAGCTGATTAATGAGGCATTCAAGCAGGCCCTGGAAGCGCTGTTGAATCTTGATGATTCAACGTATTTCGCCGTTCTGCGCAAGATGCTCCTGGCCTCCATTAAAACAGGCGATGAGGTTGTAATTCTTTCCCCGCGCGACAAGGCCAGAGTTCCGGCCGAATTCTGGAAAGATCTTTACCGGGAGCTGGCTGCTATTGGAAACACAAATGAGCTTTCCCTGGGCGAGGAGGCCCCTGAAATTTCCGGCGGCTTTATTCTCCAGTCCGGTGGTGTGGAAATCAATAACTCCTTTAGTTCACTTCTAGAAATGCAGAGGGACGAGCTGGAACTGGAAGTAGCTGCACTTCTTTTTAAAGAAGAGTAAGTTTCAATGCGTGAGGGAGGGAAGGAGGCAAGAAAAGATGCCTGTTAATGAGACAATATTTGCGTATGCAGTGGGGCGTATCAGGGCTTTGGAGACGCGCCTCCTGGACAAAGGTAAACTGGAGAGAATGGTAGAAGCTGCTTCTGGGGATGAAGCTCTAAAAGTGCTGGCAGAAACTGATTACGCAGGCCTCGTGGCCGAATTGGCCAGCGTTCATGATTTTGAAAAAATTTTGCAGGAAGAAATTAAAAGGGTTTTTTCTCTAGTGAAAAAAATAAGTCCCCAGCCCTACCTGACTGATTTAATGGGCTTGAAGTATGATGTTCATAACCTTAAGGTTCTATTAAAGGCCAAATACCTGGAAGAAACAAATCATGACATTCTTTTTCCGGTGGGGACGATACAGATCGACAAACTCCGGGCTATGGTAACCGAGGAAAATTTCCGTGACCTGCCGGTTGCTCTTCGTACGGCTGCCGAACAAATTACGGAAGAATTTGCTGTCTCCCGTGATCCCCAGGTCATTGATCTTTCCCTGGATCGAACCCTTTACGATATGTTGATAACTGCAGCCCGGAACGAGCGTGCTGCTGTTTTAGAAGGCTTGTTCGTCCGCGAGGTGGACCTGGCTAATATTAAAACATTTCTACGTGTTAAGCGTATGGGCCGTAACAAGGAGTTCTTCAAAAAAGCATTCCTCCCACAGGGCCGTCTCACCGCGGATCTTTTTATCAACTTGTTGGAAGAGCCGCTGGAATTTTTGGCGGATCGCCTGGCAATGAGCGATTATGCCGCTGTGGTTAGTGAAGGGGTACGGGAATGGCAGGAAAAGGGGACCATTACCCGTCTGGAAAAATTATCGGATGATTTTATTACAGATTACCTCCAGCAGGGAAAGAGAATGCCCTTTGGCCTGGAGCCTTTAATCGGGTATTTATATGCCAAAGAAATTGAGGTTAAAAATATTCGCATGATTTTAGTAGGAAAGATTAACGGGCTACCTATTGAAGCTATCAGGGAGAGGTTGCGTAATGTCTACATTTAAAATTGCTGTTATCGGCGACAAAGACTCTATCCTTGGGTTTAAAACCCTGGGAGTAACGACGTTTTCTGTAACTAACGCTGATTCTGCACTTTCAGTCTTAAAAAAGGTAGTAAAAGAGGACTATGCTATTCTTTTTATTACTGAAGAGCTGGCCCAGCACCTGGAAGAACCTATTGAAGAAATAAAAAAACGTTTCTTACCGGTGGTCGTCCCTATTCCCAACAACAAAGGGACCCTGGGTATTGGAATGGCCAAAGTTAAAGAAAGCGTAGAGAAAGCAATTGGTGCTGATATCTTATTCAGGAAAGAGGGTTGATAACTTGGGAGATGGTAGAATAATCAAAGTTTCCGGCCCGCTGGTAGTTGCTGAAAATATGGGTGATGCCCGTATGTATGATATGGTCAGGGTAAGCGATGAGGGGCTACTGGGCGAGATCATTGAGATACGGGGAGACAGGGCTTCTATCCAGGTGTACGAGGAAACCGGCGGCCTGGGGCCGGGAGCCCCGGTATATAATACCGGTGCACCTCTGAGCGTGGAATTGGGCCCGGGTCTTATCGAGGCGATCTTCGACGGTGTACAGCGTCCCCTGGATGTAATATGGAAAAAAGTCGGTGATTACATTACCAGAGGGATAGAGGCTGTAGCCCTGGACAGAGAGCGGAAGTGGGCCTTTGTTCCCCGTGTCAAAAAGGGAGATCTGGTTCAGGCCGGTGACGTTCTCGGTACGGTGCAGGAAACTACCCTGGTGGAACACCGCATTATGGTACCCCCGGCTGTTCCCTCCGGCAAAGTGGCGGAAGTTTTCAGCGGGGAATTTACCGTGACCGATGTTATCGCGCGTTTGGAAACGCCAAACGGTGTTGTTGATGTTACCATGTTGCAAAAATGGCCGGTAAGAAAAGGACGTCCTTATAAAGAAAAGATGGGTCCTTATATCCCTTTGATTACCGGACAGCGAATTCTCGATACCTTTTTCCCTGTCGCCAAGGGCGGTACTGCCTGTATCCCCGGCCCGTTCGGCAGCGGTAAGACGGTTACCCAGCACCAGCTGGCCAAGTGGGCTGATGCCGAAATCGTCGTCTATATCGGCTGCGGTGAGCGTGGCAATGAGATGACTGACGTGCTCATGGAGTTTCCGGAGTTGAAAGACCCTAAAAGTGGCGAGCCTTTGATGAAAAGGACAGTACTCATTGCCAATACCTCCAATATGCCCGTCGCTGCCCGGGAAGCATCTATCTATACCGGCATTACCATAGCGGAGTATTTCCGTGATATGGGTTACAGCGTGGCTTTAATGGCTGACTCCACCTCCCGCTGGGCTGAGGCTTTAAGGGAGATGTCCGGCCGTCTGGAAGAGATGCCCGGGGAAGAAGGTTACCCGGCTTACCTGGGTTCCCGGGTGGCAGAATTCTACGAGCGGGCCGGGCGGACCATCAACCTGGGCAGTGATAACCGTGAAGGTGCTCTTACCGTGGTTGGAGCCGTTTCGCCCCCCGGTGGAGACCTTTCGGAGCCGGTTACCCAGGCTACCCTGCGTATTGTGAAAGTGTTCTGGAGCCTTGACGCCTCGCTGGCTTACCGGCGCCACTTCCCGGCGATCAACTGGCTTTTGAGCTACTCGTTGTACCAGGAAAATATTGACCCCTATCTCCGTGAACTTCTCGGTGACAAGTGGATCGAGATGAGGCGCGAAGGAATGAGGCTCCTGCAGGAAGAGGCCGAACTTGAAGAAATAGTAAGGCTTGTAGGTGTGGATGCCCTTTCGGCCCGTGAAAGGCTTACGCTGGAGACGGCCAAATCGATCAGGGAAGACTTTTTGCACCAGAACTCTTTCCATGAAGTGGACACCTATACTTCTATGCATAAGCAGTATCGCATGATGGAGCTGATCCTGAATTTCCATCACGAAGCGTTAAAGGTAGTGGAAAAAGGCGAACTGGATCTGGATCTGGAGAAACTTTTTGCTTTGCCGGTACGGGAACGTATTGCCCGCGCCAAGTATGTACCGGAAGAAAATCTTGGAGAACTGGATGATGTCGATAATGAAATTAAAAAGCAAATAGCAGAATTAAGCGGAGAGGGAGGGGAAGCTGATGCTTAAGGAATACAAAACCGTTGCAGAAATAGCAGGGCCCTTAATGCTGGTGGAAAACGTGGAAGGGGTCTCGTACAAAGAATTAACGGAAATAGAGTTGCCCGGTGGAGAGATACGGCGCGGCCAGGTTCTGGAAGTAAACGGGGATAAGGCCCTCGTCCAGGTTTTTGAAGGTTCAAGCGGAATCAATATCCGGGCCGCAAAAATTCGCTTCCTGGGTAAAGGAATTGAGCTTCCTGTGTCCCTTGATATACTGGGTCGGGTCTTTGACGGTATGGGACGTCCCCGGGACAAGGGCCCCAAGATTATACCCGATAAAAGGCTCGACATTAACGGTTTTCCCATTAACCCTTATGCCAGGGATTATCCTTCCGAGTTTATCCAAACCGGGGTTTCTGCCATCGATGGCATGAATACCATGGTAAGAGGGCAAAAGCTTCCCATTTTTTCCGGTTCCGGCCTACCCCACTCCAGGCTGGCGGCACAAATTGCCCGCCAGGCCAAGGTTTTGGGAACCGAAACCAAGTTTGCCGTTGTTTTTGCTGCCATGGGCATTACTTTTGAGGAAGCCGAATACTTTATCAGCGACTTCCGCCGTACGGGAGCGATTGAGCGTGCCGTCCTCTTTATAAACCTGGCTGATGACCCTGCCATTGAGCGGATAGCTACTCCCCGGATGGCGCTTACAGCGGCGGAATACCTGGCCTTTGAGCAGGATATGCACGTCCTGGTCATCCTCACGGATTTGACGAACTATGCCGAGGCTTTACGGGAAATTTCCGCAGCACGAAAGGAAGTTCCTGGCCGGAGAGGCTACCCCGGCTATCTTTACACGGACCTTTCCAGTATTTATGAAAGAGCCGGGCGTATTAAGGGCCGCAAGGGCTCCATTACCCAGCTGCCCATTCTGACTATGCCGGAAGATGACAAGACACACCCCATTCCGGACCTTTCCGGTTACATTACCGAGGGCCAGATTATTGTCAGCCGTGACCTGCACCGGAAAGGGATTTACCCGCCTATCGACGTTTTACCTTCACTCTCCAGGTTGAAGGACAAGGGCATCGGTGCGGGTAAAACCCGCGAAGATCATGCCGATACCATGAACCAGCTTTATGCAGCTTATGCCAGGGGAAAAGAGGCCAAGGAACTTGCGGCTATCCTTGGAGAGGCTGCGTTAACCGAGGTGGACAAAAAATTCTCCAAGTTTGCCGATGAATTTGAGTTTCGCTATATCCAGCAAGGAGAAGAGGAAGACCGCACGATCGAAGAAACACTCAACCTCGGTTGGGAGCTGTTTTCCCTCCTGCCTCGCGCCGAACTGAAACGGGTAAGGGACGCTTATATCGAAAAGTATCTGCCGGCTCAGAAGGAGGATTAAGGTAATGGAAATTCGGGTAAACCCTACGCGGATGGAACTTAACCGCTTGAAAAAGCGGTTACAAATGGCCCTAAGGGGACATAAATTGCTAAAGGATAAAAGGGATGAACTGATCCGCCAGTTTCTATTGCGGGTCAGGAAAAACAAGGAACTACGGGAACAAATAGAAAAGGAACTGACAGAGGCTTTTGCCAAGTTTCTTTTGGCTCGTGCCGTTATGTCTGCAGAAACCCTGGAAGAGGCCCTTATGTATCCCACCGCGAGGCTGGCCCTTAAAGTGGAGAAACAAAACATCATGAGCGTCTATGCACCGCGTTTTACCTGGGAACAGGAAAAAACTACCCGTGGAGAGGATAGCAGTATTTACCCCTACGGGTTTGTAGGCACCTCTGCTGAGCTGGACACCTCTATTGACACCTTATCCGGCATTATGCCAAAATTACTGGAACTGGCAGAGCTGGAAAAGTCTGTCCAGCTTTTGGCGGATGAGATTGAGAAGACCCGGCGCCGGGTTAATGCTCTTGAATATGTCCTTATTCCCAAGATGCATGAGACTGTCCGTTATATTACCATGAAATTGGACGAAAGCGAACGCGGTGCTTTAACCAGGTTGATGAAGGTTAAGGATATTGTGAGGGCTAAAGTATAATTATGAAAATAGCGCAGCGTTTGCTGGTGGCGTAGTTCCGGGTTCTTGGCCAAGTTCTACTACTCATCTCGAGCTTCCGACGACCCATGCAAACAAACACGGCATTTTCCTCCATTATTGTGACCTGCGGGGGCAGGTCGAAAACCTGGCGTCTTTCGAGATCCTCAGACCTTGTTTCTTCCAGGGAGTGCCCGCACCCTTTACATCTATCTACCCGGTAGGTAGCGATATGATCCGGGGTTTCTACCATCTTTAGAGTATGACCCTTGTGTCCTTCCTGCCCGCCGGCTGGTTTATCGCTTTTTTTGCGCTGGCTTTTTGGCTTGATAAAGTCGTCAGAGGAAGGAGGTTTGTTGCTGTTACGGCTGTTTTTCTTCGTAACTTTTCCTCAAAAGGGGGAATAGTAATGACATTGGATCCTCAAGCAAAAGCATTTCTTGACTACTTGAAGTCACTGGGCGGTGCTCCAATCCATACGCTTTCTCCTGAAAAAAATCGTGCGGGGATCAATTATCTCGTCAAAAAAACGACTATACCTTCGCAACCGGTAGCAAACGTTCAAAACCGCTTGATCCCCGTGCATGATGGAAAAATCAAGCTCCGTATTTATACACCTGAAGGTAAAGGGCCTTTCCCAATCCTAGTCTTTTTCCATGGTGGAGGCTGGATTATGGGTGATCTCGATGTTGTTGACTCTCCGCTTCGGGCCATCACTAATTCCGCTCACAGTATGGTGGTATCCGTGGATTATCGCCTGGCGCCCGAGTATAAATTCCCCACAGCGGTAAACGATTGCTACCTGGCCACAAAATGGGTGTCTGAGAATGCCCATTTGTTAGGAGGAGATGCCGGGCGGGTTGCAGTTGGTGGTGAAAGTGCCGGAGGCAATCTCGCGGCTGTAGTGTCTTTAATGGCCCGTGACTGCGGCTTACCTTCTTTGTGTTTTCAGGTTTTGATTTATCCGGCTACCGATATTTCCAGGGATTATCCATCCCGCAGCAAGTTTAATGGTTATTTTCTCACACAGGATGATATGAGGTATTTTGAAAATCATTATCTGCGGACAGGAGAAGACAGGCAAAACATCTATGTATCCCCGATCCTGGCGGAAGATCTGAGCAATTTGCCACCAGCCCTGGTGGTTACGGCAGGGTATGACCCCCTACATGATGAAGGGAAAGCTTATGCCGACCGGTTAAAAGAAGCCGGTGTAGATGTAACTTATTATTGTTATGAAGATATGATTCATGGATTTTTCAGCTTCGGGGAGATGATGGATAAAGGAAAAGAATTGATTGAACTAATAGCACACTCTTTACGGTCAATGCTGTCAGGGAATAACTAAATATGAAAATAGCTTCGCAATTACTATTGTTAACGATAACAACTCTGCGGCCAGGTCTCATCCGGAACGTAGAGGGCAGATATCGTGTACGAGTTGCTGGAATTCCGGGTTACCTGGCAAAAGCAAAATTGGCCGGTATATTTTTTCTAGTGATTTCTGCCGAACGTAAAAATTGCTTTTTCTCGTCAGCGTCGAGTTCGAAGGAAATAACGTTTTCCACTCCTTTTCCCCCCATGCTGAAAATTTTGCTAGGAAGACTTTATTTCCATCTTCATGAATTTTATATAGCAAACGGCAAATATAGCTAAAGTTGCCGCAAAAAGCCCGACGAAATGGGGCCAGATCAGGGCAAGACTTTGCCCCAGGGGAAGGGGCCCGGGTATTGCGCCTTCTATCTGTTCAAGCATAACGGGTCCGAGTAGCCGTTGATATGGAGCAAGCAACATCCCGGCTGCTTCATAGTAAAGGGTAGTAGGTGAGAGCCTTAAAAGTCCTGTTTGAAGCTTTTGGTGCTTTAATACCTCCAATGGTACAGCATCAGAACCCAGCGGGAGCAGTGCATTGGAGACCAGGCCAACAAGTAGCCCAAAAAAAATGGTGAAAAAAAGCCATGAACCTATACAGCCCAGTGCTGATGTTGCTGTTTGTCGAAAAAAAATGGAAAACAAAACGGCAAGGCTGAGCCAGAAGGCTACATATACCACAGTGAGTACCAGATAAAATAATATGCGCAAAACTTCCTCAGTAACAGGAGGAACACCTATGAGGATAAGGCCCAACCCCCCTACAACTGCAAAAAGCGCCATGAGCATCAACGATGTTGTTATCAAGCCTGCAAAGAATTTGCCATTAATGAAAGCATCCCGGTAGACAGGCTGTGCCAGTACAGAACTCATCGTTCCTCTATTCAATTCGTCATTTACTGCGTCAAAGCCCAGTGCTATCCCCATAAGCGGAGCCAGAAAGCCTACAAAAGTGGTAAATGGCGGTAGCCCCTTTCCAGAAGTGTTAAAAAGCCACAAGAAAACAAAATCTATCTCAGGGGCTGCCGCTACTGCTTCTCTAATAGTAAGAGCGGCAACGTAAACCGCAGATAAGCTGGCCAGGCCAATGAGCAAAAACATAATAAAGAAGCGAAGGCTGGTAAAATGATCTCCAAGCTCCTTGCTTGTAATTGCCCACATCCCAGGGGAGCTTTTAAGCTCAGCGACGAGTTTGAAGCAAGGCTTAATAATCCGGCTTACCTTCCAACCCTCAAGGATTTTAAACTTCCTCTCTCTCATGGCCTTTCTCCCCCTTGGAAATATCGTTGATAGATATCGTCAAGATCGTATCCTCTAAGCCTTAAATGCAACAGGGAAAGATTATTTTTTTGAGCCAACGATGCTATTTCCAATCTCTTGTCACTGCAGCACGTTAGAACGAGCTTCTCTTCAACTTCGCTCCATTGCTCAATTCCTTGTATTTGCTGCAAATTATCCCGTAAGACGTCATGGCCTTCAGCACACTGCACCTCAATTATAAATGGTTGCCCAGGCATTACCTGTTTTCCTAAACTCTCAATGGGACCCGCAGCGACTACCTTGCCCTGAACGAATATGGCCACGCGGTCACAAATCTGTTGGACCTGATGCAAGAGATGTGATGACAGGATGACCGTAATGCCTTCTTCCCTGCTCAACCGTGTTATGAAATCCTGTACTTCACGCGTTCCTTTGGGGTCAATTCCTACCGTAGGTTCGTCTAAAATGATTATCTTGGGAGATTTCACAAGGCAGGAAGCCAGGCCAAGCCTCTGTCTCATGCCGTGGGAGTACTCGCCTACTTTTCTATTTATCGCGTCCTTCAGGCCTACCTGCTCAGCTAACTCATCAATTTTCTTCATCACTGCTTTGCTGTTTATATTATTTAACGCAGCAATGTAGCACAGGTTTTCTCTTCCGGTCATGTGATCGTAAAAACCGACACGCTCGGGAAGATACCCAACAGAACGCTTTACCTCCAGGGGGCTTCTTGTCGGGTCAAAGCCCAATACTTCAGCACTGCCTGAAGTAGGTTCAGTTAGTCCAAGTAACATAAGAATGGTCGTCGTCTTGCCTGCACCGTTAGGGCCTAATAGTCCAAATATTTCTCCTTTGAAAATCTCAAGATCCAGGTTTTCAACCGCTGTAATGTTAGCATACCGTTTTGTTAACTTATCTGTAACAATTACTTTTTCGTTTCTCATTTTTACCGCCGCCCATAGAATTTAAATACTGTAAAAATTCCGAAGATGACAACTATAACAGCGACAACTCCTAAAATACCCCAGATAGTCGGGGTCAGTATGGTTACCCTGAAGTCAGCGCTGGCAGCCGTTTCATCAGACCTGGCCCTGAACGTAGCTACATAATCACCGGCTATGGCTTTGCTATCCGGTCTGATGAAAGCGGTTACTTCAACGCTCTCTCCTGCTCTGATCAGAGCAAGCTTTTCAGGTTCAAAAGTAACCAGCCAATTCCTTGGAGCTGATGCTGAAAGGATTACATTTCTTAACTCCGCTGAACCCCGGTTCTCTAGAAGCAGCGTCAAGGGAGTTTCCTCTCCCGCCCTTACTCTCGCATTCAATCGCCCTGTAGGGGTGGTTACATTTAAATCGTACGTTCCAGTTATGACTGCTTTGAGCTCAAGCGAGGCTGAAGTCAGGCTTCCGACAGTTTTGATATTTATTGGGTACTCCCCAGCTTCAACAATTTTGGGCGTTTTTACAGTTACGTCAAGGCCCTGTGTGGCACCAGCGTCCAGGCTTATAGAGGCTATCTGCTCGCTTTTGAAAGAAGGCTGGAATACTACCACCCACCCTGTTGGCACCTCAGCAAAGAGGCTAAATATCTGCTCATGCGCGCTATTGTTGCTCAAGTTTACCCTGTATTTGAATTCTGTGCCGCTGGGACCGCTGAGAACCGGATAGTCGGTTGTAAGGTTCGCCACCGATTCCCTGGACTCCTTAATACTTATTATAATAGGGAAGGAGCTTTTTAAACCATCTGCCTGACCCTCTATGATAAACCGGTAATCCCCTGGCTCAACATCTTCAGGTACCTCTACTTCAAAATTGAATTGTTCCTGGCTATTTCCGCTTACGTAAACCTGGTGGATTTCAGATCCGTGACCTGTAAACGAAACAGGCCATCCCTCGGGTGCATCTGAAAGATGGAGATCAACACTTTTTGACACGCTACCCGTATTTTCTACCCTCATAGGAAAGGTGACTTTTTCTCCTTGCATGGCAACTATCCCGGAAAAAGTTGTGGAAATTGAAATTACCCGCTGTGCATAGGCAGCCGAAGAAATGATCATAACTAAAAAGAGCATAATTACAAGAACCACTAACACCCTGGATCTGACGTTCATAGACATCACTCTGCCCCCTTAGCCGGTTAAGTTTAGCACTCCTCCTTAATGAGTGCTAATTCAAAGCTTATTTTACCTACAAGAGCAATAAAAAGACAAACTGCTTAAAACTTTAAAATAAGGCGAAAATTTTTAATAAAACAGATCTCCAGGATTTATTTTGTTTTTTTTCATTCTTTCTTTTTTTATCCTCATTACTTTGCTTTCGGTTTACAGCAGTTCGATGGGTTTTTCAGTGAGGTCGGCCGGGATGTAGCCTTTAATAATTTCTGCCGAATGTAAAAATTGCCCTTTCTCGTCAGCGTCGAGTTCGAAGGGAATAACGTTTTCCACTCCTTTTCTCCCCAGGACACAGGGAAGGCTGAGATAAAGCTCTTTTAAACCATAAATTCCGTTTATAAGTGTGGAAACTGTTAAGATAGAGTGCTCGTCCCGCAGGATACTTTCTGTTATCCTCCGTAGAGCCAGAGCTATGGCATAGTACGTAGCCCCTTTTCCTTCAATAATTTCATAAGCCGCCTGGCGTACTTTTTGGGATATTTCCTCCCTGCCTTCATCGGAGCAGGCACGATTGCAGCTGGTGCAAAACCTATCCAGTGATATTCCGGCAATATTTACTGTACTCCAGAGAGGTACTTCGGAATCTCCATGTTCGCCGATGACATAAGCATGAATATTCCGGGGATCAATGCCACAGCGAGCGCTTAAAAGATGCCTGAAACGCGAGGTGTCCAGAACGGTTCCTGAGCCTATAACCCTTGATGGGGAAAGGTTGGAAGTTTTCCAGGCAACGTAAGAGATGATATCAACAGGGTTAGTTACAATAATTAAAGTGGTATCGGTATTATAGTCCAAGATGTTGGAAACAATTTGTTTTATTATCCTGCTGTTCGTTTCCACCAGTTCCAGGCGTGATTGGCCGGGGGCCTGGGGGGCTCCGGCTGTTATAATAACAATATCCGCATCACGGCAGTCTTTATAATTCCCTGCGTATACGTTTACAGGCCTGACAAAAGAAGCACCATGGTTCAGATCCATAGCTTCGCCGCGTGCTTTTTCTTTTATCTTATCAATTAAAACAATTTCCTGAACAGTCCCACCCAGCATAAAGGCATAAGCAGTTGTTGATCCTACGAATCCAGCCCCGATAATAGCTATTTTTGACAAGACACTTTCCCTCCGTTAAGTAAAGTCCTTAAAAACCTACAATTTATCACGCCTTAGGTATTCCCTTATCCTGCAATTTTATACGTCCATGACCCTGCGGGCCATAATAATGGATGAAGATACCCGATCTTAAAAGGTTACATTTTTTTAACCACGCTCATTATTTTTAAGTAATATGAATATAATATAGTGAAAAAGTAGGAGTGAAATACTTTTGAAAGGTTTAGCTGATTTCCTTACGGAACTTTCCCAAAAGTTGCTGGGGGAAAAGTGTGAAGTTGCCCTGGAGGATAAATATCTTAACAACTTGTCACTGATAGAAAAGGCAAGGCTGGAATGGTTGGCAGCCATATCGTTATTTAATAACGCCAGTGAGAAAGAGCTCGTTGACCATGCCATTTTTAATCTAAACGCCGCTGAACGCCGCTACATTTTTTTATTAAAGGAAGCACGCAAAGAAAAAGAACGTATGAAAAATTCTGTTGGAGAGGAGGAACTTAATAAGGAAAACCATGCTTAATTTTGATTTAAATTTTATTATAGCTTTTTTCTTTGGAATACTTGTAATTTATATCCTGGCCAGGCTTCTCTATTTTCCCCTCCGCATTTTTGTACGCTTTCTTGTTAATACAGTAGCCGGAGGGGTGTTGCTGGTTGTTTTTAATTTTGCAGGTGCTTTCTGGGGTATACAGATCGGATTAAACGTTATAACGGCCTTAATCGTAGGACTTATGGGAATTCCGGGGATTATCCTGCTCCTGGTGTTGCAGCGCCTGACCGGGTAGCCAGCTCCTAGAGCTGGTTTTATTTTTTCCGAGACGTAAAAAATTTGCCGAATCTGTGATAAAATTATAGCAACACGATGGTGCAATATTAATTTTGCCGTCGTTTAAGAGAAAAAATCTACCAAGCTCCTCTGGAAAATTATTTTATTACATACGGGCTTACCGGTGTTGCCGCGTGGAGAAGGGGTTTTGAAAGTGATGAGATCTGGAAGCTTTTTGTGACAGGTTTGAACCGGTAATGTTTATTGACATGTCCCAGATGTAATGGGATAATGATACTTGTTAACAAAAAAATAGAGAGAATGATAGGTATGGATCTGATTATTACGCTTATTGCCGTCCTGCTTTTCTTTCTATGGCCGCACCTGGGCCAGGTGCGCTTTTTTATTCTTCTTTTTTTGGGACTGGGCGCACTTTTTATTGCCCTTATATTTGCACCCATATTACTTCTTTCCCCCCTGTTTTACCTGGGAATAGCTGTTTTTATCGTTTTACTCGCTTACCGGGGTCTTGGCAAGGGGAAAAAAGAGCAAAACTGATTTAATGGTCAAAAAACAAAAAATGAGGGGATCCTTATTCCGACCCCTCATCAACAATGGATGAAAATGACCGATTCCAGAGAACGCATGATGTTCCTCAAAAGTGGCGCACGGCTGAAGCTCGAGGTGAGTAGTAGAACTTGCCGAGCTGAACCCGGAACTCCGACACCAGCAAACGTGCTCATAAAACCTGTCTGTGCGAGCCTAGGAGCGAGCTTCAGCCTGCGCCACTCCATTTTCATCCTATATCCATGGGAATTAGGTTATTTTGACTGTAAAAATATGCTTCTTCCAAAAGCAGTTGTTCATCGAAAATTAGCATCGCCCGGTAAAAAAAGTCCGATTGATGTTTGAAGCGAAGATCCATTAATGTAACAAAATGTTTTCCTTTGTCCTCCCACTGGGTAATATGATAATAGGATGTGAACTGGCAAAACAGCCGTCCAGGAGCGGTCTGCAGGGCTTTAAAAATCAAGGGCGATGATGCCTTTCTGTCCATGTGACGGCAATTACTTATTTTCCGGTTAAGGAAATTAAGCGTCCCTACAATGATCTCACGGGGGCCTTCAATAAAAAAGTCCCAGTTTACCATACCCTTAAGGGCGGGCATTACCGCTATCCTGCCTTTTACCGGGTTAAGATTATATTCTTTCTGCAGCAGGCGCTCTACTTTCAAGCGCATTTTCCAGCGCAGAAGCAAATAGAAAAAAGTTCCCAGAAGTCCAAAAACGGTAGCTTTTTGCGGGTTCTGAAAAGTTAATAAGACCGGTAAAAAGAACATGAAAAGCAAAGGATCAAAAAACATCAGCAGGTTTCCCGCCAGGCGTTTTTTGGAAAAGGGCCACCAGAGTTGGGTGCCGTAGGAGTTTAAAAAATCAAGTATTCCGTGGGATATGGTACCTGCCAGGGCCCATAAAAAATAGGGCCAGGGATTTCCCCCAAAATCCAGGTGTATTATTACGGCAATGGCAGCAGAGAAAAGCAAAAAACCTCCCAGGGAGTGGGAAACTCCCCGGTGATGCCTGATAAAAGCGAGTTCCCCTTTTAACATGGTCAACACATCTAAATCGGGTGCGACTGCACCTACTACAGCAGCACAGTACAGCGGATTGTAGGGGGAAAGAGGTTGTCCTGATAAGGCGCTTACGCCCAGGCCGATCATTGCATGGGTAACAGGATCCACTTGTATCTCCTCCGTGTCCAAGCCTGATGGTAGTTTACATAATATATCAGGTTCATTATAACATAACAGGGAGGAGGGAATGAGAGGTAAAATATAACTTTCAAGGCATGTAGTGTTAAAAAATTTCCGGCAGGAAGGGCAAAGCCAGGCATGATAGGACGGCAAGTTCAATTAATTCATTAACGGTACCAAGGCAATCGCCTGTAATTCCCCCCAGTTTTCTCAGGAAAAACATACGTGAAATCGCGATGCTTAAAACTGTCAGAGGCAGTAGGAAAGGGAAAAAAAACCGGGGATAAAGAAAACCCGCTGCCAGGGTTGATACAGTAGCGACAGCCAGCTGATTAGTACCTATTTTTTCAATAAAAGGCCTTCCCAGGCTTTCTTTTTTCCTGGCATAGGGGGTGGTATACATCAGTACAACCATGGCCCAGCGTCCCAGGAGGGGACTGAAAAAAAGAGCACCCGCAAGTTTTAGTCCTTCCAGGTTAAACAAGAAATTGTATTTGAGCAATAACAGTAAAATAACGGCTACCATGCCAAAAGTGCCGGTATGGGTGTCTTTCATGATGCGCAGGCGGTCTTCGATGGTGATTCCCCCGCCGATACCGTCAAAGGTATCCGCTAAACCATCCAGGTGCAGTGCTCCCGTCAGAAATACCCACAGTGCCAGCAGAAGTACAGCCGTTATGGAAGGGTTAAAGGGAAAAAGATATTGTAAAAGGTTATAAGAAAGCAGGAGAATACCTCCCATAATCATTCCCACTGCCGGAAAATAGGCAGAGCTTTTGATGAGGGCATCTTCATTAATTTTTTCCTGTCCGGGAACAGGAATTTTTGTAAGAAAAGCTAAAGCGGCAAAAAAGGGGTTCATTTTTCCCTCCGTACAGCATCACTTGTTTCAACCTTTTATTTTTAAAGGAATACCTGAAACAACCAGGTAGACCTCATTTGCCTTTGCAGCTATACGTTGATTAGCCTTTCCTGCTATGTCTCTGAACAGGCGTCCCAGGTAATGTTCCGGTACAATACTCCAACCCACTTCATTACTTACCAGTATAAATGTTACAGGCAGCCGGCCAGCCTTTTCCAAAAATTGATCCACTTGATTATAAAGGTATTTTTCCAAAGCCTCTTCTTTAACCATGGAGGCATCCCGTGAAGGCGGGTTTTCTCCCCGGTGCCAGTCATCTTCTTTTAGAGTCCAGGAGGCGTCTTCCTTTTCCAGGTAAAAGAAAAGCAGGTTTGTTAACCAGATGGTCAGGCAGTCCACCAGGACTACCCCTGCGGATGGCGGCAGCTTGTCCAGTGCCTGGCACAGATGATAAGGCTCTTCGATACTAATCCACTCCGCTGGCCTGGAGCGGCGGTGTATCTCTACCCGTCGAAGCATTTCCTCATCACCTATTAAGGAAGTAGCCAGGTAGACCACGTTTGTTTTTTTCCCCTCAAAGCTGCTGCTGGCTTTTTCGGCGGCAATTTTCTGGGCAAAGCTGCTTTTACCGCTGCGAGCCCCTCCGGTGATCAATATTACCCCACTTGTAACTCCACTCCTCTTTTCGGAAATTTTTTATTAAAATATTTGTAAACATGGCTGATTGTAGTTTAAAATATAAATAAGA
Organism: Desulfovibrio sp.; assembly: GCA_020060185.1. GTDB lineage: Bacteria > Bacillota > Dethiobacteria > DTU022 > UBA8154 > UBA9862. The sequence continues at coordinate 11,085 of JAGVAS010000065.1, read as the reverse complement.
GCCAGTTCGGCATTCCATCCGGAGCTCGTGCCGGTAGCGGTTTTAACTTGTAGCGATCATATCACAGTTAAGTTAGAAGGGCAACACCGGCTTATTATTGGAGTGGGGCAGTACGGCATTAATGAAGGTTCACTTACTGCCGAAATTGCCCTGGTAATAAGGGATGATTACCAGAACAGGGGTGTGGGTGCGGAGCTTTTATCCTACATGGCCTATATTGCCAGGAAACAGGGCTTGTTGGGCTTTACAGCAGAAGTACTGCCGGAAAGGGGACTTACTTAAAGCGGGAAGGTGTTTTTTCGGCTCATTTCAGATGGGATCTTTCCGTAAAAGCTCCCATCGATGGTTTTTGGCATGATTATCTATACGGGATCATAAAATAAATACTAAGCAAGAGGTTCTGATAACTAAAATAATGCTTTAAAAGGTGTACAGCCTGAAGGAGGAGGGATTTATGCATAAGAAAAGCGTTTTCCTATGGGTTCTGGTTGTCATTTTAATTGCCGGTTTAACCGTAACAGGATGCCAGTCTACATCGGAAAAACGTTCCGGTGAACCGGAAGTGGAGGGCGAATCCCCTGTTGAGGATGAGGGCAAAAAGGATGATACGGTGGAGGATCAGAGTAAAATGGATGACCGTCAGGTTGAAGAGGCTGTTCCGGCCAAGGAAGTAAAACTGCAGTTCCTGGGCCATTCCTGTTTTTTAATGGAAGTTGACGACTTCCGCATTTTAACCGATCCTTATTCTCCCCAGGTCGGTTATGGAACACTGGATCTCCAGGCTGACCTGATTACTGTAAGCCACGAACATATGGATCATAATTACACAGCTGCGGCTTCCGGGGCCCAGGTTATCAAGGGCCTGACGCCTGACGCCCTGGGATGGGAAGATGTGTCGTTTGCCGTTGGGGATATACATGTTTCCAGCCTTGCTACTTATCATGATGACGCTGCTGGTAAATTAAGGGGTCGCAATGCGGTTTTCATTTTTGATATCGGAGATCTGCGGCTGGTTCACCTGGGAGATCTGGGCCATCTTTTCAATGAGGGTGACGTTGAAAAACTGAAGCCTGTCGATGTTCTCTTTATACCCGTAGGCGGGCACTATACTATTGATGCCCTGGAAGCGAAAAAAGTAGTGGAACAGCTGGCTCCTGCCGTGGTGATACCCATGCATTACAAGACAAAGGTTATCAGAAATTGGCCCATAGCGGAGCTCAAAACCTTCCTGGAGGGGGAGGAAAGTGTAAAAGAAAAAGGCGGGAAGCCTGTATCTATTACCAGGGATAAGCTGCCGGAGAGTACCGAAATATGGGTCATGGAGCCTGCCAAGCTTTAACGGATTTTTAAAGGAGTGTTGCATTTTGCCTGTGAAGAAAAAGCTTTTAGGAGGGATTCTCTTTTATCTGGCTGCACTGGCAGCGATTTTTCTGGTAACAGGATGTGGGAGAGGTGCCGTGCCGCCTTCCACCTTGCAGCCCCTGCAGGAAGAAAAAGACAAAACGACAGAAGAAGTGTTGCCTCCGGCTGAGAAGGTAGTTCTCTTTTTTACCAGTAATGCAACAGATAAGCTGGCAAGGGAAGAAAGGGAAATAGTAGTAGCCGGCAAAGATCTTAAAATTGCTATTCTGGAAGAGTTAATAAAAGGCCCGCAAAATCCCGATCTGGGCAGTACAGTTCCCCCGGATGTAAAGGTGCTTGGAGTAAAAGTCGATGAAAAAGGCCTTGCCAGGGTAGACTTTTCTAGAGAAATTCTTACCAGCCATTGGGGTGGTTCCATGGGAGAAATTATGACTGTTTACTCCGTGGTAAATACGCTGGCTCTACTTCCTGATGTCGAGCAGGTAAGGTTTCTTGTGGAGGGGGAAGAAGTGGAAACCCTGATAGGGCATCTTGATATTTCGGAACCTGTAGAACCGGATTGGGACCTGGTAGAGAAGTAAAAACATTTTTTTAAAGCAGCCAGAGTTTTTTTCCGGGTCACAACAATGGATGAAAATAACAGTTTCTGATCCGCGCTATGTTCCGATCAGGTGGCGAAGGCTGTGGAGAGTAACTTGTGAAGCGAAGCAACAAGTTCACAGCGAAGCGAAAGCTGGAGATGAACCTGCTGGCATGGATGCCAGCAGCCAGGAGGCGAGCAGTCAGCGAGCTCTCCTGGGAAGGTCATCGGAGGATTGAGCTAAGCTGTAGAACTTGGCTCCAGCTGAACTCGGAGCGAGCACCAGCCTTCGCCATCCCATTTTGATACTATACTTCCCCGAAATAACGGTCAAGATTTTCTACAAGCTCGTCAAAGCTCTTTATCTCTGTCAGCTTTCCCCCGCTGATTAGAAAAATGCGATCGGCTTTTTTTATGGTGGAAAGGCGATGAGCGATGATGATGGAAGTTCGGCCTTTGGTGGCATAATCAAGGGTTTCCTGCAAAAGGTTTTCCGTATAGGTGTCTAGATGGGCGGTGGCTTCATCGAGGATAAAGACGGCAGGATTAAAAGCAAGTATACGGGCGAAGGCCAGCAACTGGCGCTGTCCTGTGGAGAGGCCAATACCCCTTTCACCCAGGGGTGTATCAAATTGCTGTGGAAGCTTCTGAATGAATTCATAGGCATTGGCGGCTCGTGCTACCTCTTCCAATTGACTTGATGTTAAGGAAAGAGTATTTAAAGTAATGTTTTCCTTAACAGAACCGCTGAAAAGAAAAACATCCTGGTGTACAATTCCTATGTGCCTGCGCAGGTCCTTAAGGTCGAATTCTTTTACATTAAGCCCGTCGACTTTTATAGTTCCTTTTTTAACATCATAAAAGCGGTTGATAAGATTTACCAGCGAGCTTTTTCCTGCTCCTGTCGGTCCTACTACGGCAATTTTTTCACCCGGTTTAATATTAAAGCACACGTCTTTTAGAACCCAGTCTTCATTTGTATAGGCAAACCATACCTTTTCAAAATCTATAGCTCCCCGGATACCTTCAAGGGCCCTGGGACTGGAGGGGTTGGCTACTTCCTCTTTTTGGTCTATAAGTTCAAAAATACGTTCTGCGGAGGCCATTGCGGCTTGAAGTATGCTATACTTGTCACTAATGTCATATAACGGGCGAAAGAATTGATCCAGGTAATTAATAAAAGCAAAGATAATGCCAAAAGGAATAAATCCTTGCAGTACAGCTCCGCTCCCGTACCAGAGCAAAAGGGCCAGAGCCAGGGAACGTGACAAATCCATTGCCGGTCTGAAAACGGCAAAAATTTTAATTTCCTGCAAGCTGGCCAGGAAATAATTTTCATTGATTTCCCGGAAGAGGTTCAAGCGCTGCTTTTCCTGGAGAAAGACCTGGATTATTCTGATACCTGCAATATTTTCAGCAAAAAAGGCATTGATGCGCGTTAATTGTTTACGCAGCTCCCGGAAAGCCGGGCGGGCTTTTCTCCGGTAAAGAATAATGATCAGTGCAACCAGGGGGATGACGCTGAACGAGATGAGAGCCAGTGCAGTATGCAGGCGCAACATTATGATTATTATTCCTGCCAGTAAGAAAAGATCCTTTAAGAGATTTACCAGGAAGCTCGTATACATTTCATTCAACGTCTCGGCATCGTTCGTGACCCTGGTTACCAGCCTTCCTACCGGGTTTCTATCAAAAAAGGGAATGGAGAGTTTTTGCAGGTGTGAAAAGACATCGGTACGAATATCATTAATGATGCGTTGTCCTGTTTGCATAAGGATATTAAATTGCACATAATGCAGGAGCATTCCTGTAACGTAAAAGAATAAAAAAATTATTCCCAGTTTTTGTAATCCCCCGGGAGAGCCTGGGCCGAGAATATAGTCATCGATGGCAACCTTAAGAATATAAGGTTGAGCAAGCTGAATTGCTGTAACTGTAAGTATTAAAAGAAAAGAGAGGCAAAGCAATCCGGTATAAGGCCGGGCATACAGGAGCAGGCGCTTAAATATGTGTGGATCGTAGCCAGGAGTCGATTCATCGTGGAAGTGGTGGTATTCATGCATAAACTGTCTCCTTTTTATACTGCCTCTTCCCAAAGCTGTTGCTGGCAAAGCATGAAATAAAGGTCTCTTTGTTTCAGCAGTTCCCGGTGAGTTCCTTCCTCTTTTAAACACCCGTCCTCCAGCACCAGGATTTTTGCTGCTTTTTGTAAGACTTTAAGGCGGTGTGAGATAATTATTACTGTCGCGCTTATATTGCTGCCCTGCAGGTTGTTAATGATGTGTTCTTCGGTAGTAATATCGACAGAAGAAAGAGCATCATCCAGGATTAATACTTCAGGTTCCGCCAGGAGCGCCCTGGCCAGTGCCAACCGCTGCTGTTGTCCCCCGGACAAGGTTACGCCCCTTTCTCCTACCACAGTGTTGTACCCTGCAGGAAAGCTTTCAATTTCCTTATCAAGGGCAACCATCTTTGCCGCTTTTTTAATTTCCTCCAAAGCCGCTCCGGGTCGGGCAAAGGCAATATTGTCAGCAATAGTAGTAGAGAAAATAAAATTATCCTGCGGCACATAACCGAACTTCTGTCGCCAGAGTTTCAGGGGAATCCGTGAAATAGGGTGCCCCCCGACAAGAATCCGGCCCTGGCCAGGTTCAAAAAAGCGAAGAAGGAGATATATAAGGGTCGATTTTCCGCTCCCTGTTCGCCCGGTAATGGCTGTTATTTTTCCGTGTGGAATAGTCAGGGAAATGTTTTTTAAAACAGGTTTTTGTTCATATTGAAAAGAAACATTCTCCATAATAATATCGTCACGAAGGTCTTCCTTTTTCAGGGAGAGAGGCGGGGGGCGATCTATGATCTCTGACTGTTGTTCAAGCAAGCGGTTAATCCTCTGCATGGAAGCCCTTCCCCTCTGGGTGATGTTAATAACCCATCCGAGGGCCAGCATAGGCCATGTTAACAGTGCCAGGTAACCATTAAAAGCTACAAAATCCCCGAGAGAAATCCGTCCTTTTATTACCAGGTTGCCGCCGTAAATAAGAACTATAATGAAGCTTAAAAAGCCGCAAACATAGATTAGGGGGTCATAAAAACCCCAAAGTTTGTACAGTTTAAAATTATCTTCCATGTATTTAACCGTAGTTCTGGAAAAACGTTTCTTTTCTGCTTCTTCCAGTGCAAAAGCCTGTACCACTCTCATGGCCGCAATATTTTCCTGCGCAGTGTCTGTTAATTCTGCAAATGTTTCCTGTACTTTCAGGAAGCGATTAAAAACGCCAACTCCCAGTTTCTGAGAACCAAAGGCTAAAAAAGGCAGGGGAATTAAAGCTAACAGGGTAAGCCTGAGATCTGCTGTAGAAAACATAAAAATAAGAGTTACGGCAGTTAAGAAAAAGGCGTCAACCAGCAGAACCACACTCAAACCGAGAGAAGAGCGTACAGCTGTAATATCGTTTGTCAGGTGCGCCATTAATTCTCCCGTCTTGTGTTGGAGGAAAAAGCGGGGGGAAAGGTTTTGCAGGTGATTAAATAAAAGTTCGCGCAGATGTTTTTCCAGTATACGGGCTGCCCCGATGATATAGAGCCGCCAGAGGTAACGAAAAGCAGCCATACTTACGGCAATGAAAATTATTAAGTAAAGATATCTGTACAAAAGAGCCGTATTAACATGCTCTGCCAGCAGGGTATCGGTAAACAGGCCCAGCAGGCGGGGAACGAGAAGTTGGAGGGAATCAACAATAAGGAGGCAGATTATCCCCCATATATAGTGCCATTTATATTTAAGAAAAAAATCTTTCAGGGTTAGAAATTCTTTCATTAAAAATACACTCCATCTGGAAAAAGCTCGTTAAACCATTTTTTATCTCCGGTAGAACTTTACGACAGCAAAGCGGCCATTTCCCAGATAATTAAACCGGGTAGGAGGGCATAATCCTCCGTAGGCAGGTAATGAGAAGCAGAAGCATCGTAAAGTATGTTGGCCGAGGGGGGGAATTCCGCATCGCCCTTCCAGAAAACAAACCCTATGGGAACTCGTGGAAATGGTCGTAAAATTATGGAAACATCCCCAAAAGGAGCGGTTTTTCCATCAAGGGAAAAAGCTATTTCGACAAATTTCTCAGCTTTTTGACCGAAATAATTCAAGAGAGGTTTAATTGTTCTTTTCTGATAGGGTTCTAGATAGATCTGGCCCCCGGGAAGTTCTTTAAAAGTGATCCATTCTCCTTTTACAGGAGCGCCACTGGAATGGTATAAATAATGCAGGAACAGTATTTGTAAATGAATAGAAACCCTCTTACCGTCAAGGAGAGATTTTACCTCTCCGGTGTGGTGATTGACAAAGTATTTTCTATTTAAATATGGCAGCATAAAACTTTTCTGTTCCCTGTTGTACGTTACACCGCTGTTCAGGCAAACGATCCGGGGGTCTGCCTGCGAAAGTTCATTAATGGCCTTTTCCAAGGCTACACCGAGGTTAAATTTTTCTCTTTCACTCCATTCGTTTTGTTTCACGACTTGTCCTCCTACAAATATTTTTCCTCCGGGATTATTTTACCATAGCTCAGGATCCCCTGGAAATGTTTAAATGCCAAAGAGCCCAATGCTGTTTGCTAAAAACTTTTCTTAGATGTAAAATAAAAAAAACGACAGGAGAATATAAATGTACCTGGTTAGCGCTTGCCTTCTAGGTTTAAAAACACGTTTCGACGGTACTAAACTGGCCCCCAGCGGCGCCATGGCCATGCCCCTGGAAAAGCTCGTACCTGTATGTCCTGAGCAGCTGGGAGGGCTCTCCACACCCCGCCTTCCTGCCGAGATTCAAGGCGGGCAGGGAGAAGATGTTTTAAAGGGAGCAGCCCTGGTATTAAATACCGCGGGCGAAAATGTAACAGAGTCCTTCCTTCAGGGTGCCAGGGAAATTTTGTACCTGGCCTGCCTTTATCAGGTTAAAGGAGCGTTTTTGAAAGACGGCAGCCCCTCCTGCGGTTCATGCTATACCTATGACGGAACCTTTTCGGGAAGGCGTTGTCCCGGTACAGGTGTTACTGCCGCCCTGCTGCGTGAAAACGGAATTCCCATTTTTAATGAGACAAAGCTTTTCCCCCGCTATCCTGACTTTAAAAAGTAACCTTCTGCAAATTTCCCCTGTTTTTTTGTTTAATTAATTCTATCCAAAATTTCCGGTGGCACTTTTCCGGGATAAAGCCTAATCATTTTTTTATAATTTGCCAGGGCAAAGAGACATTCCCGGTACATCTGCAGGCGGTATAAAAATCCTTTATAAAACCCCAGTTTTTCTTCTTTTGTGGCATGAGTTACGCCCTGAAGTTCGGGATAATATACCGGTTTTTGAGCCAGCCAGGCATACCTGGACAGCAGTATTTCCACACCAAAACGCGACCAGCTGAGGTCAGGCAGTATATCGACAAAATCCCTGGATAAAGCACGCTGCCCGTTAAGGATGGAAAAATAATGCTGTGCCAGGTTCACACTGTTTTTTTTGCCATGGCGGAAAATGCCCACAGTCATAACAGGAGGTTGCGGCCTGGCCAGGGGAGACAGTAACATTTCAAGATGTTCGTTGCGCAAATTTACCAGGTCGGCATCAAGAAAAAGATATCGGGCAGCGTCAGGGGCTTCTTCCAGTCCTGCCTGCAGGGCAGCACCTTTACCCCTGTTCTTCTCCCAGCGCAATAATTTTACCGGGAAAGCAGCCGCCACCTGAGATGTCTCATCTACGGAACCATCATCTATGACAATTGTTTCATCAACAAGGGGGCAGGATGTTATCACCTCTAAAACACCGGTCAGGCGTGGCCCTTCGTTGTAGGCAGGTACCAGGGCAACTGTTTTAGCAGAAGTCAATATACACCCTCCTAAGAATATAAAGTAAACCCAATTAATTTTTTTCTATAAAAAATATCTATTTCCTTTTTAACGTTAAAAGAAATTGGTTCTTTTCCGTTCTCATCAATAGGCAGCAAAATCATCATTAAAGAATATCTGCCTTAACTTTTTTGTATTTTCTATAAACCCCTGTAACGCTACGGGGGTTATTTGTATATATTATATTAAGTTTACAAAAGCAATATTGAAAGGAGGGAAAAACATTGCCAAACGGCTTAATTGTAGAACGGCGACTACTTAAAGTAGAGCGGGTAATAGGTGAGACAACGGTAAGAAGAACTGTAGAAACGGATATAGTACTGCCTTTTAAAATAATAAAAATTTTTGATGTTATTGCCAATGTTATGGATGTCCAAACGGAAGTAGGAGTCGGAGGAGTAGATATAACAGGTGTCATCCATAAACAGCTATTTGTTGTAGACAGGGGAGACGTGGTGCGTCATCTAGATGAGGATGTGCCCTTCCAGGTTTTTGTTCCTGTTGCCGGTGCCGCACCGGGTATGAATGTGCAGGTTGATATCAGGGTCATATCGGTAGACACCAGTTTAATCGATCCTTTGACTGTACGGCAAATGATAATATTGGAAATCTTTGTTAAAGTAACCGTGACAGAACAAATTGAAGTGGTTGTTGATGTACGCGATACGGATATTATTGTTAAAAAAGAACTGCTAAAAGTTGACAGTGTAGTCGGTGAGGATCTTATCATGCAGACTTTTACACCAACGGTAACCTTGCCTATTACTGCCAAAAAGATTTTCCGTATCCTGCCTACGGTACGCGACGTAACAGCAGAAGTACGCTTTGATACTGTTATCCTGCGGGGAGTCATTCACAAACAGGTGTTTTTTGTTGACGAGGGTGACCTGGTACGCCATGCCACTGAAGATATTCCCTTTACTAGAACCGTGGATATCCCCGGGGCTAGGCCAGGAATGCACGTCCAGTTTAATGTAAAAGTTATCGTGCAAGAATTTGAGCTAATAGATCCCCCGAGCCGCCTGCTGCGCCAGGTCCTGGTAATCGAAGCTTTTGTCAAGGTGACAGAGACGCTGCAGCTCGAGGTAGTGGTCGATGTACAGGGTAAGTTTATTGTCGTAACCAAGAAACTCTTGAAAGTTGAAGCCGTCGTAGTGGATGTTCTCCAGCAGGAGACGCTGCGAGCGGTTGTAACCTTGCCTGTCCAGGCGATAAAAGTATTCGAGATCGTCGGGAGGATTGTCAACCTGCAGGCAGAGGCCCGTTTCGACCAGGTAGTCGTGAGGGGAATACTACACAAACAGATCTTTTTCGTAGATCCCGGCAACCTGGTACGCCATGCCAGGGAAGACATACCTTTTACCTTTGTGAAAATGGCACCGGGCGCCCGCCCGGGGATGAATGTGCAGGTAAGTGCCCGCATTGTTGGGGATATCAGGCACAGGATTGTCGATACGCAGGGGTTGAGGTTGGAGCAGACCGCTGTCATAGAAATCTTCGTCAAGGTTACACGTACCGTCCAGCTTGAAGTAGTTACTGATGTAAGAAGAGTAATCCCGCCACTGGATCCGCCGCCGAAATCTACATCGGAGGAAGAAAGCTAACCATTTATCTGCTTCAGCAGTGAACAGTTTTATAGTCGCTTTTTGTGATTTCTTTAAACCCCTGTAACACTACAGGGGTTCATTGTATATATTATAGTGAGCTTGTAAAAAGAAAAAAGTTGAAAGGAGGGAAAAAACATTGTCCACCGACTTAATTGTTGAACGGCGGTTACTTAAAGTAGAGCGGGTCATCGGTGAAACTATGGTAAGGAGAACTATAGAAACCGCGATTACACTACCTTTTAAGGCCATAAAGGTTTTCGATGTAATTGCCAGCGTTACCGATACAACAACAGAGGTAAGAGAAGGCGGTGTTTTGGTCTCCGGAGTTATCCACAAGCAGCTTTTTGTGGTTGACCTGGGAGATATAGTCCGCCATGTACCCGAGGATGTTCCTTTTGAAGAATTTGTAGGTATCCCTGGCGTCTTACCGGGTATGAATGCTCAGGTAAATATTCGTATCCTGACGGTTGATACGGAATTGAATGAAGACCGGGTCAGGCAGACGGTTGTCTTGGAGATTTTTGTTAAAGTAACCATTACAGAACAGATCGAAGTGGTCATAGATGTTAAAGGCCCGGGGATCGTTGTCAGAAGGGAACTGTTAAAAGTTGACAGTGTAGTGGGTGAGGATACTCAATTCTTCACACTGACACCTACCGTCACCTTGCCGATTACGGCCAAGAAAATATTCCGTATCATACCTTCAGTCCGCGATGTTACTGCCGAAGCGCGTGAAGGTACCGTAATTGTACGGGGAGTGATCCACAAGCAGATCTTTCTCGTTGATGAAGGTGACCTGGTCCGTCACGCTGCAGAGAATATCCCCTTCACCAGGACTGTTGATATTCCCGGCGCCAGGCCAGGGATGGATGTTCAGGTAAATATCCGTGTTGTTCTGGAAGACTTTGAACTGTTAGACCCGCCCGGTAAAGAATTAAGGCAAACCCTGGTAGTTGAGGCTTTTGTCAAGGTAACGGAGACACTTCAGCTCGAAGTTGTGGTAGATGTAAAGGGTCCCGGTATTCAAGTTATCAGAAAACTCTTAAAGGTTGAAAGTATAGTAGTAGATGTTCTGCAACAGGAAACGGTACGTGCCACAGTAATTCTTCCCCAGAAACCAACGAAGATCCTGGAGATCGTTGCACAGATTGTCAACCTGGAAGCCGAGGCCCGCACGGACCAGGTAATGGTAAGGGGAATATTGCACAAACAGATCTTCTTTGTTGAGGAGGCTGGCGATCTACTGCGCCATTTCAGAGAAGACGTGCCTTTCCGTTTTGTTAAGGCAGCACCTGGCGCTCGTCCTGGAATGAATGTGCAGGTGCGCGCCCGTATTATTGGGGATATTATACACAGGCTTGACGGCAAAAAGCTGGATCAAACTGCTGTTATTGAGGTCTTTGTCAAGGTAACGCGTACCGTACAGATGGAAGTAGTTGTGGATGTAATAAGAGTGGTGCCGCCTGTGCCGCCGGTGCCGCCACCGCCACCGCCACCGCCAGTGCCGCCGAAACCGCCTGTCCCTGTAAAGAAGTATATCGTTCAAAAAGGTGATACGCTCTTCTTTATTGCCAAGCGTTTTGGGGTATCCCTGGATGCGCTGATCAGGGCCAATCCTCAGATTAAGGATCCCAACCTGATATTCCCGGG
>JAGVAS010000196.1 GCA_020060185.1 Desulfovibrio sp. | reverse complement strand
TTTTGCCCGTATGTTAAGAGAGGCTGTAGAAAACATACAACGTGTGGCAGCAGGAGAAAGTCCCAAGTATGTGGTAAACGGTATTACCAAGGCAAGATTAAAGGAGAGAAGATAAAATATGTCTCCATATTTTATTACCTTAATTGTAAACAATCAGCGCTATGTGCTGGAGATTGGGAACCGTCCTGGTGGTGTTAAACCTTCCCATACCCTTGCCCATACCCTCAGGGAAAATCTGGGGCTTACGGGAACAAAGGTGGGATGCAATAAGGGAGAATGTGGAGCATGCACGGTCCTTTTAGAGGGAAAACCAGTTTTATCCTGCCTGGTATTAACCGTAGAATGTGACGGGAAAAGTATTACGACGATCGAGGGGCTGGAGGATTCACAAACTGGAAAACTGGATCCCATACAACAGTCCTTTCTGGAAAGCGGGGCTTTCCAGTGCGGCTTTTGCACTCCGGGGATGATTATGAGCGTTAAAGCTTTACTAAGTAGCAGTTCATCGCCAACGGACGAGGAGATCAGGGAAGCGCTTTCGGGCCATTACTGCCGGTGCATAAGCCACTATCATGTGTTAGAAGCCGTTACCAGAGCTTTACATAAAAGCAGGTGAGCCAGATGGAAAAAGAATTCAGGTTCATAGGGAAAGAAACGCCGAGGAAAGACGCCGGGGAAATCGTTCGTGGCAAAGCAAAGTTCATCGATGACCTGAAACTGACGGGCATGCTCTACGGCAAGATTTTAAGGAGCCCGCATCCCCATGCCCTTATTAAAGAGATCGATGCGAGCAGGGCGAAAAAAATTGATGGGGTTAAAGCTGTGCTCACTTATAAAGAGATTCCCGGCTGGAGAGCAGGTCTCCCCTCCCATATCGGGGTTCTCGACAGGAAAGTGCGCTTTGTAGGCGACGCTGTGGCTCTGGTCGCTGCAGAGACTGAAGAAATAGCAGAGGAAGCGCTGGAACTAATAGATGTCCACTACGAGCCGCTACAGGCCGTCTACGATGTGGAGGAAGCCATGAAGCCTGGAGCTCTCCAGTTATACACCCAGTTTCCCGGCAACGTTTTCCCCCTTGCCTGTCCGTGGATGGGACCCAACTCCCTGCAGGAAGTGGTAATGGGGGACGTGGAAAAAGGATTTGCAGAATCTGACATTATAGTTGAAGGAACCTGCACGTATGAAAACATTCCCAATCCTCTTCCTCTTGAATCGCCCGGCGTGATCGCCAGCTGGGAAGGCCCTGAGGAGCTGACTGTCTGGTCCTCTTCACAATGCCCGTATTTGCTTAAAGTGACGCTTCACTATGCCATGGGGAGGATCAACGTAAGGTCTATCGCGGCCCACTGCGGCGGCAGCTTTGGCACAAAGGTAATGCCGTGGCACCTGGTTTTCTACGCTGCAGCGCTGGCTAAAGCAGCGCGAAAGCCGGTTAAGTTGTGCTATACAAAGGCAGAGCATTTTGCTGCCTTTACCCTGCGCCTGGGATCCCGCTTTTCGGGGAGGGTAGGCATTAAAAAAGATGGCAGCGTCATGGCGGTGTCAGGTGACTGGTTCATCAATGCCGGCTTTTGTTCCGATGCGGCCCAGGGGATGGTTGCTGTCGGTTGTGGAGAGGTACAGTTAATGGTAAGATGCGCCAACTGGAACATTAAGCCCAAACTGGTATGCACAAATCGCAACGCTTCAAAAATGGTCAGAGGCTATGGCGGACAGGAGCTGGAGGCGGCATTTATTCCTGTTTTGACCATGGCCCTGGAAAAGGCCGGCCTTGATCCCTTTGAGTTTTTTAAAAAAAACTATGTAAAACCCGGTGATGGATATTACTGGCGTGATGGCAACTGGTGGGTTTGCAGGGGTATTAATTATGAAAAGGTTATGGAAAAGGGGGCAGAAGTATTCGGCTGGAAGGATAAATGGAAAGGCTGGCTTAAGCCTACCAGCGTCAGCGGCACCAAAAGAACAGGTGTGGGTGTTGGTATGCACGGCAATGCCGATGTGGGCGAAGATGTATCTGAAGCCTACGTGCGCCTGGACCCGGATGCTACCGCCGTGATCTATTCGTGCGTATCCGAACACGGAACGGGTCAGAGAAGCAGCCTCTGTAAGATGGTAGCTGAAGTATTGAAACTGCCGGTTGAACGCATCTCCATGGCGCCCCCCGATTCCCTTGTAAATCCCTATGAATTTGGACCTGTTGGCTCCAGGGGGACCTATGCCATAGGAAGCGCCGTTATACGTGCTGCAGAAGATGCCAGGCAAAAGCTTCTCGAAAAGTCAGCCCCGCTGCTCGACACCAGGCCGGAAGAACTGGATACGGAAGACGGGATGATCTTCATTAAGGGGAGGAACGATAAAAAAATTCCCTGGAAGGCAGGGATAGGGTTTGATCGAACCTGTTTTGGTTACGGTCGTTTCGAGCCTGATTTTACAGTCCCTAATTTCATGATGATCTTTGTGGAAGTCGAAGTAGATACTGAAACAGGGAAAATAGACCTGCGGCGCGTTGTGGCAGCTACTGACGTCGGGCAGGTTATTGATTCCCAGAGCCTTACAAACCAGCTGCATGGATGCCTGGGGTCAGCCGGGCTAGACAGCGCTATCTTTGAGGAATCCGTCTTAGATAAAAAGCTGGGGCGCATACTTAATCCCAATATGCTGGATTACAAGTGGCGCACATTTCTTGAGCTCCCGGCGTTCGATACAGTAATCCTGGAAACCCCTTTTCAGACGCATCTTTTCAAGTCCATAGGTGTCGGAGAAATAGTGACTTCGCCGGCTCCTCCGGCGGTGCTGATGGCAGTTTCTAATGCTATCGGGAAAAGGCTGGCCGAGTACCCGCTAACCCCGGATAAAATCCTCAGGGCCCTGGGGAAAGTTAAGGAAAATAAAGCGAGGTCAACGCAATGAAATCTTTCCAGCACGTTAATGTTTTCTCCGTTGAAGAGGCGGTCAGCACCTTAAAAGACTGTAAAGGCAGCGCCAGGATAATAGCGGGTGGGACGGACATCCTCGCGGTTCTAAAGGATCAAATCCTCCCCGACTATCCTGAAGTCCTGGTGAATATTAAGACTATTCCCGGGCTGGAGTACATAAGGGAAGACAGCTCGGGTTTAAAAATAGGCCCCCTGGTTAAACTGGCCGATTTGGTTAGCTCCCCGGTTGTGAAGGAAAATTTAAAAGTGCTTGCCGGGGCTGCTCAAACCGTTGGCACTCCCCAAATCCGCAACGTGGGTACCGTAGGAGGAAACCTGTGCCAGGACACACGCTGCTGGTACTACAGGTATCCCCACTCCATAGGAGGAAGGCTCCTCTGCCTACGGAAGGGAAGCGGGCCATGCCTGGCTGCGACCGGTGATAACCGCTATCATGCAATTTTTGGTGGCAGGGGATGTTTCGCCGTCTGCCCGTCCGACATTGCGGTAGCGCTTCTGGCTTTAGGCGCCGAAATAAAAACGACAGGGGCAAGGGGCAGCAGAACCATTCCGGTTCAGGATTTCTTTAATCCTCTGGGCAACGCCCTGGAACCGGAAGAAATGATCTTAGAGATCCAGGTTCCGAACCCTCCTGCTGAAGCCAAACAGCAGTTCCTTAAATATACCATCAGAAAACCTATCGATTTCGCCATAGTTAGCGTAGCCGTCCTGGTTGTTATGGAGGGAGAAGTCTGCTCCGAGGCCCGGATAGCGCTGGGAGCAGTGGCTCCCGGGCCTCTAAGGGCAACTGAGGCAGAAGGGGCTCTAAAAGGAAAAAGGCTCGATACAACAACACTGGAGGAAGCAGCCGGGCTGGCCGTGAAAGAGGCAAAGCCGCTGAGCATGAACGGGTACAAAGTCGAGATTGCCAGGGCGCTTGTTGCAAGAGCCTTGTCAGCCTGCCTGTGAAGATTGTTTTTTCACTTTCCTCCAAGGAATAGGTAACCAGGTGATCTCCTCTTTCGAGCACATGTACAGGCCGTTCTTGGTCAAAAAAAGGATGCTGCCGTAGCCCGCTGACCTGAACTGCAGGTATTCTGCCAGGGCATCGATTGTATCTGCGTCTTCCAGAATATGTATCTCTGCTCTTGAAACATTATGATCAGAAGGCGTTTATAAAATGATCACTTTCGGGGCAAACTTAACCTGGAGGTGATTAACTTTGGATTGGGATAAAATTGCGCACGCTACTGAAAAATGAAGAGAGAGTTTACAGGGTCTGGTCAGGACCTCTAAAGAAGCGGTAAGCGAAGAAATTATCCAGAAAAGTAAGCAAATAGAAGGCTTGCTTGGTGATTTTATTGATATGTTGAAGGAAAGGCAAAGATAATTTTTAAAAATGTTGCAAACCTGCCGAAAAAGGCGGGTTTCTTTTTATGTTCTTGCTTTAAATATTTCCCGGGCAAGCGCAGGATTCGACTGATTTAGAAATGATTCCCTGTTTA
This sequence comes from Desulfovibrio sp., assembly GCA_020060185.1. Taxonomy (GTDB): domain Bacteria; phylum Bacillota; class Dethiobacteria; order DTU022; family UBA8154; genus UBA9862. The sequence continues at coordinate 5,790 of JAGVAS010000196.1, read as the reverse complement.
TTCCTCAAATAACACTTGATAGCAGTGAAGGGGTAATTCTCTGATAAAAGAAGATGGGCCGCTGAGATAACTTCCCCATCCCCTGTATTCTTCCTGAGAAGAAGTTAAATACAGGTAGTCTTTGGCCCGTGTTACTGCTACGTAAAACAGGCGCCTTTCTTCCTCAATGTTTTTAATACCCTGCGAAGTGGGAAAACGGCCTTCATTAAGGCCTATCAAGAGGACGGTTTTCCACTCCTTACCCTTGGCGCTGTGGATGGTGGAGAGGGTAAGAAAATCTTTTTCCAGATTTTCATCTTTTAAATCTTCCATGATCAGAGTATCTTCCAGTATAAGGGATTCAAGAAACTCCTGGAGCGAAGAACAGCGGGAACCGTAGGCGGCAAGCCTTTCAATACCCATACTACGTTCTGCAAAATCGTCGGGGTATTTTTCTTTAAGGTATTCCCGGTAGTGGCTTTCGATAATAATTTTAATCAGCCGGGGAACATTTTCCAAAACTGCATTCTCAAGTTGCCGCAGGGTTTCCACCAGGGCTTTCCAGCCCTTTAGCCCCCGGGGAGGGATGATTTTTTCCTGTATGACTGCCTGGAGCGGTTGGGGATAAGAACGCATTTTCCGCCATAACTCCTGAAAAGTGGCCTCCCCCAGGCCTTCATGCATAAGGACTACCCGCTGCCAGGAAATTTCATCCCGGGGATTTTCCAGTATTTTAAGCCAGGCCAGGATATCTTTTATATGTGCTCTCTGCAAAAACTTTAAACCACCGAAGGTAAGATAGGGAATATTTCTTTTCAGCAGCTCCAATTCCACATCCTGCGCAAGGTATGAGCTGCGGTAGAGAACGGCGATATCGCTTAGATTTTGCCCTTCGTCATAAAATTCCTGTACTTTGTTAACAATGAAATGTGCTTCCCGAAAGTTATCAGGAGCTACATATACCCAGGGTTTTTCTCCTGTCTCCCTCACGGTAAATAGTTCCTTATCTATCTGCTGCTTGTTTTTGGAAATGGAGCAATTGGCCAGCTCCAGAATTTCCGGTACGCTGCGGTAGTTTTGTACGAGTTTAACAATAGTACAATCCGGTCTCTTCAGGGGAAAAGTTAAAATGTTGCCTATTTCGGCACAGCGGAAGCTGTAAATTGACTGGGCGTCGTCTCCTACCAGGCAGGTGGAGCTCTTTTCTCCCAGCAGTAAAACGAGCTGGTCCTGAATGGCATTGGTGTCCTGGTATTCATCTACCAGGATATGTTTAAACTGTTCCTGGTAGCGCTGCCTGATATTCTCGTTTTCCCGAAGCAGCTCCAGCCAGGCACTTAAAAGATCGTCAAAGTCGAAGGCGTTTGCCAGGCGCTTTTTTTCTTCATACATTTCCTCTACCTTTTTAAAAATGGGAAGGTAGTTTGACAAGTCCGGCATCTGGTTATCAACATATGTCTCCAGGTCTAAGGCGGAATTCCTGGCAGAGCTCAGTATTTTTCCCAGCAGTCCTCGTTTAATAAAAAGATTTTGGTCTTTTGACTTCAAGTTTAATTTTAAAGAAGAGAGGGATGATTTTATCATTGCTCCCCGGTCGTCTTCATCCAGGATGGAGAAATTTGCTCCCCTGTTAACCAGGGAAGCATGGCGCCTTAAGATTCTTGCTCCGACACTGTGGAATGTTCCGGCCCATAACCCTGGGGGGAGATAGCCAATAATTTCCCGGACACGGTTTTTCATTTCTTCGGCGGCCTTGTTGGTAAAAGTCACCAGCAAGATATTCTCGGGGGGAACCTTTTCTTTAAGCAAATTTGCCACGCGAAAAGTCAGGGCACGGGTTTTACCGGATCCAGGACCTGCAATACCCAGCAAGGATGAGTTGCGGTGTGTTACAAAAAAATATTGTTCCGGATTTAGTTCCCGGCGAAGCCGGGCGTGCCAGGAGTTATTGTCGCTACTGTTTTCAAGGGAGTATTCTGTCATTTTGGGACTCCGCCTTTTTGAAAATTTTTTGCATCATTCGGGCATTGGCAACCGCCTGGGCCTGAAAATGGTTGTTAAAAGAAATAAAAAGTTTTTCTGCACCCCGGCGGATTTTATTAATCTTTGGAACCCACTCTGCCAGTTCCTCAGGACTGTAAAGGTAATTATACCTCTCATAGGGTTTTTTATGATTCCACCAGGTGGAGTAATTGCGGCCGTGAAAGCGCAGGTAAGCGAGTGGTGCCGTCCTCACGGCCAGGGGAGCCATCAAACCTTTTAACTGCGGTTCATCAACGCAGGTATAGACAATACTGTTCTCCTGCAGGAACTTGAAAAGGGCTTCCTGTTGCCACTCCCGGCGGCGAAACTCTGTAATAAGAGGGAAAGGGGAGAAGATTTCTTTTAAATCGAGCAGATATTTACGATTTTCCCTGTCATTCTTAAAAGAGTAAGGAAATTGTGCTAAAATACCTCCCAGCTTAGCGTTTTCTGCCAGGGGTTGTATGGCTTCTTTAAATTTTTGGCAGTTTACTTTATAATCTTTACTGTACTGATGAGTTATAGATTCATGGGCTTTAAGTACAAATTGAAAGCCGGGGGGAGTTTTCTCTTCCATAAGCTTTATCATTTTCCAGTCAGGCAAACGATAGTAAGTAGAATTAATCTCTACAAAAAAAAATTCCCCTGCATATATCTCCAGCATTTTACCGGGGGCCGTTCCCGGGGGATAATATGGTCCGATCCAGTCGCGGTAGCTGTAGCCCGCTGTGCCAATAAACAGCAAATACCAGGACCCCTTTCTGAAGCTCCGGAGATAGTTTTAATTAATTACTATTATTTCTATTTATTAAATACAATCTCCTCTATTTTTCTATATTCTATTGGAAAGGAGCTGTTTTGTTTGTTATATGTAGGTGTAGTAGGTTCGGGTGAATGCGACGAAGAAACTGGCCTGCTGGCTTACGAAGTAGGGAAAGAAATCGCTGCACACCGGGCAGTACTGGTTTGTGGAGGGTTAGGCGGTGTTATGGAGCAGGCCTGCCGGGGATGCAAAGAAGCCGGAGGTGTCAGCCTGGGTATCCTGCCCGGAAGTAAACGCCAGGAAGCCAATCCTTATGTAAGTTATGCCATTACTACGGGTATGGGTGAAATGCGTAATTTTTTAGTAGTTCGCTGCAGTGATGTTCTGATTGCTATTTCCGGGGAGCATGGGACGCTTTCAGAAATAGCCATTGCTCTTAAAGAAAAGAAAAAAGTCGTTGCTTTGCGGCCCTCTTACCACTTGCAGGGTTTAGAGATGGCCCGTTCTCCAAAAGAGGCAGTTAAAAAGGCTCTTTTTTGACTTTTTTGCAGGATTTAGCATAAATTTATGGAAATATAATTGGATGAAGGAATTTAGGTTAAAATTCTTTCCAGAGAGAAGATCTTTATGGAAGAAAAAGTGGAAAGTGCTGTTTTAAAAATAATACCGCACTCCGCTCTTTACAAAGGGGAATTTACTACCAGGGTTTTAAGCCAGGGGGAGAGATCCTGGGTTATTGCCATGCCGGAAGCAAAGGGAAAGTTTATACCCTTACCGGTGGGAACAGTAGTAGAGGTGAGCTTTTTAAATGTACACAGGCCCCCCTTTCAATCAGAAATTGTTGCCCGGAGTTTTGACGGCGGGCGCACCCTGACAATCGCCGCCCCGGGGTCTATTTCACGCGGGGGCAGGGAGGGCAAGCCTGCAAGTGCTGGCAGGGTAATTGCTATCAGCAGCGGAAAAGGCGGCGTCGGCAAAAGCACTGTTACCATAAACGTTGCCCTGGCCCTGCAATCTCTGGGGAAAAGAACCTGCATCATTGATGTGGACCTGGGTACTGCTAATATTGATGTCCTTTTGCAATTAAAATCCCCCTATAACCTTTTTCATCTTGTTAACGGACAAAAAGAGATCGAGGAAATAATTGTTCATGGGCCTCAGGGTTTAATGCTGGTTCCGGGCGGGTCAGGCCTGGATGAACTTGCCAATCTGAAGGATTGGCAGTTCAGCAGGTTAATCTCTGCTTTTAATAAGCTTGATAATTATGTGGATTACCTGCTCCTGGATACAGGCTCCGGGGTTTCCCGGAATGTAACTAATTTTTTGCTGGCGGCAGATGAGATTGTTTTAATAGCCACACCTGATCCCCATGCCATAATGGATGTTTACTCCCTAATCAAAGTCCTGGCCAATTATGAGGTACAAAGCGGAATTAAACTAATTGTCAACAAGGCGGAGAAGGAGAAAGAAGCTTACCATGTATGGGATACGATCAGCTCTGCGTCCAGGCAATTCTTAAATTTGCCGGTGGAATATCTGGGGGTAATACCCCTTTGTGATGCCATTGCCCATTCGATTAAAAAACAGGAACCTTTTTTCCTTTATAACCGCAAGCATTATGCCGCGGAAAACATCTTAAAAATCAGTGAATTATTAGCCGGGGCGGGTCCTGCAGAAAAAGAGGAAGCGGGGATGCTGCCATTTATTCATAAACTGAAGAAAGTTATAACCTTTATGACACTGCGGGATACTATGAGGAATGAGAACGGCTGATAGGACCTTTTTTCGGTACTGAAGGCGCAGTGCTGTCTAGAGTGGTGTACTAACTAACCGCCACGACTCTATGGAATCACAACAATGGATGAAAATGGTCTTCATTGGAAACCGTATTATGTCCCGCAAAGGTGGCGTAAGGTTGTGGCGAGCGATATGTGCAGCAGGAGCCAAACAGGTTCAGCGAAGCGACGGCCTGAGATGGCCCGGCGGACATGGAGGTCCGCCGCCGGACAGCGCGAACATGGAGGTGAGCTCTACCGGGCAGGCCAATCGAAGGCCTTAAGCTGAGCTGTAAAACCTGTCTGTGTGAACCCGGTAGCGAACCAACCTTCGCTACCTTATTTTCTAAAATACAAACCCGCTTCCTGTAACAACAGAAGCGGGCAGCTAGCAAAAAAGCCGGAAAATGTTTTTTCAGTTTTTAAAAACGCTGTGCTGGTGCCTGTGCCTGTGCTTCATCAAGGATCATGGGAACTTTGTACCAGCCGTGTTGATTCATAACCTGGAATATCCGGTACTGGTCATTAAGGTACTGGTCGTGAAAATCCTTAAAAGTCTGGCGTAAATTTTGATCCTGTGCTTCCATTACCGCCATCATATATCCCTGGGCCATATACTTAACTCCCGTCAGTACATCGCCGGCTATATCTTTGTCCGTAAGCTGTTGCATTTTTACTGACCTCCTTTTTAAGCTTTAGTTAGATTTTAGGAAAGCAGGTGACTTCCACCGGCTTCCTGTAAAAGTGATGACAGGCGGTTGGCTCGATCCTGGCACTGGGAACTCATCTGGCTAATCATATTTTTTAAGTTAGGATCCTGAACCTGATTGGCGTAGGTGCTAAGCTTTTTGGAGCACAGCGATTCGCCCTGGTATTGATGAAAAAGGGACATAAACTCTGCCTTTCCAATATTTTTGATATTGGTTCTCGTTGTCTGCATCATTTCTCCTCCTTTCCGTTTAATTTCTTTTTTAGCTTTTCCGTTATATTTTTATCTATTCAGTGTAAAGGTAGGAAAATTTTGTATGATAGATCTGGCTGATAAGTTTTACAGGAAATATGGACACTATCGCCACCATAGCAGGAGCATGTCATATGCCTAAAGGAAAAAGCCCTATTCTGCCAGCACTACTTACAGGACCTGGAAAAAGGCGCCAGGGGAGCAGGCTATATTGAAAAGCTGGCTTTGAAATTATATAAACTGCATCAAGAAATTGCTTTTACACAGTAGACACGTTTTACGCCTTATAG
>JAGVAS010000133.1 GCA_020060185.1 Desulfovibrio sp. | reverse complement strand
TATTATTGACTTGTCCAGCCCCTTTTGCGATAAAATTTTTCTCTTTTGCCACTTAAATCCTTAACAGACAGGCTTTTCTTTAATCATGCGTCAGTCCTGGGACTGTAATTTTTTGTTTTTCATTATTTATTAAGCGCAATAGCCTGGTTTGTTTTGTGCTATTTAGCTGTAAACTTGCTGTTTACTCCAGGTAATCCTTGAGGCGCTTGCTGCGCATGGGATGCCTTAATTTACGCAGCGCCTTGGCTTCTATCTGCCTGATACGCTCCCTGGTTACACCGAAAACCTGGCCTACTTCCTCCAGGGTACGGGTGCGGCCATCGTCAAGGCCGAAACGCAGGCGCAGGACTTTCTGCTCCCGGGAGGTAAGGGTATCCAGAACATCCTCCAGCTGCTCCCTGAGGAGCTCGAAGGCGGCAGCATCAGCAGGCGCCTGGACCTCCTGATCTTCGATGAAATCTCCCAGGTGGCTGTCGTCTTCCTCACCGATGGGTGTTTCCAGCGACACAGGTTCCTGGGCTATTTTAAGTATTTCCCTCACTCTTTCCACGCTGATGTCCATTTCATGGGCAATCTCTTCCGGGCTTGGTTCCCGCCCCAGTTCCTGGACAAGCTGCCGGGAAACCCTGATCAGCTTGTTTATCGTTTCCACCATATGCACAGGGATGCGGATAGTACGGGCCTGATCGGCAATAGCCCTGGTAATGGCCTGCCTTATCCACCAGGTGGCATAAGTGCTGAACTTGTAGCCCTTGCGGTAATCGAATTTTTCCACGGCTTTAATAAGCCCCAGGTTGCCTTCCTGGATAAGATCGAGGAAAAGCATGCCCCTTCCCACGTACTTTTTGGCAATGCTGACCACCAGGCGCAGGTTGGCTTCAGCCAGGCGCCTTTTGGCATCCTCATCGCCGTTTTCCATTCTCTGGGCCAGGTCGATCTCCTCTTCCGGGTTCAGGAGAGGAATTTTCCCTATTTCTTTAAGGTACATCCGTACCGGATCATTTATGCTTACACCTTCAGGAACAAGGATTACATCCAGATCTTCGCTTTTTAAAGTTTCTTCTTCCATCATGTCGACATCGGGCACATCCGACAGCTCATCAATAACCTCAATGCCCTGGCGGGAAAGCTCCTCGTAAAATTCATCGATAGCTTCCGTAATGAGGTTAAAGTCCTGCAGCGCATCAATAATTTCCTTATAGGTAAGGTTACCCTTTTTTTTGCCCTTTTCAAATAAGGAATGCTGGATTTCCTGAAGAGATACTTTCTTCTCCACTTCTTTAGACATCAAAAACCCTCTCCTTCTCCGGAGCGATAAAGCTCCTCTTCCCACTTCTTTAAATCACGGATACGCTGCAGTTTGGTACTGATTTCTTCTCTACTAACCGTATTTTGCAAAGACTTTATCAACCTTTCTCTTTCATCAGCCCAGCACAGGGTTCTGATCTTTCTGGTACAGTCCCTGAATATTTTTTCCACTTTGGAATCGTCGTTCTGGTTGTCTGGAAGGGCCATCTTTATTATCAATTTATGCATTTCCTGGTCAGAAAAGTAACTAAGTAATGCTGCTGTATTGATTTCTTTGCCCTGCTGGTCCAGTTCAAATAAAATGCCGGCAATTTCCCGGTAAGGCCCCTCTGTAAAACTATCAGGATTGATATTTAGCTCTCTTAACTCCCTCATGTACCGGGGATACTGAAAAATACAGGACAAAAGCTCCCTTTCAACCAGTTCTTTCAGTGAAACACTTTTACGTGCTGCTTCTTTCACGGTTGCTTTTTTTTCCGCGGCCGGAAAACTCCGTATGATATTCTCTAAATCCCCCCGTAATACCTCTAGAGAAACATCTATTTCCACTGCTATTTTTTTCAAGTACTCTTCCCGTTCCAGGGCTTCCTGGATTTCCCCCAAAACTTTGCGTGCCTCTTTCCAGTAATTGACACGGCCTTCTTCCTTCGCCAGGTCATGCCTCTTTTTAATGGTATAGAGGCGGTAATCCACAAGCGACCTGGCCTGCTGCAAAATATCCTGGCGAAAAATCTTTTCCCCGTGCTCCTTGACAAAATCAGCCGGGTCCCGGCCCTGGGGAAGCTGCGCCACTTCAACCTGGCATCCCTCGTTTTTCAGGAGTTCCAGCCCCCGTAAAGCTGCCATTTCCCCCCCGGTATCGGCATCAAAAACCAGGATAACCTTACTTAAGCGCCCTCTTAAAAGGGAGAGCTGTTTTTCCGTAAGCGCAGTCCCCATGGGGGCTACAGTTTCTTTTATCCCGTGCTGGTGAAGCAGGATCACATCCATATATCCTTCAACCAGCAGGGCTTTTTTCTCCCTCCTGATGTGCGGCAGCGCCAGGTGAAAAGCGTAAAGAGTCCTGCTTTTATTAAATAAAGGAGACTCCGGGGAATTAAGATATTTGGGCTCCCCCTGCCCCAAAACACGGCCTCCGAAAGCTGCAATGCGCCCCTGGCTGTCCCAGATGGGAAAAATCAGGCGCTCGCGAAAGTAATCGTAATACCTGCCCGGGGAGCTTTTTCCCACTAAACCCCCTTTTAAAGCAAGTTCCAGGTCAAAGCCCTTTTTTTGCAGCTCGCCTGTTAACCCCTCCCGGCTGTTACCCGTATAACCCAGCTGGAAGTCCATAATGGCCTGTTTTGTTAAACCCCGCTTATACAGGTACTCCAGCACTTCTTTTCCCCCAGGGGTTCTCCACAAAACGGCCTGGAAGTACTTTTGTGCCAGGGAGTACATCTCCCGCAGGGTCTCCCGGGTCTGTGCCTCCCTCTTTTCAGCAGGAGTGGAAGGGACAGGGTCGACCGTTATTCCCGACTTCTGGGCCAGCAAGCGCACAGCATCGGGAAAACTGCAGTCCTCCATCTGCATGATAAAGGTAAAGAGGTTACCTCCGGTCTGACAACCAAAACAGTGAAAGATCTGTTTTTCCGGAGAAACGGTAAAAGATGGCGTTTTCTCGGAATGGAAGGGGCAGAAGCCCACAAAATTTTTCCCCGCCTTTTTGAGGTCGATATAGGAAGATACCACTTCGACGATGTCAAAACGGCTACGAACCTCTTCTATGACCTCATCAGGAATATATGCCATCTTTTTGCCCTCCGGACTTCTTCAGGGTTATCAAAAAACCTCATCCCGGAGAGAGACGAGGTATAACGTCCAAGTTCATAAGCTATTTTTACTTGAACTTATTCGACATTCCCTCGCCAAAAAAAACCCCCTTCTCTTCTCCCTCAGAGGAGTTAAGGTTATGAAATTTTGACCAGCAGCCCCGGGTTTATTAAAAACTGTAAACTTATTTATTATATTCTATAACCCTTGAACATATTCCTGCTATTTTAGCAAAAAAATATTTAGCTGCAAAACACAGGCCATAATATAGTAATATTATATACTAAATACTATTTTCTATTCTTCTCAAGCCAGTTTAAGTTAATTTTTCCAGGGCTTGGGAACAAATAGTTCCTGGAAAATCGTTATGATATAGCGATCCGTCATACCGGCAATATAGTCGCAGATGGAACGTTCAATACCATATTTTTCAAATTGCCTTCGAACTTCAAATGGCAGTTCTTGCGGCTTTTCCAGCCAGTAGTTGTAGAGCATTTTAATAATAAACCTGGCTTTCCGCTCTTCTTTCTTGGCGGCAGAGCCGATATAAACATTTTTAAATAAAAAATTTCTCAGGTTCTCCATTACCGCGGAGAGGTTTTCGCTCATGGAAATGCGCGGGCGCCCCCAGCTGTTCTTGATAAGATCACGGATCATCGTGTTCAACCGCTCCGATCCGGTTGTTCCCAGGTACGCTGTTTCTTTCGCCGGAAGCTGCTCGAATTTAAGAATACCCCCCCGCAGGGCATCGTCGATATCGTGGTTGATATAGGCCATACGGTCACAGATTTTCACCAGCTGCCCTTCCAGGGTAGAAGGAACTCCCGGGCCAGTATGGTTAAGAATACCATCCCGCACTTCCCAGGTTAAATTTAAACCTTCATCCCCCTCCAGGTGGTCTACCACCCTGAGGCTCTGTTCATTATGCTTGAACCCGCCAGGAAAAAGCTCGGCCAGGGACTCTTCTCCGGCATGCCCAAACGGCGTATGGCCCAGGTCATGCCCCAGGGCAATAGCTTCGGTAAGGTCTTCATTTAAACGCAAAGCCCTGGCTGCCGTACGCGCCACCTGGGAAACCTCAATGGTATGGGTAAGGCGTGTGCGGTAATGATCCCCTTCCGGCGCAATAAAAACCTGGGTTTTGTGTTTAAGGCGCCGGAAGGATTTGGAATGGACAATGCGATCCCGGTCCCTTTGAAAAGCCGTCCGGACATCGCACGGCTCCTCAAAACGCTCCCTGCCGCGGCTGTTCTTGCTCAGGGCAGCCAGGGGTGACAACAGCAATTCCTCGAGCTCTTCCAGTTCCTTTCGAAAATGCAATTTTGCTCAAACCCTCCTACCGGTTTTTTCTTAAGGAGGCGGTTGCCCGGCAGACCTCTACCATTCTTTTTCCCATTAAGGCAGCCCTTTTCTGGGCATATCCATCTTCTTCCGCGGGCTGGGAGGCACAAGCGCCATGGTGGCCCGGGCTTTTTTCGTGGCTGTCTCCTATCAGGATCATCCCCTGGATAAACATCATGCTGTGAATAGCCCTCAAGGTCGTCTCCTGCCCGCCAAAACGTGCCGCTCCCGAAGTCAAGGCGCCACCCACAGTATTAAAAAGCTTTTTATCCCTTCTTAAACGGCGTGTTTTATCCCAGAAACTTTTAAGCTGGGCGGACACATTTCCGAAATAGACCGGGCTGGCTACCAGCAAACCGTCGGCCATGGCCATTCTTTCCAAAACGTTTTCCATCTCCGTGCCCTCATAGCACACACCCCGGCAGGGCGTTTCACAGGCGATGCAAAAAGGCCTCTTGTCTTTCTCTAAAATCTCCTGCACAAAAATAGTTTCCGTTTCAGCCCCCAGTTCGGCGGCGGACTTTAAGGCAACATCAAGCAGAAAGGCCGTATTTCCCTGCCGGTTAGGACTGCCGTTTAATCCGATAATCAACATTTTTCTTTCCCTCCTAAATTTCCTTAAATTTCCCTTGAATTCGCACAGCTGTTTATGAGAAAATATAAAAGTGTTCTGCAAAAAAACCAGTGATTACGGCAAAGGAGGACTGCTTCATGACAGGGTCCAGGAAAAGAAAAAGTATGACAATTGCAATGCTAGTCCTTTTGCTCTGCAGTTCCTTTATGGTTATTCCGGGGAACATCCATGCCCAGGAAGTATCTATCCCGGATATAGGTTCATATGCCGCCGTATTAATGGAATTTTCCCGGGGAGAGATAATATTTTCTAAAAACGGCAGTGAAATCTTACATCCCGCCAGCTTGACAAAAATTATGACCCTGGCGCTGGCCTATGAAGCCCTGCAAAAAGGGAGGGTCGCCTGGGAAGATGAAGTTATCATCAGCCAGAAAGCCTGGGAAACAGGGGGCTCACAGATGTTTTTAGAAATCGGCCAGCAGGTGCCCTTTGGTGAACTGGTAACGGGAATTGCCACTATTTCCGCCAACGATGCCTGTGTAGCCGTCAGCGAGCACCTTTACGGCTCGGAAGCCGTCTTTGTCCAGGAAATGAATAAAAAAGCCGGGGAACTGGGACTTAAAAATACACTTTTCCAAAATTCTTCGGGTTTGCCGCACTCCCAGCATTATACCAGCGCCGAAGATGTAGCCGTCCTTTCCCGTTACCTTATCAGCACTTTTCCGGAATACCTGAGATTGCACTCACAAGCGGAATTTACCTTTAACGACATCAAGCAATACAACCGCAATCCCCTTCTGGGTCGTTACAGCGGGGCGGACGGGTTAAAAACAGGGCACACCTCCGAAGCAGGACACTGCCTGGTAGGAACCGCCAGCCAGAAGGGCCTGCGTTTTATCACCGTGGTCATGAAAGCATCCAGCCCCGCAGAAAGGCTAAAAGACAGCGAAAACATGCTCAACTACGCTTTCCGTAACTTTGTCCTGCACAGGGTATTCCCCAGAGGCGAAGTTCTCACTACCACCAGGGTCACACGCGGGGATCAGCGCACTATTGATTTGCAGCTGGAACAACCCCTTGAAGCAGCCATCCCCTTCGACCGCCAGGAAGAACTGGAGATACGTTTTAATGCCCCGCAGAGCGTTCCCGCGCCCATCGCCAAGGGAGACCCCGTGGGAAGCGTTAAGGTCCTGCTTGATGGCAGCGTGGTAGCGGAAGCACCCCTGGTAGCAGCCGGGGATATAAACAGGGCCGGAGCGTTCTCCCTTTTCTTCCGTTCCATCGGTGATACCTTTGCCGGCCTGTGGCACAAGATTGTTAAAATGATCAGCAACCTGGCCAGTTAAAAGTCGCCTGTAACTGTTCAGTCTAAGGTCGAAAGTCAAAGGTCAAAAGTCATTCAGTTCAGTCCAAGGTCTAAGGGTTTAGATCCCACCGTTGTTATCGGGGACATTCCCCGACGCTTAACCCTTCGGTAAGGGGACACACCTCTTGCAGAGGAATGTCCCCTATGCCCGAGCTGAACCGTAGAACGATCTCAAGCGGAACTCGATAGCGAACCAACCTTCGCCACCTCAATTTCATACGAACCCGGAGCTCCGCCACCAGCAAACGCTGCGCTATTGTTTCATTTTTAAAACAGCCTGGGCCGCGGCCAGCCGGGCAATAGCCACCCGGAAGGGAGAGCAGCTTACGTAATCGAGCCCCAGACTGTGACAGAATTCAATAGACTGCGGTTCACCCCCGTGTTCCCCGCAAATCCCCATTTTTAAACCGGGCTTTGTTTCCCTGCCCGCGGCTACAGCCAGGGACATCAGCTTTCCTACTCCCTCCCTGTCCAGAACCATAAAGGGATTATCCGGCAGGATTTTTTGCTGCACGTAAAAGGGAAGGAATTTTCCTTCGGCATCATCACGGCTGAAACCGAAGGTGGTCTGGGTCAAATCGTTGGTGCCGAAGGAGAAAAAGTCCGCGTGCCTGGCTATCTCTCCGGCCGTGACGCAGGCCCGGGGAAGCTCAATCATCGTCCCTATGGAATAGCTCATTTCCGTGCCGGTCTCTTCAGCTACCCTGGCGATCTCATCTTTTACGATTTCCCGCATTCTTTCCAGTTCATTGGGATGGCCTACCAGGGGAATCATGATTTCGGGTTTAACTTCCAGGCCCTCTTTCCTTAAAGAAACTACGGCCTGGCAGATCGCCCGGACCTGCATCCTGTAAATCTCCGGGAAAACCAGGCCCAGGCGGCAGCCCCTGTGGCCGAGCATGGGGTTAAATTCTGTTAAACTGCGTACCTTTTTTAACAGGGTTTCTTTTTCCTGCAGGACCTCCCCCATTTCTCCCCGCTCTTTGGTACAAGCGACTTCCACCAGCAGTTCTTCCAGGTTGGGTAAAAATTCGTGTAAAGGCGGGTCCAGAAGACGGATAGTCGTAGGCAAACCTTCCATTTCCCGCAGGATCTGTTCAAAGTCTCCCTGCTGCATGGGAAGGAGCCTGGCCAGAGCAGCGTTTCTTTCTTCTTTCGTTTCCGCCAGGATCATTTCCTGGACTACAGGAAGGCGGTCCTGTTCCAAAAACATGTGTTCAGTCCGGCAGAGGCCGATTCCCTCGGCTCCGAATTCCCTGGCTTTCAGGGCATCCCTGGGTGTATCGGCGTTGGCCCTTACCCTCAGTACCCGCACTTCGTCAGCCCAGGAAAGCAGCAGTTTAAACTCCGGGCTGAGCTTCGGGGGAATGAGGGGCACTTCGCCGTAATAAACGCGTCCGGTGGTGCCGTCTATGGAAATAACCTCTCCTTCCGTAATCACCCGGTCACCTACCTGGAAAAGGCCGGCCTGGGGATCAATTTTAATGGCCTCACAGCCGCTGATACAGGGTTTTCCCATACCCCTGGCCACAACGGCCGCATGGCTTGTCATCCCGCCCCGCCCCGTTAAAACACCCTGGGCGGCCACAATTCCATGAATGTCATCGGGTGTGGTTTCCGAGCGCACCAGGATTACCTTTTCCCCCTCCTGGTGTTTTTTTTCAGCCACATTGGCATCAAATACCACCTTGCCGCTGGCAGCACCCGGAGAAGCCGGCAGGCCTTCCGCCAGGACCGTTAAATCTGCCGAAAGGTCGATACGCTGGTGCAGCAGCTGTACCAGTTGGGAAGGATCTACCTTTAAAAGAGCCTCCTCTTTTGTACAAATCCCTTCCGCAACCAGGTCTACAGCCACCTTTACCGCGGCTTGCGCCGTCCTCTTGCCGTTCCGGGTCTGCAGGATATAAAGCCTGCCCTTTTCCACAGTCAGTTCAATATCCTGCATATCCAGGTAGTGCTTCTCCAGGGTATCGCAGATAGAACCGAACTGCTCATAGATGCCAGGCAGCTTCTCCTGTAATACTGCTATGGGTAAAGGTGTGCGTATACCGGCAACCACATCTTCTCCCTGGGAATTAAACAGGAATTCCCCGTAAAGCTGCTTTTCTCCCGTGGAGGGATTCCTGGTAAAAGCTACCCCGGTACCGCTGTCCTCGCCAAGATTGCCGAATACCATAGCCTGGATATTTACGGCGGTGCCCAGATCGTCGGGTATCTGGTTGAGGCGGCGGTAAACGATCGCCCTGGGATTATTCCAGGAAGCAAAAACAGCACTGATGGCATGGATCAATTGCTCATAGGGATCCTGCGGGAATACCTTGCCGTTTTCCTTTTCGATAATCTGTTTGTAACGCTCGACTACCCTTTCCCAGCCTTCCGGTGTTAATTGCCGGCTTTTCTGAACTTTAAAAGTTTTCGTGACTGCATCCAGGGCTCTTTCAAAACTGTTGTGCTCTATTTTGAGGACCACGTCGCCATACATCTGTAAAAACCGGCGGTAACAATCCAGGGCAAAAGCCCTGCTGCCCGTGGCGCTGGACAGGGCCTCCACGGTGCTGTCATTCAAACCCAGGTTTAAAATAGTATCCATCATTCCGGGCATGGAATAGTAAGCGCCAGAGCGGACCGAGAGCAACAAAGGGTTATCAGTGTTTCCCAGGGTTTTGCCCGCCTGCTTCTCCAGCTCCCGGAGGGCGCTGGCCACCTGCACCTTGAGCTCTTCAGACAGGATTTCTCCCTGCCGGTAATAGTCATTACAGGCTTCCGTTGTAACAGTAAAACCCGGGGGTACCGGCAGGTTTAAGCGTGTCATCTCCGCCAGGTTGGCCCCTTTGCCGCCAAGCAGCTTCTTCATCCCCGCATTTCCTTCGTTGAACATATAAACCTTTTTATCGCCGCTCATTCCTCTCCGACTCCTTTACTACATATAATATTTTACTGGCCACTTCCTCCACGGCCTTGTTGGAAACATCAAAAACCGGGCAACCGAGCCGGCGCATGATTCTACGGGTGTATTCAAGCTCCTCCATGATTCTCTCTATGTTGGCATACTCAGCCCTGGCCTTAAGCCCCAGGGTATTCAACCTCTCCAGGCGAATCTCCCGCAACAGCATCGCATCAATGGTCAGCCCGATGATCTTGTTGGCGGGAAGCCAGAAAAGTTCCTGCGGGGGATCCACCTCGGGGACCAGGGGTAAATTTGCCACCTTCAACTTGCGGTGGGCCAGGTACATGCTCAGGGGAGTTTTAGAAGTACGCGATACACCCACCAGGACAACATCAGCCTGCAGCAACCCGCGGGGATCCTTGCCATCGTCATGTTTTACGGCAAATTCGATGGCGGCGATCCGGCGGAAATAATCCTCGTCCATGCGCCGGATCAGTCCCGGTTCCAGCCGGGGGTCCATGGGCATAATTTTGGAAAATGCCTCCAGCATGGGCCCCATGACATCAACTATAGGAAGGTTATATTCTCGCGCTTCGGCGACGATAACCTCCCTTAACTGAGGTAAGACCAGTGTATAGGCAATCATGCTTTTATTATTAGCCGCTTCTCTGATAATCTCCTTAAGGCGCTCCACATCGGTTAAAAATGACTCCCGGCGTATTTCCACCTGGCCGGAGTTGAACTGGCTGGCCACGGCATTGACCACAAACTCGGCCGTCTCTCCCACAGAATCGGACACTATGTAGACAACAGGTTTACCTTTATCAGGCAATTCCTCTCCAACACCTCCTTTGGGGCTACATTTATTTTTATTCCACCACGGCTGGAAAAATCCTTTATTATGGTTGAGCAGGAAAGACAATTTTAGAAAAATCGGCCAGACCCAGATATGTTTTTTTAATTTCCTGCAGGAAAGCCAGCCTGTTGAAACGCACTGCTTCATCCTCTGCCATTACCAGCACTTCATCAAAAAAGGCCTCCAGGGGTGTTTTTAATCCCGCCAGCACCGCGAGGGCTCCTTCAAGATCCTCTCTTTCCAGGGCGGCTTTAACCTCTGACCTGGCCGGGATAAACCGGGAAAAAAGTTTTCTCTCCCCTTCCTCACGGAAGAGCTTCTCGTCCAGTTCCACCCCGGGGCGAGCCTGGCGGGCCAAATTGGCCACCCTGTTATAAGCGACTGCCGCCATGGCCAGGTGTTCACTGCTGCGGTTTCCCTGCAGGAATTCTACCCGCTGCCAGAGAGGCGCCACCTCCTCCAGGGGAGAACTGAGGACCGCATCTGTGAGGTCATAGTCCATCCCTCTCTCCTGGAAGAAATAGCGCAGCCTTTGCCAGGCAAAATCCTGGATCTGTTCAGCCACCTCTACCAGCGGTAAATCATGCAGGCTGTCCCTCTCGCGGTATAAACCCAGGGCCCGCTCCGTCAACTGGCCAAAGGGCAGGGGAAATTTATGCTCTAAAAGGATCTGCAACAACCCCAGGCAGGTTCTCCGCAGGGCATAAGGATCCTGTGAGCCGGTGGGACGAATCCCGATGGCAAAACAACCGGCCAGGTGATCGGCTTTATCGGCAAGAGCTACAATAGCACCCGGCTTCGTCCGGGGGAGGCTGTCCCCGGCAAACCGGGGCAGGTAGTGCTCAAAAACAGCTTCGGCTATATCTTCTCTTTCTGCGGATTTAAGGGCGTATTCTTTACCCATGACGCCCTGGAGTTCCGGAAACTCCCTGACCATATTTGTGGCCAGATCAGCTTTGCAAAGGTAAGCGGCCCTCAGGGCAGCCTCTTTTTCCGTTTCACTTGCAGAAAGCCTATCCGCTAAAAATTCGCTCAGGACGACCAGGCGCTTCGTTTTCTCATAAACAGTGCCCAGCTCCTCCTGGAAGAGGATAGTTTTAAGCTTTTCTATTTTTTTCTCCAGGGATGTTTTCAAATCCTCCTGGTAAAAAAAACGGGCATCGGCAAGCCGGGCTTTTAAAACCCTTTCATTCCCGCCGCGGACGTTATCCAGGGGGGCAGCACCGTTATTGGAAACGGCTACGAAGAAAGAGCGGATTTGGCCGTTTGAGTTTTCCACGGGGAAATAACGCTGGTGGCTCTGCATGGTGGTGACCAGCACTTCCCGGGGCAACTGCAGGTAGCTCTCGGGAAAGGAACAGAGTATGGCCTCCGGTGATTCTACGAGGAAAACGACCTCCTCCAGCAAAGCGGGATCAATACATGCCTGTAATTGTTGGCCGGCAGCCGCTGCCAGGACTTTCTCTTTGATCATCTGCGACCGCTGCTCCTGGTCCACAACGACACCTGACTCTTTCAGGCTGCGGAAGTAATGAGCGGGGTCACGGACGGTAATGGGGCCGGGAGCCAGAAAACGGTGCCCCCTGGTTTCGCTGCCGGCAGTCAAACCGGCATATGTAAAAGGAATGACCTCGTTACCGTATAAACAGAGCAGCCAGCGTACGGGGCGCGGAAACCTTGTCCTGCTCTCCTCCCAGAACATATTTTTGGGGAAAGTAAGGCTTTTAATGAGGACAGGCAGCAAATTCTTTAAAATTTCCGCCGTTTTTTCCCCGGGAATTTTCTGCAGGGCCGAGAGGTATTCTTTTTGGCCCGCCTTCTCCAGAACCAGCTCTTCCACCTTAAGCCCGAGCTTTGCGGCAAAGCCCAGGGCAGCTTTCGCGGGCCTCCCTTCGCTGTCAAAGGCTACCTCCCGGGAAGGACCCTTTATTTTTTCTTCCCTGGCCGGTTGTTCCCCGGCCAGGTTTTTTACCAGGACAACCAGGCGGCGAGGGGTGCCATAGGTAAAAACATCCTCAAAAGCAAGGTAATGCTCTTTTAAAAGCTCCCCCGTTTTTTCCCTGAGTTGTCTTAACCCTCCCGGCATAAAACGGGCCGGGATCTCCTCGCTGCCAATTTCCAGCAGTAAATCTCGGACAGCCATTTACTCACCACCTATCATAAAGTTTTTACTTTCCGGCTTTCATTAAAGGAAAATCAGCTTCTTCCCGCTGCTCCAGGTAACGCCTGCCGCACTGCCGCGCCAGTTCCCTGATACGGGCAATATACCCGGTGCGTTCCGTGACGCTGATGGCACCCCGGGCCTCAAGGATGTTAAAAGCATGGGAACATTTCAAGACATAGTCATAAGCCGGTAAAACCAGGCCCTTTTCCAGAACGCGCCTGGTTTCTTTTTCATACAGGGAAAACAACTCCAGGATTAAAGCAGTATCCGCTTCTTCAAAACTGTACCGGGAATGTTCCTGCTCCGCTTTCTGAAAAACATCCCCGTAAGTTATCTCCGGTGTCCACTGCAAATCAAAAACATTGTCACATTTTTGTATGAACATGGCGATGCGCTCCAGGCCATAAGTGAGCTCCACAGGGACAGCTTCCAGATCGAATCCCCCGACCTGCTGAAAGTACGTAAACTGGGTAATTTCCATCCCATCCAGCCAGACTTCCCAGCCCAGTCCCCAGGCACCCAGGGTGGGAGATTCCCAATCATCTTCAACAAAACGTATATCGTGCTCTTGCGGATTTATTCCCAGGTAGGAAAGGCTTTCCAGGTAAAGTTCCTGTGTATCCTGCGGGGCCGGTTTGAGAATAACCTGGTACTGGTGATGCTGATAAAGACGGTTGGGGTTTTCCCCGTAGCGCCCGTCTCCCGGTCGGCGTGAAGGCTCAACATAGGCCACTTTCCAGGGTTCCGGCCCCAACGAACGCAGAAACGTGGCCGGATTCATTGTCCCGGCACCCTTTTCCACATCATAGGGCTGCCAGATTACACACCCTTTTCTGGCCCAGAAATCCTGCAACCTGATCATCAGTTCCTGAAAAGTCAACGCTCTTACTCCCTCCTTTCAAAATTAAAAAACCCCTAGACGCTCTAGGAACGGGAATTAATTCCCGCGGTTCCACCCTATTTCCCACTAAGGGCTCTTTTGCTTGGAGCATGGCTTTGGAAGGCCTTTCACCAGGGCTGTCCCGGCCGGGTTTCCACCACTTCCCGGCTCTCTATAACGGTTACTTTTGCCCGGTTACTTTTTTCCAGCATCGCACCAGATAAATTTTCTGCACTTAAATTTAGCAAAAAATTTAACAGGTGTCAAGAAAAAGAAATAATAAGCCAGGAATTCCGCAAATGTTTTCTTAAAACAGGCTCCTGTTTTGGATAAGGTTGTTCAGGAGCCCTAAAAAATGTTAAGCGATAAAAGGGTAAAACACT
>JAGVAS010000063.1 GCA_020060185.1 Desulfovibrio sp. | reverse complement strand
CACTAACTCTCATCCTTTCCAGAAAAACAGGTAATTATTTTTGTAATCCTGTCAGAAAGAGTTTCAACATCTGCTTGCTTGTTTCCTGTTATCCGCGCTTCCCTGGTTTTTTTGTAAGCTTGCGCCTACCTGCCGTTCACCCTGTCTTTCAGGCCCCTGCCGGGCTTGAAGGCAGGGACTGTCTTTGCCGGTATGCTGATCTTCTCCCCCGTGCCGGGGTTCCTGCCCTGCCGGGCCTCGCTTCTTCTTGTCATAAACGTGCCGAAACCAATCAGCTGCACCCTCTCTCCAGCGGCAAGCTTTTCGCTTACCGTTTCAAGGAATGCATCGATGAATTGGGAAGCCTGCTTATTAGTTGATCCCGTTTTTTCGGAAAGAATGCTCACCAGTTCGGTTTTGCCTGTTGCCACTAAGACCATCTCCTTTAAAAATTATTCTGAACAATCAATTCGACAGGGGGGTTGTCGTTTCCTTTAATCCCTGGCCGAAAAATGGGGATTTCTGGCCTTTGGGATGCGGCTATCTTGTGAGTGAGAAAAAAAATGGCCGCCATTATTATTTCTTCTGGCAGCCCCTGTATTTTTATTAAGTCACTATCTTAAGCCTGTCTTTCTGCACCTCTTTTGGAAATCTGCCGCAGCACAGCAACTCCTGGTGTAAGATCAGTTAGGCTACAGCAATAGCAGGCAGGAGAAGCATTTGAACTAATTCTATTACTCTACCCATAATTATCTCTCTTTTATAGGCTATCTTAATATGGTTTTCAATTTTTCCGGAGCTGTTCTACGGGGATCACTTAAATAGATTTCGTGATGTTTCCCAGTTAATTCATAACCATTTTCCTTAATATAGCTATGTAGTTTTTCATTCCCCAGGATTTTAATATGACTTTCCATTCTTTTTTTTCATTCCCCATAATTTATCCCTTTCTTTTTGCTATTAGGGTCTGCATTTTGTTATCTTACACCTTGGAAAACCAGGTTGCGGATATCTCAACGTAAATGCTTAATTATCAACTGGTTATTCTAAGAACTAGTATCGAGCTTAATCATCAGACTTCATATAATACTGTTTCTAAATAATGCCATATTATTTCTTTCCTTCAGGTACAATCCTAAAACGTACAAAGGTTGTTACCTGTTCATCCTCAGGCCCATCACTCTCGCCTGGAAGAACTGATATCTTAACATTTTTGCCTTCGAGCTCTTTACCCCCCTTTCCCTAATTATAATTAGAACAAAGAGCAATTTGAAATAGTAATTTGTAATACCACATTTAATATTTATAGAAAACCCGAATATATGATTTATGCTTTATACTTGTGAATCATAGGTATTTATGATTAACAAGATTTTCTTTATATGGCATAGGCCACGTGGAAAAAGCTCCTGATGCCGCCGGTTAAATAGATGAGCACACCTACAAAAACAAAGTCTAGAAAATCTGCCACCGGAGGGAGGCGGTTCCCTTCCTGGACGTTACTGGGCTTAAAATAACGGATAAGGCCGTAGCCCAATGAAACTGCTGTAAAAAATATCATTTTCCATAACGGGACCGGAAGATGCTTAAAGGCAGCAAAGAGTAAAATGGAACAGAAAATTATGTAAAAAATGCGCACCTTAGCCAAAGCTCTTCCCATTTCTGCTTTTCTTTCTTTTTCATAAGGCCGATGACGAACCGAAAAAGCGTTGTTATTTAGCATCGATACCAATCCACAAAGCGATGCTGATTCCTCCTTGCCAGCCCCGGCTGTTCCGGTAAACACAGCATTGCTTTTATTCTTTCAAGCCAAGCAGAGCATAGGGATCAAATATGTACTCCCCGCCGTAGTTCGGGTGAGAGGACTCCTCTTTAATATATAAAAGAGTGCCCTGAAATTTTGCCTCCCAGCGCCCCTTTCTCCTTGTCACCACGGCGGAGAGACCGTCTATCAGGCGCAGCAGGCGATACATGGGCAGAAGGGCCTCGGGAAAATCTTGAGGAAGCTCGTCTTCTTTATGGTGGTGATAGCGGACGAGGGTCACTGCGTCATCGGGCTGATGGTAGAACTTCTTTGCCCACTCCGCACTGCGATAAGCATGGAGCTTGCCAGGCTCAAAAACTTCCCGGGGCTCAACTACCTCCCCTACTTTGAGCTGGGGCTGGCGTTTACCCAGATCGTGAAAGACCAGAGTTTTTACCATCAGATCCTTGTCCAGGCCGATGAGATCAAATACCCGCTGGTCGTAGAAATCGGCGGTTACCCTGAGGGCGTTGATCAGGTGCAGATAGCCGCCTGATGGAATGACCCCCGTGATTTTTATTTTGCCGCTTGTAGGGTCGTATTCGTCGGTATACTCCGGCGTGTTTTTCAGCTTATACTCGGTTTTTGAATTGGGAAGCGTCAGGCGAAAGGCTTTTTCCAAATCGTCTTTAGTGCGGTGAAGTTCAGTAACGTTGGAAAAGGTAAGCAGCACTCCCCTGATCTCTTTACCTGTCCAGATCGGCACGAGGCGGCAGAATAAGTTCTCTCCCTTATAATCCAGATAAATTTCTTTAATATTTTCTTCATTTTTAAAGACGTCCAGCAAAAGATCCCGGGAAACAAGCCGGAGCTCCCTGCCCAAAACATCTCCCCTGGTGCATTCTAAAAGGGAACAGGCCGCGTCGTTTATCTCTCTGATGTGGAGGTCGCGGTCTACAGCAATAATGCTCTCCCGGGAAGAATTCAATAACAAGCTGGGAGTAAGGATGTTGAATTCCGTTTCGGGCGTTTTTGCATTCTTAAAGCGCAGGTGGGCACGGTAAATGACCCCCTTAAATTTATTCTCCGGGTCTTCTACAACGGGGATCTGGTTTATGTTAAATTTTTCGAAGAGCTCTACTACTTTTTGCAGCTCGTCGTTTATTTCAACTGAGATTAAATTCGTTAGGGGGGTCATTGTTTCCCCCACGCAGCTCAAATCCCCTGTAACCCCCCGGAGCAGGTCTATCTTGGTCACCACGCCCTGCAGGCGCTGCTCTTTGTCCACCACCACGAAATGCTCCCACCCGGAATCAAAAAGCATCTTCGCGGCTTCCTTCAAAGGAACAGAAGGATCGATCGTCTGAGGGTAGGCAAGAAAATCTTTTAACTTCATGAGCATTCAAGGCATGAAACCCGCCTCCTTTTAAGAGGCGGTAAGAGATGCCGCTACCTCCTTTCTAAAGCCTTCTGAGCAGGTCTTAGGAAAGCAGTTTCCCCTTTGAATTTCTGTATTTGCGGCAGGCAGCTGTTGACCTTGGAAGATTTTAGCTCCTCAGTTCTGGACTTCCTTTAATCCAGCGAATCTAGCTGGCATATGAGTTCCGTCAGCAAACATCTTCTTTTCTTCTGTTCTTGAAACCTTTTTCTGGGCATCTCCTCCTTTAACAAAACCCGCCGAGAAGTCCCCTGCCTTCAGGCAGGGGATGAAAGGCAGGTAAAATCAGCCCCATCTTAACAGCAGCAGCCGCTTTCCTTTAAAAAGAACCTCTTTGCCGTACCTGCTGCGCAGCCGGTCCATAAGATCTGTAATTTCCTTTTCCTTTTCGTTTTCATTGGTAACAAGAGAAAGCTGGATACTCCTTTCCAGCCCGGAAGCCCGAACGCCAACTAAGCGCCAGGGGGGTTTTTCACAACAGCGGGCAAAAAGCTCCGCAGCAGCGCCGCATATTCTTTCGTCGCTGCCGGTGGCTTCCGTCAGGGTAACAGACCTGGTTCTTGTGCTGAAATCGGGAAACCTAAGGCCGTATTTTTACGCCGCCAAAGCCCGAAAGGTTCCGCGAGAGCATTCCCCAAAACCTACTTCTAAAAACCTATTTTTAACCCTTGGGCTGCAAGGAGAACCACACCGCATCCCCGAGAACAACGGAAGCCCAAATCTGCCGCTCCGGAACGGACCAGTATTTGCGTAGCAGGCAGTCTCTCTCTGCAGTGGGAAGAAGGCGAAAGCCGTTATTTTCGTAAAAACGAATGGCCCAGCCAGCATCGGCCCAGGTTCCGATGAGGACTGGCCGGGCGGTTCTTTGGCGGAGGAATGACAACAGCTTGCTCCCGATTCCCTCCCTCTGCCTCTCCAGGAGGACATACATATGCCTGATAAGTGTTACCTCCTGAACGTGTTGAATACCGCCTACGCCGATTAATTCCCCCTCCTCCTCGTAACCGTAGAAGAAAACCCCTTCTTCTATTTCTCGGCGAAGCTCTTCTGAGGACATGTACGGCTCCTTCCAGCAGTCCGGGGGAATAACCCCCCGGTAAGCGCCGGCAGCTTCGTTAATTATCCCATAAAGGGCAACAAAATCGCCTTCAGTACAAGGCCGGATGATCGATTTCATCTTATCTCCCTCACTTCAAATGTGATGTATTGTCGCAAGGCATACTTTTTATCTTGAACGGTTTTCTAATAGACTTTCCGCACCCTTGTAATAACTTTTAGCTATTTTTTTAAAATAACGTTTTGTTATTTATCCCTTTGTTGCAGCATTACTTTTATCGGTTCAACAACTGAACGAACCCGTGAAAAATTAAGAATTCGCATTTTTAAAACATCTGTAATTTCATTTCCCTTTGCAACAAGCACTATACCTGAACTATCCTTGATGTCATCAACCAGGACCATCCCCGGCAAAATCTCTTTTAAGGGTATTATTCTAACTTTCCCGGCATCCATAATTTCTTCTTCTAAAGCAGCTAAAACATCAGGATCATACCAGCCTAAGCGCCTGCGCATAATTTCTAAAGATTTAACAACCGAATTTCCTGCGTTAATTAGTTTATCAAAATCAATAACAACCTTTAGAATTCTTGCAATTAGGGGTATGGCAGTATTTTTAATATCATCATTAGGTATCCCACCACCATCAAATTGTTTCAAGTGATATTTAATTGCTTCAGCTATGCCTTCCAGGCGTGGAATATTGGCAACCAATTGTGACCCTATTAATGGATATGCCAGGAACATTTTGTTTTCATTTTCTGAAAGAGTTGCTCCATTGAAGTTCTTTTCCAAAATTTCATCCGGAATAGTAATACACCCTATTTGTGAGAGCATAGCAGCAATCTCTACCTCCCAGGGTTTATCAACATGTAAACGAAAGGCCAGTTTTTTTGCCATGCGGCCTAGGCGTGAAGCCTGCCAGTAAACAACAGGATTCATAATGGAAAGAATATCTGTCAGAATTTTTATGCTTCCCTTGAGAGTTTTTTCCAGAAGCTCACGCTCGGCCATAACAAGCCTGTACTGTTCGATACCTGCTATTACCGCTTTGATAAAAACTTCAGGTGCACAGGGTTTCGTTAAAAATCGGAAGATATTGCCCTCATTAACAGCATCAATGGCACCCTGTACATGTGCAAAACCGGTAAGCATAATGCGCACAGTATCGGGTGCAAGTTGACGAGCCAGGGAAAGAAATTGAATGCCATCCATTTCCGGCATGCGATAATCGGAAATAACAACAGCAAACGGTCCCTGCTCTTTCAGGGCATAAAGTCCCTTATCGGCACTTTCTGCAGTAATTAATATAAATTTTCCACGAATATGCCTTTGAAAGGCTAAAAGAACATTAGGCTCATCATCTACTAATAGTATTTTTTCATCCATGTAAAAGACCCTCTTTCTATTCAATTCTCTGGAATTAACGTATGAATTGTTTTTGATTAGAACGCAAAAGCTTTTGTTTCCAAAAGCTTCAGACAGGAATCCACAACTTTTTCATCATAAAGAATTCCTGTATTTTGTGAAATTTCTTCCAAAGCCTTGTCTAAACCAAGAGCCTGCTTGTAAGGCCGGTGGGAGATCATAGCTTCAACAACATCGGCTACACTCAGAATTCTTGTACTTAAAAGAATTTCCTCACCAAAAAGCCCCGCAGGGTAACCAGAGCCATCTAACCGTTCATGGTGCTGAACCACAATCTGCTCCATCGGCCATGGAAAATCAATCGGTTTAAGTATCTCATAGCCAACCTGCGGATGGCTCCTGATCAGGGCAAAAATTTCTTTGTTATCCTGTCAAGCTCGGGTGCAATTTGGTGAGTCAGAGAAAGAAACTGAATACCATCCATTCCCGGCATACGATAATCGGAAACAACAGCAAACGGTCCCCGTTCTTTGAGAACAGCAGCCTTTATCGTTCGTCGAATCACTTTTCATTAAATCACTTTTCATTTCCCAGTCATATGTTTATTCCATTTTTCCGTACTCTCATGCAACATTCTACCCAATCCATTAATTTGCTTTCTAAGTTTAGTTCTCTTATATACTTAATGTCTATACTTGAAAGGTCATTATCTGCGCAGGAAAAATCCCTTTGTTCGAGCAAACCATTTGCCGCATGCACAGCTGTCAGGACAGAAAACTGCTTATCCATTGCTTTCATGGGATTATGGTGTAAGGCAACAGCTCCTACAATGTTATCAGGAATTCCCCACAGTCCCAACAGGTAAGCTCCTACCTCGGCGTGAGAAGTGTCCAATAGCTCATATTCAGCATCCAGATAATCGCATTTATTTTTATTGATATATTCCTTCATCCGGTAGTAATGCCCTGGTATTTTTAACAATAATAACTTGCCGAAATCGTGCAGCATTCCCGCAATAAAAGCTTCATCGGCAGTTTTAGGCTTGGCTGATTCAATTAGGGAAATTTCCCTGGCAAGAATTGCCACCAGCATGCTATGTTTCCACAATTTCCCTAAAGAAAAACCTTTTAATTCCAGGTCTCCCTTAAAAGTAGAAAAGACCTGCACATAAAGCACAAGCCCTTTTAAGATATCCAGACCTAATAAAGTTACTGCCTGTTGCGGAGCAGTAATTTTTTGGGGTAGAGCAAAAAAAGCAGAATTTACAAATTGTAAAACCTTGGCAGTCATAGTAATGTCCTGTGCAATTATGTCACCTACTCTTTTAAGGGAAGCGTCAGGGGACTGCATCTCCTTAACAATTAAGTTATACAAACTGGGTAAACTGGGCAAGTCTTTGATACCGTTAACCAGCTTTACTATCTTTTCATTTTTTAACATCTTTCGAAGCATGCAGGAACGCTCGATAGTATTCTTCAAGGTATCTGCATCGCATGGCTTTGCTAAAGATTGGTGTGCAACCTTTGTTGAACGCAAATTTATCTCACGGTTAGAATGCCCGGTGAGAATAATGCGGATAACATGAGGATAGTCATTCATTACTTTACCGAGCAGCTCAGCTCCTTCCATCCCGGGCATGCGCATATCCGTAACAATGACATCAATATGGTTTTGTGACAATACTCGCAGAGCTTCTTCGCCACTTTCCGCGAAAAACAGATCCCATTCAAACCGCATGCTCCGTAACATGCGCTTCAGACCCTGTATGATATTAACTTCATCGTCTACAAAAAGAACCGCTTTTTTCACTCCTAAACCACCCTGTATTACTGTATTATTTGTATGAGTTTATTGGCAAACGAATTGTAAACATAGTTCCTTTTCCCATTTCTGATTCAACCTGAATGTTACCCTTGTGCTTGGTTACAATAATATCATGCGCAATGGCAAGCCCCTGGCCTGTACCTTTGCCAACCTCTTTGGTAGTGAAAAAAGGATCGAATATTTTGTCAATCATTGCCCTCGGGATACCTGTACCGTTATCTCTGATAAGAATATCTACAAAATTCTTATCCTTTTTTGTTGTTACTGTGATCTTCCCCTTAGCTAAAGATCCTTTATTTACAGCTTCCTTAATGGCCTGGGCTGCGTTGACAATCATATTCAAAATAACCTGATTGATTTCATCTACAACACAGTAAATTAAAGGCAGCCCGGGCTCAAGATTGGTTTCCAGTTCCGCAACATACTTCCACTCGTTTCTGGAAATAGTTACAGTCCTCTCAATGGCTTTATTAATATCCGCAAGCTTTTTTTCCTTTTTTCCGGGGTGCGCAAAATCTTTCATGGCTAAAACCAGCTTGGTTACTCGCTCAACGCCCTCCAGCGTTTGCTCAATAGCCCTGGGAATTTCCTCGATAAGATATGTTACATCCAGCTCTTTTTCCTTTTTTGTTATTTCATTAATTAATGGGCCAAAAACTTTCACATTTTCCAGCTCATTCATCAGCTGTTTGTAATCCTGTTGCAAAGTATAAATATCTTTAAATGCATCCTGCAAAAACCGGACATTGTCGCCGATGTACTGCATGGGAGTATTTATTTCATGAGCGATTCCTGCCGCTAACTGGCCAATAGATTGAAGTTTTTGAGATAAGGCTAATTGCGCTTCTACCTTTTTTTGCTTGGTAATATCTCTGAAGATAATCACATAACCAACTATGTTATGCTTTTTATCTCTGATAGGAGCCGCATTAGCGGAAATGATTTTTCTGGTTCCGTCTCTGGCAATAAGCACGTTGTGGCCAGTTATACCCCCTTCTTTTTCACTTTTAAGCACTTTCTCCAGGGGATTTTCACAAGTCTTTGACATTTTTTCATTAATAAGTATCTGAAAAATACTGGCAAGAGGTTTACCTTCAACTTCCATCTGTCTCCACCCAGTAATCTCTTCAGCTACCCGGTTAATAGAAGAAACTTTCCCTAGCGTATCAGTGGTTATTACCCCGTCGCCTATACTATGGAGGGTCACAGAAAGAAGCTCTTTTTCTTCAGCTAATGCCGCTTCAGCCCTTTTTCTATCGGCAATTTCAAATCGAAGTGCTTTGACAGCTTCTGCTAGCTCGGCAGTTCGTTCTTCAACTCTCTTTTCCAGCTCAATACGTACCTTTTGTAGTTCTTTTTCTGCCTGCTTACGGTCAGTGATATCACGAAGGGATTCAATAGCACCGATAATATTTCCGTTAATATCATATAATGGAGTAGCCTTAGCCCAGAGATAAGCTCCCGCCTCTCCGAGGGCAGGACAAAAAGTTTCACCGATTAATGAATTTTCTTCTAATCTTTTGAGAAACAGATAACTTTCCCCATTCAATTTTTCTTCTGCTTTAAACACTAAATCGATTATAATTGGCCTTCTGTCATTATAAAAAGGTACAGCATACTCAAAGTTTCCTTTACCAATTATGTCTTCTGCTTTTACTCCAGTCATAACTTCTATGGCACGATTCCAGAATATTACCTTACCTTCTAGATTAATGGCAAATGTAGCATCTGGCAGGAAATTGATAATATCAGCCATTTGCTGATCTGATTGCCTGAGAGCTTCCTCTGCTCTTTTTCGTTCCGCTATTTCTGTTAACAACTTTTTGTGAGAAAGACACCCTTTTAAAGAAACGGCAAACTTTGAAATCACTTTTCTAATCTGATTAAGCTCAATGTCACTAAAACAACTACCTGTTGTCATGGAAAAAAGCTTTACCGCACCTATTTCATCCAGAGAAACTACTATATAAGTACCCTTAGTAATTCCTTTTTCATCTACCAGTTGCCAGAATTCTTTTTTATTAGATGATACTTTAACAATTTTTTCCTTGTTTAAACAGGTAAAAAGGGGGTGATCTAACGGAAGTTTTTTTGATTTGGGAAAAAACTCTGGGAAAGCGTAAATCAGAGTAGCGGCCTGCTGATACTCTTCTCCGGTTAAAAAATTGTCCTTAATCCAAACAGCGCTATAGCTTAGATTTTTCCGCCCCATTAACCGCTTAAGGAATAAATCACAGCTTTCTTTTAAGTCAAGTGATTGGCCAGTTGCCAATGCTAATTCATAAAGCAAAGACATATCCTGAATTACTTTGCCAAAATTATCTATCTTATTCATACAAGATTCCTGCCACAACTGTTTT
>JAGVAS010000125.1 GCA_020060185.1 Desulfovibrio sp. | reverse complement strand
TCTGCCTGTTTTACTCTTTCTGAAAGCCTTTTCAACTCCTCGTAGGCCTGGTAGCTGATCAGGACACCCCTGGGGGAAGAGCGAGAGGTAATGATTATCGCTTCACCTTGTTCAACCTCCTCAATATACTGGCCAAGGCGTGGCCTCAGCTGGTCAATACCCAGTATTTTTTCTTTAATCAACAGCACCCCCTTATATTAATGCTTACATTAATATTAACATTTATCTCGGGAATAATCAATTATTTAACAAGTCCTAAACCTACACTATTCGTGGATACCGGAGCCCCTCCTAGTATGGCTGTTAGGAAAGCTCGTCACTTTAGAGGGTCCCAAAACAGAAAAAAAACAGAAAGAAATAGATATAAGGGAAGCTTTTAATCTTTGGGACATTTTAAATTCAAAGTATATGGCGGATCTCCGGTCCAAGGCCGCCTAAATCTTCATAGGCGATGCGGCTCGCCACCAGTTTTTTGGGTTTCTCCAACATCAACTCCGTAGTGAGAGCAAGAACCACCATGCCTTCTGGCAGTGTAGCTGTAAACTTCAAAGTCGGCCCGCCTCGCGGGGGGTAATGCTACCCTCAGGCGGTCGCCTGCTGACATGGAAGCCCTCACCGTTGGGCACGCAGGGGTGCGGCTGTCCTCCCTTATACGTCTGACCAGCTGCACGATCTTTATTGTTTCTTTACCGGGCAGTCCCGACTTCGCACTGGCGATGGCAACCAGTTTTGAGAAATACACGAGACCTCACTCCTTTCATTTTTCGCCTTCTTCCCGTATCGGCACATAAAGAAGCCCTTCTTTTCCGATCTTTCCTTCGTCTACAAGGGCCCTGGCTAGATTCCCGGCACGAATACGTGGAATGTTAAATTCTGTCTCGATCTCAGTAAGTCTGATACCCCCGGTGTGGCTGTTGACATAGGCAAAGATGTGGTCTTTTAGCTCCTCCTCGTCTGGGGTGACCTCGGCAGGTACCGCTTCCTCTAGAGCCGGAGTTGCGGCTGCAAGTTCTGCCTCCTGAACAGGTTTTTCGGGTTTTTCAACAGGCTGCTCCGGAGCCGCCTTTACAGCGATACGGAGCGTTGACCAGGCTGCCTGGCATTTAACCCGGTCAGACTTAGACTGAAGCAGAAAATGGTTAACTTTCCTGTTTCTTTCCAGGCGGCCTTTTTTCAGCTCCTCCTTCATTTCTTTAAAAGCCTTCTCCCTATTGTTGTGAAATTCTTCCAGCATTGAATCTACAGCCTTTGAGCGCTCTTTGCCCAGGGCGTGAACCTCCGCGAGAAATTTATCTATCCCTGAAAGAAGTTCGGCTACCTCGTTTTTGTTCCGGCTCCGGAAGTTAAATAGCTGCTCCATACCCTGGTACGATTCGTTTCTTTCCCTTGCATAAAAAAAGCCCTTTGGGGCAATAACAATACTTTTTTCACCAGAGTTAAAACTGGTTCTGGACTTTAGAAATATTTGCTGTTAAAAGCATTTTAGCCGCCCATGCTACTGCTTCAGATCTGGTAGCTGCGCCGATTTTAGCATAAATATTGTGGAGATGTGTTTTAACGGTACTCTCCGCAATACAAAGTTTCTGACCAATTTCCTTGTTGGTAATGCCTTTGCAGAGATAGCGCAGGATCTCTTTTTCTCTCAGAGTAAGCTCATTGTCTGATGAGCTCCCGTTTGTCATTTTTATCAGCGCTTTAACCTGATCGGCGGGTAACAGCACCTGGCCCTCCCAAAGCGTGCGCACGGTGTTGACAAGTTGTTCCCTGGTGGCGCTCTTTAAAAGATAGGCGCTTGCGCCCGCATGCACAGAACGTGCGACAAGCTGCTCGTCCACATGCATGGTCAGCATGGCCACACGGATATCGGGGTACTCACGCTTTATCTCTGCAGTGGCTTCTATACCGTCAACGCCGGGAAGGGCGATGTCCATGAGGATCACATCGGGAAGGCACTCTTTCGTTTTTAAAAGAGCCCCTTCGGCATCCGCTGCTTCCGCTACGATCTCTATACCGGGCTCGGTGGAGAGAAGATTTATCAGCCCCTCCCGGACAAGGGTATGGTCCTCAACCAGCATTAGGCGGATAGGGTTCATTTTTTATTTCCTCCTTACTTGGGCTTGTAACAGGTAAAACAAACCTGATACAGGTACCCTTTCCTACCTCTGAGAGAACCTCGAAGGTGCCCCCGACAAGCAGGGCCCGCTCCTTCATGACCATGATTCCCATGCACTTTTCATGATTGACCTTCTCAGGGTCAAAGCCTGCCCCTTCATCGATAACCTGGCCTAAAAGTTTGTCATCTTCCGTTTGCAGAACCACCGATGCCTTATGAACACGGGCATGTTTGCGGATATTCGTCAGGGCTTCCTGCACTATCCGATAGGTAGTTAGCTTGATGGTTTTCCACAGTTTGTCCAGCGGACCTAATACTTTCAAATCAACGGTGATGCCGTATTCCCTTTTAAGCTGGTCTATGTATCTCCTTAAGGAGGCTTCCACGCCCAACTCCTCAAGATGAGGAGGTTTAAGGTCGAACATGAGGCGGGTAACATCATCGACCATAACCTGCGCCATCTTTGATATTCCGGAGAGCTCCTCTTCAATGTCATCAAGGCATTTGCGCCTGAGCATTTGTTCCACGGTCTGAATGCGGTAAAAGATTGCCGCGGCGCGCTGGGAGATCACGTCGTGTATCTCAAAGGCTATCAGCTTTCTCTCCTCCTCCTGTGCCTGGACGATCTTTTTTCTCAAATGCTCGATTTTATTATTTTTTTCCTTTAGCAAAAGAGAAAGGGAAGCCAACTGGAAATACATTGAAATTGCTGTCCCAAGCAGCGATGAAAGCAGGTAATAAAGCCCGGTAGGAGAGTGCTTAAAAAACGGGATGCCGGCGAAACCCAAAATCTTTTGGCTGATTTTTACTGGAGAGCATACAAAGATTTCAGGGGGACAAAAGTCCCCTCCATTTCCTGGGTTCTCCAGGCGTGCCAGAAATGTCTTTTCCTCATGGAGAGGATTTAAAACAGCTTCCCCTTCTTCCTTTTCGGCAACCCTATTCTCAATAACTTTAAGAGGGCAATTTGAATCTTCAAAAGGCCAAAAGTACAGCGGGATCTTACCCATCTGTAGAAGGGAGCTCATCCACTGCTCCAAGCCTTCTGCGCATAAGTCGATCACCTCTTCAGGGTAGAGCTCTTTGCTTTTTTCAATGTGCAAAATGTGCACACCACTGGAAAGCTTAAGCAAGTCTTTTTCCCCAAGAAACGCATGCGGGTTCATCGATCCATCCTCCTTTTCGTATTCTTTTATAGCTTTTGGCCGGTTCAGATTTGAAGACGCCATCAAAAACACGGTCCATAGAAATTTTAAAAACAACCGAAAGGAATCGATCTTTATAACTTTTTTTGCTTTAATTTTTTTCGGCAAAGGTATCCAATACTATCCTTACTTCGGGAAGCAGAAAAATTAAATACCATGTTACTTTACAAAAGAGCATCTCTGACCCGATGGTATTCAGCTAATTTTAGCCAATGTTTCCAGTTAAGCCGTCTCAGTAAAAAGCTGCCCCCGCTCTAAAATAAAAAACCCAAGAAAAGGATAACTCTTGGGTTCACGTAGCACTTAATATTTGATTGGCAACAAGCAGGATTTTTAAAAATAAAAGTATTTTTTATATATATAAGAGAGAGGAGAGAGGAAGAAGAGAGAGAGAGAGAGAGAGAGAGAGAGAGAGCAATTTTTGTGCCAACCCCTTAAAAAACGATTTATTTCTAACATTTGCGTTGGAATACACATATTCGCTAGGTTTAAAATTGTATCCCGGTAGTTTTATATAGTAAATAATCATAATTTTCTCCTCAGTAATTATTCTTTACTATGTGTTTTTGAAAACATCCAATTATGACTTAATTATTTGCCATAAAACCCAACATCTTTAAAAAAAATTATTGCCCACCTGCCGTTCTTCAAAGGTGGGCATCCTTTAGCAATTGCGTACCGGCAGCTGGCTGACATTCACAGTTTCCTGTTTTAGCCCCTTTAGCTTTGCGCCACCACCTTTCGGTAGTTTTGCCTTTTTCGTCTCCAGATTTCTTTTTATCTTTAAATTGTTATCTTTTTTGTTATTTTATCATTTAATGTCTAAATTTGTCAAGAAATATTTTCACAAAACCCCTGTGATAGGCATATAATCCCCCTGCCAGGCCCGGCTAGAAAAGAACTTATCTTGAATCATAGCTTTAAACACTCTCCCCCCGCTAGGCCAGCATACCTAAATAAGCATTTCTGACATTGCTGCTGTTCAAAAGAACTTTTGCCTCTCCCTGGCTACAATGCGACCATTTTCCAAAATGTAACCGTGATCAGCCAAATTCTGAATTCTATGTTTTGTTCCCTCCTCTAAAACATTTTAACCGTAAAGAATTTAAGTATGAAAAACAGAAAAAACTTTCCAATATACAAACCACAAAGTTTGTACTCAAGAAG
>JAGVAS010000131.1 GCA_020060185.1 Desulfovibrio sp. | reverse complement strand
CTGAATATTCGAATTTGCAGTACTTCATGAACTTCATCCTAAAATCCCTTACTATGCTCATTTACTTGGTTTTAAAATTATTGGTTTGCGGAATGCCTGTACCTGGGAAAGCTTCTTCCCGGGTTATTTTCTTCGAGATATAAAAGGCAATTCCTGATGTAAGCTTCCATTTCTTTAAACTCAATGAGAAAAGAATCATGACCATGAGGTGATTTTAATTCATGGTAACGAGCATCCACGCCGCAACGTCTCATTTCGATGGCCAAGCCGCGCACTTCCTGGGGGTAAAAAAGAATATCAGTACTTATTCCCATGAGAAAAGCAATACAGCGGATACGCTTCAGTGCTGCCTGAAATGATATATAACCTCTTCCCAGGTCATGAAGGTCCATAGCCTTGGAAAGATAGAGATAAGAATTGGGATCAAACCTGTATGTTACTTTATCCCCCTGGTAATTTAGATAACTTTCTACGGCAAATTGTTCATGAAAATTAAAAAGGTTTCGCTCCCCGTCAACCTGCAGAGACCTTCCGAACCGTTGTTCAAAGGATTCGCTGCTGCGATAGGTAATTGTACCAATGATCCTGGCCAGTGATAATCCCTTGCGGGGAAAATCAGTCCCGTAGTACTGCCCGTTGCGCCAGGAAGGATCAATCATAATGGCTTTTCGTTCAGCCTGGTTAAAGGCAATACCGATTGGAGAAAATCTCCCGGCAGAGGCAATAGCAATAACACTCCGTACCATGTGAGGATAGGTAACAGCCCACTCCAGGGCCTGCATCCCGCCCATTGAGCCCCCAGCTACGCTTACCAGCTCCTTTACACCCAGGTGATCCAGCAAAATTTTTTGAACACGGACCATATCTTTAATCGTAACCACTGGAAAATTCATAGCGTAAGGCCTGCCTGTACGCATATCCATAGAAGAAGGTCCTGTAGTGCCATAGCACCCACCCAGTACATTACTGCAGACAATAAAATAGCGATCCGTGTCAAAAGCCTTTCCCGGGCCGACTAAGGGCTCCCACCAGCCGCGTTCCTTGCCCTGGCAGGGCGGTTCGCCGGCAAGAGATCCTCCCGTTAAAGCATGAGCGATATAGATAGCGTTATCTCCCCGGGAAGAAAGTTTTCCATAGGTCTGGTAATTTACGGTAATAGGACCCAGGGAAATGCCGCTCTCTAAAAGAAAGCTCCCAGGAGGTTCGGCAAAAGTAAAATATTTTTCCCCTTCATATGAAGGGAAGTTGATCTCCTTTACGGCCTGAAAGCTATTTTTATTCATACCGGCCATAAAAAGTCACCTCTACCCTGAAAATAGCTTTTTACCATTTTCATCAACTGATGGTGAAGCGCTAAGCTTCATGGGTGTCTAATTAAAAAACCTCTTCCCTAAAGAAGAGGATAAATATTTCGGGCATCCCCTCCTTATCTTTCAGGATAACTCCTGCCGGAATTGGCACCGGATCTCGTCCGGTTGCCGGGCTTCACAGGGCCGTTCCCTCTGCCACTCTGGATAAGGATAATTTTATTATGTCCTTTTATTAATAAGGAATATTATCTTAAAAAAAACAGTATGTCAATAGTAAACTTTTTTTCCGCTATTTTTAAGAAATATTTTCTCCGGCTGTAAATACAACGATATTCCGGCCAAAAAATAATAATTTTAGGGATATCATAACTTTTTTAAATAAAAATCTAAAAACAGGCCAGCGGTATGTTATAATTATGATTAAACGGTTAAGAGAAAAAAACGCTTGCTAATCTTTTACTAGCTATTTTAAATCTATTGTTATTAACTTACAGTGTTGTGGAATCTCGAATTTTTATCACCAGGGGGTGTCTTTTCCTTGATTGAAAATTTACTGGAAACAATCGGTCAAACTCCTTTGGTAAAAATTAATAGGCTAAACCCCAACCCCCGGGTAACCATGGCCGTTAAACTGGAGGGGGCCAATCCCGGAGGCAGTGTAAAGGACAGGATTGCTTATTACATGATCACCATGGCTGAAAAATCTGGAGAGTTAACCAGGGACAAAATAATACTGGAACCTACCAGCGGAAATACCGGTATCGGCCTAGCGCTGGTAGCAGCGGTTAAAGGATACCGCCTGCTGGTAACCATGTCCGAGTGGATGAGCGAGGAGCGCCGTAAGATGATGGAAGCATTTGGGGCGGAAATCCTCTTAACCCCCGGCGAAAAAGGGACAGATGGTGCCATTGAAAAAGCCCGGGAACTATATACCAAAAATCCTGAGCGCTACTTTATGCCCGACCAGTTCAGCAATATCAATAATGCCCTGGCCCATTATGAAACTACAGCAGTGGAAATTTGGGAACAAACCGGGGGAACGATTACCCATTTCGTTGCCGGAATGGGTACAACGGGAACTTTAATGGGATGTTCCAAGCGTCTTAAAGAGTTGAATCCAAATATAACAGTAATCGGCGTAGAACCTTTTAAATGCCATAAAATCCAAGGATTAAAAAATATGGAAGAGGCCATTGTTCCGGAAATTTATAACCCGGCCTGCCTGGACGAAAAGGTCAATGTTTTAGATGAAGATGCCTTTGCCATGGCCAAACGCCTGGCCAGGGAAGAAGGGATTTTTTCCGGCATGAGCGCCGGAGCGGCTTTTCACGTCGCGGTGGAGCTCTCCAAAAAACTGGAAGAAGGTACAATCGTTACCATTCTTCCTGACAGGGGCGAGAAATACATGTCCACCCCTCTTTATTGTCTTGACCCCTGTGAACACAGGAGCGAACACTGTATCCTCAAGGATTTGGTCGAATTATAAATATTTAAAGTTTTGGATATAATTTATAAAGACGCCCTTTTGGAAAGGTAATTACTGGCAAACGAGCAGCAAAAAATAAAAAATGGCCGTTTAATACTATATCCGTCTTGATTATCTCTCCTAAATAAAGTAGAATATTATTGTCTTGAAAATGATGCTGGCTTTGGAACAGGATGAAATCAGGTCGAAACCTTGAACCTCCGGATCTAAGCCACTTTCAAGTAGGGACTAATTTTTTAGAGAAGGAGGTTTCTATAATGTACCAGGATAAAGCAATAACCTGTCGTGACTGTGGAAATGAGTTTGTTTTCTCGGCCAGTGAACAAGAGTTTTATGCTTCAAAAGGTTTCGCAAACGAGCCCTCTCGTTGCCCCTCGTGCCGTAAGATTCATAAACAACAGCGGAATGCTCGCGGCGGTGGCAGCAGGTTTGAACGGCAGCCACGCGAAACCTACAGGGCTACATGCGCCAGGTGTGGAAAAACTGCTGAAGTGCCCTTCAAGCCTACCGGTGACAAGCCTGTTTACTGCAAAGATTGCTACCAACCTGCCAGATCACGTTTTTAAGAATGATCACTCCTAGCTGTTAACAATTAGTACCTTAAAAACCTTGGGGTTCAAATCGACTCCAGGGTTTTTTCATGCAAGAATTGTATTTTAGCAATGATAGTTGAGGGGATTTATAGTAAATTTCATTCAAGAAAACGCGCGAAGAATTCCCTGATGATGAAATGATGTACGAGTTGCACCTTATCCGGGCTATTACGAGAAAGTGAGAAGATATAATGCCTCACGAAATTTTATATCTGGATACTTCTGTGATCAGCGCATTGTATGATAACCGTACTCCTGAAAGACAAAAGCTAAACACAAAATCGGGATATCAGGCGATTGAAATCATTGCGCCGCCCGAATTATAATTGTTTTTTTGGACTTGCTGTTCGTTAAAAGAATTTTGCATTAAGTTTAAAGGCCGGAACTTCCTCCTGATTTTATCAGGGCTCCAGGTAGATCAAGTATCAAAGTCAATAGAGTTTTTGGCAATTTCATAACCCGGGATTACGCCAGGGGCAGCGTTTGTTTTTGTTTTTGCTAATTCGATTGGTTCATCGAGTTTGTAGAACCACTCATTTAGCTGCATTTCATTGTTATGCGATATTGCTTTTTTACCTGTTAAAAACTCTGCTGCAAATATTAGCGCCTGATAGGGATCATTTGTTATCGCAAAGACCGAGCCATATCTTTTCCGATTGAGATAATAAGCCTTGTAGGGAATTTCAAATATCTTCATAGTTATATCCGCCACACGAGGCATTTTCACCGAACCCTAATAGTTCCAATAAACTTTTTCCCCAGGGATGCCGGGGTAAGACAAAGCTAACTTCGCTTAAACTGCGCGCCCACAGGAGCAGGTTCAAAGCGGCCGGGCTCAGTTCACAAAGGTCAGTTAAGTCTATTGCTGCCCAGCCCTTACCCTTATTTCTCAAACGCTCTTCTAACATTTCTGCATCCAGGCGTTCGCCTGCATTAATTCTCAGCACCGCTTCTTTCTCTTCTGCAATTTCATCTAAAGGCAGCAGCACCACTTCCTTAATTTCGGAAATAGACTCGACGGTTTCCTTTACAGCATCAAGGCTCTTCCCGGTAAAAAACCGAACCCTTATTTCTGTGTCGTCGAAATGATCTTCCTCAATGACCTCATTAAATGAAGGCCGCACCTCAGTAATTTCTACTAATTCATTCAGGGTTTTTAACACCAGATAAGCGCGTGCCGCCCTCATACTGCTGGCGGCGTACCTCCGGATGAATTTCAAACTGCTCGCCCTTGCGGAGAAAATAGCGAGCAAGGTATGCCTCGGGAATATCTTTGACAGAACGCCTGCCGTAAAGGCCTTCCTTTACCTGCTGCAGCACGTCCGTATTTAAATCAGTGGCGTGAATTTCCCAGGTAATCGGCATCCCCCTAGTCATTTCCATCATTATGATGGCTAAAGTATAAGCCTCTTCCCCCGTTGAACACCCGGCAGACCAGATGCGTACCCTTTTACTATTCTGGCTGTTGTTATCGTTTAAGATTTCGGGCAGTACTTCCTCAGCAAAGCAGCGCAATTGCTGGTACTTGCGGAAAAAGTATGTCTCTTGAGGGGCGGCTGAGCCTGGCCAGCGTCTTACCACCTTCCTTCATGTTCAACACGATAATCAGCCGCTCACCTTTCCCGGCTTTCGCCACCCCCCTGATAAAACGGGTGCCCACTGAACCGGTCAAGAGTTCGGGTGGTGCTTCAATGGCCTGCCGGGAAACCTTCAGCACTTCCCGCGCCGAATCAACGACAAGGCCGGTCAAAAGCCCATCTATCTCCACCACTACGACCCTCGTATGCCGTCCCTGGCGCTTTCTTCCATCCCAAATCTTTTTAGGAGGTCGATTATGGGGATTATGGTTCCGCGGAGGTTAATCACTCCCTCTACAAAATACGGAGCTTTGGGCACGGCCACTATATCCGGAACTCTGATGATCTCCCGGATCTCGGCGATGCCCGCCGCAAACTCTTCCTTGCCCACCTTAAAAGTTACCAGCTGTTTTTCCTGCTCGACCAAACTAACTACCTCCTCTTCTTCTTTTGCACTGTCCACCACTTTACCCATTTTCAAGAGATCACTTGAGGTAAAAAAATCCGCCGGGTCTAGTACGTATACCAGCCGCTTGCCTTCCGCTATCTTGCAAACCCCGCTTATTCCTTCTCCGCCCCCACTGCGCAGCAGGACCGGTACGGGGTCAATAACCGCCCTGGAAATGCGGAGCACCTCCGTTACCGCGTCGACCACCAGGCCCACGGAAAACTTTCCTTTTTGCCCCTCGTAAAGGTTCACCACTACGATGCGCGCCCGGTCATCCATTTCCTTATCTTTTAGTTGAAAAAGGGCTCGCAGGTTGACCACCGGCAGGACATGGCTCCGCAGGGATATAATTCCTAGAAAGTACGCGGGGGCGTCGGGCACCCGGTTAATTGTCTCCGGCAGGTGAACGATCTCCTGCACCATCCCGATGTCAATTCCATATTCTTCCCCTCCGACCCGAAAGCTGACAAGCTGAACTTTTTCTTCTTTCTCTTCTTTCTTTTGCTCCTCAGGTCGGGTAAGCCCCAGAGATTCAACGGCACCCGCAACCCGGTCCCGGGTTTCCTCGGTCTTTATAAGATGGGCTGCATCTAATACCATCACCAGGCGTTCGCCTTCCGCCAGCCTGGCTATGCCCTTGAGAAACTCTGCCCTGACTTCCCCTTCCCTAACTTCCCAGATATCCGCCACCATCAAATCTCTCATGATGGTACTGGGCAGCCTTTACAATTACTTCAGCAAATCCCAAACTTTTAAGCAGTGTTGCCCCGATGTAAACATGCTGCTTCATTTCTTCCCAATCAGCTCTAGTATATTTTTCAGGAGATTTTAGAATTCTGTCGGAAATACCAATTTTGCCAATGTCGTGTAAAAGCCCAGCTTGATAGTAAATCAAGATCTCTTTTTCCCTCATACCCCAAGATTCTGCTAAATAAACAAGATAATTTGCTACTCTGCGGCTATGCTCCGCGCTGGCCCGGTCTCTAGCCGCAAAGGCAAAAAACAGTGCCGTGGTATCTTCGTTCATAAAAACCTCCTCATGATAAATTAGATTTAAAACGGTTAAAATATAAACATATTTCCAAATGTTTTAACTCTTTATAAATTTAGCATAATAATAATTGAGAGAACGGGTTTTCTATTTTAGACTTTACCTTATTTCTCCTTTTTTGCCTTAATTTTATCTTTCTTGTTGCTATATGTCAAGATTAACCTTTCATATCGTAAGTATTTTGCACAAAAAAAATGACTTTTGTATTTTACGTAATAATCCCATTGTTAAAACAACAACATTTTAGGAGGATTGTTCGCTATGAAAAAAATCCAATTTAGATTAGCCTTTTTAAGAGAGGAAAGGAAATTAAGCCAGGAAAGTCTCGCTAACATTATCGGAGTAGATCATAGCACCATTGCTAACTATGAAACTGGGGCTCGTTTTCCGAAATATCCGATATTGATAAAAATAGCAGATTACTTCGGCGTTAGTATTGATTGGCTATTAGGACGAACGGATATTCCACAATTAAATACCTTTGAAACAGCACTAAAAGGCCTTCCACCTCACGTACAAAAACTTTTAATGGAAAAAGACGAGGCACTTCCGGCATTAGAACTTGCTGCTGATTGTGTTAAATATAATTTACCCATTAAAGAAATTCAAAAAATAGTAAAAATAATTGCTTTAATAAAAGGCTAGTAAAAGTTCAGTAAAACCGGTCTTGTAAGAAACTCTGGGAAAAAGGCAAAACAAATTTTCAGGTATCAGGTTCTTTTAGGAGAAAGCTGCGAAAATCTTTTCTGCGCTGTTTTTCATTCCAGCCGATAAAACGGTCACGGGGTTTTACCTTCCAGGTTGCGGCGGAGAAACTCAGCGCAGCGACTAAACCTGCCTGTGAATACACCAGGTAACGGATCTGGGCACCGGCAACCTGGTATAGCCCAGGTAATGATAGCGGGTCAATTAACTCATTCCAGAAAGCGGAATCCGCTTTTGTTACCTGTTTAAACTTTAAGGATAACAGCTGGGATAGGGGTTTAGTGATAGCCGGCTTGGGTTCACCTTTTCGGAAACGATGACCCACATCCAGCTAAGGAAAATAAAAAGATCGAATATATTAAGCCTAAGTTTGACGATAACATTAAAAAAAACTTTCTTCCAGCTAAATGAGAAAGAAAGCTTCTTAAATGAAAACTTGATTTGTAAAAACAAAACAATTTATCCGTCACTTGTGGTACGGTTCACCTCTGATGATCTTAAAGCAGCGGTAAAGTTGTTCCAGTAAAATCAACCTGACCAAACGGTGCGGGAAGGTTAAATCGGAAAGGGAGAGACAGAGGTCTCCCCTTTTTTTAATATTTTCTGCCAGGCCTGACGGTCCGCCAATAATAAAATCAACCTTGCTTTTACCCTCAACAAGCAGCCTCTCCAGGTAGAAAGCAAGCTCTTCTGAAGTCATCTTTTTCCCTTCAACAGCCAGGGCGATTAAATGAGCATCATCCCTGGTGTTTTTAACTATTTCCATTGCTTCTTCTTCAAGAGCTTTTTCCTCCTGGAAATTCCCCTTTTCACCTGCCTTGGCCTCCTGCAATTCGATAATTTTTACTTTTGAATAAGGCTGCAATCTTATTAAATAATGTTCAATACCTCTTTTAAAAAATTCTTCCTTAATTTTGCCTACGGCAATAATACGAATATTTATGTTTGGCACCTCGCTTATCAAAAAGGAACATTTTAGCTTGTCCCGTCAGAAAGCACTTCCAGCAGCGCCGGAAAAACACCGGTAATATCTTCTCCCTTAGCGAGTAAAGTAACCAGCTTATGGCGCCGCTTTCCCATAACAAGAGCCGGAACCGGATTTGCGGTATGGACTTTGACGTCTATATTCTCCAGGTTACCGTGATCACTGCTAACCAGCACAATATCCCTTTCCGGATTCATATTTTCAGCTACCGACCCCAGAAAAGCATCCAGTATCGTCACAGCCTCCGCTGCCGCATTGTAATCCCCGCTATGGCCGGCAATATCCGTGATAAAATGTTCATAAAGAGTAAGGTCAAAACTGCGGGAAATGT
This sequence comes from Desulfovibrio sp., assembly GCA_020060185.1. Taxonomy (GTDB): domain Bacteria; phylum Bacillota; class Dethiobacteria; order DTU022; family UBA8154; genus UBA9862. Next base: position 22,140 of record JAGVAS010000131.1, on the reverse strand, counting down.
TTACCAGCCTTTTTCCCGCTTCCTGAGGGGATACCAGGGGAACTTGAAAACCTTTTTCCCGTAAAGATTTATTGGTAATATCTAAATAGACGGCCTGGGCATTCCTAAGATCGTCGAGATCGCGGAATCCCAGGCCGCCATAATAAGTTATTAGAGTACTACAGGAAAAATGCCTTTTAATACCTTCTTTTAACTCTTTAAAAAAAACAGGTCTATAAGCATTGGCAAACGTACCTTTCAACGACTTCGCCTGCAACTGCAAAAACATGCCTTTTTCAGCCAGAATCTCCCTTAAAATCTGGTTTGGAAATCCGTTGAGATGCCGCCCCAGGATGCCTGCAGCATTCACCCCGGTAAAAAGGCTGGTCTGACCGGTAGCACTCTGGGGAAGCCCTTTTACTCCCAGAGTGGCATCCAGCCCCAGTAACGAAACTTTTGCATATTCTTTCCCTGAAGCTTCCCTGGTTAAAGATCTTCCCTCCAAAAGATCGGTAAGAAAAGGTGTTTTGGTGGCAAAAAAGGGGTTGCTTTCTTCCTCAAGGCCGAGCCCTACACCATCAATAAAAATAAATATTACCGGCATTTCCCAAACATCTCCAGAAACAGTTAAACTACCTACGGTAATTTTTCCAGGGTAACTTCTATGGTTAATTCCTGTTTATCCCTGATAACGGTTACTTTTATTTTTTGGTCAATATTATACTGGTACAGGGTGTGCTGCAATTCCGAGCTGTCCGTGATCTTATTTCCCTCAATGGCCACGATTACATCCATTGGTTCTATTCCGGCCTTGTGGGCCGGCCCCCCTGTCACAACGTCCTCCACCAGCACCCCGTAATCCACAGCAAGCCCTAAACGCCGGGCCTCCAGCGGCGTTAAAGTGCTGATATAAATTCCCATCCAGGGCCTTATAACCCTTCCCTTTTTAATCAAGTCAGAAGTTATTTGCCTGACAGTATTGCTGGGAATTGCAAAACCCATTCCTTCAACCCCGGGAACCTTAATTTTTGCGGTATTGATGCCGATAACCTTCCCGTTAATATTTACCAGCGCCCCCCCGCTATTGCCGTCGTTAATTGCAGCATCTGTTTGAATAAAAGTAAACTTCTGTCCCTGGATGGTAATCGAACGTTCCCGGGCACTGACAACTCCCAGGGTAACCGATTGTTGAAAATCAAGGCCCAGCGGGTTGCCAATAGCAATAGCCGGTTCACCTACCCGCAACTTGTTGGAGTCTGCAAGTTCCGCCGCTGGAAGATTCTTTTTATCAACTTTGATTACAGCAAGATCCGTTGGGGGATCCGCACCGATAATCGTGGCCGGCAGTTCTTCTCCGGAACCGAGAGTTACAACAAGCTCCCTGGCATTTTCAATAACATGATAGTTTGTAACTATATACCCGTCACTACCAATAATGACTCCTGAACCCGTAGCCCTTTCCTGCAGACTGCTTCTACCCCAGAGGTCAAACACAACTCCGTAATTGCTTATTCCCACTACAGAAGGCGTCGCCCGCTCCACTGCATTAACCACTGCTAAGTAATACTGCCGGACTTCCGGCATAATTTCTAAATTATCATTCTCTTTTTGTAGATCGTCTTTTTCTTCCCATGGCAATGGGATTAGCGGGTTACTATTATTTTCATTATCGGGCCGCAAAGTTCCTATAAAAAAATAGGAAAATATTGTGGACAACAGTAACCCGATAATAATTCCTCCAACCAGTACCCCTTTCCAAAAATATGAAGGCCTTCTGGGTTTTTCAGAAAATTCATCATAAAAATTTTGCATACAACACACCCCTTGTCTAGTGCAATTTTGTTCGCAAAGTTAAAATTCTTTTCCGGTCCGGCCAGGGTTCTAAAAAGGCGGGCAGCGCTAAACTTCCTTAAAATTAGTTTATACAAATTTCTTTTTAAAGTAAAGATCCGGTCAAAAGGTGAGCATCTAGCAAAATAGTGGAAATACCTTGTAACTATTATCAGGAAAACGTTTCAGGGTTCACTTCCTGTTTTAAATGACAGGTATCGTTAAAAAGCCTGAGGCGTCTTTTTTCTCTGAAATCCCCGTCCAAAATTGTAAGGGAGGCTGGGCTGAAAGAGAAAGGCCAGTATTCCCCGGGATCATATTTTAAATAATATAGGACAAAAGCCTGCAAAAAACGCCCGTGGCTTACAATCAGCACCGGCCGTGAAAATCTGCCTCTTTGCTCCAGGCAAAATAAAAAACGGTAAAACATTTTAACCCGCCTGAAAAGTCCTTTCAATCCCTCTGCACCGGGAATAGCAGTGTGATGAAAATCCTGTTGAAGCTGACTCAGGATATGGGGATATTGTTCCCCAATTTCTTTTTTTGTAAGTCCTTGTATAATCCCCCAGTTATATTCCTGCAACAGGGATGAATAAAAAGGAAGGGGGTCCTTCCTGACAGAGGTAATAATATTGGAAGTTTGCCTGGCCCGTAAGAGATTGCTGCTAAAAAAAAGAGAAAAGGATTGCTTCTTAAGGCGATGAGCCAGGAGAAGCGCTTCCTTCATTCCTATTTCACTTAAAGGGTATTGCAGCGTTCCCTGTATTCTGCCTTCCAGGTTGGCCCCGGTAGTACCGTGACGAACAAGCCAGAGTTCCATGTTATCACCATTACATTTACATTCTTAGCCAAAATAAAACAAATTATTTCCCGGGAAATACCTCATCGCTTATTATCTTGCGTTCAACATTTACTCCCAGTTGTTTTAGCCTTTCTTCAATGAACTCGTAACCCCTGTCTATATGCTCTACCCCCGCAAGAACTGTCTCGCCGCGGGAAATAAGCCCGGCTATTATAAATGCTGCCCCTCCCCGCAAATCCATGGCCCTTACAGGAGCGCTGACCAGCTCGTATCCCCCCTCAATAATTGCTGTCCGCCCCCCCAATTTAATTCGTGCCCCCATTTTTTTCAATTCGTCAACATGACGAAAACGCCCTTCAAAAACATTTTCCGTAATAAAGCTTATTCCGGGGGCCTGGGTTAACAAAACCATCATGGGGGCCTGTAAATCCGTGGGGAAACCCGGATAAGGAAAGGTCTTAACGTCAGCAGGAAATAGCACATTATTTCCCTTTACTTTAACCCAGTCAGGACCGACTTCCAGATAAGCTCCTACTTCTTTAAGCTTGGCTATAATTGGGTCCAGGTGCTTGGGAATAACTTCTGTCACAAGCGCTTCTCCCCTTGTAGCAGCGGTCGCGATCATAAATGTTCCGGCTTCAATGCGATCTGGTATTATGGTATGCTCGGCCTGACCAAGTTCCGGTACTCCCTGTATTTTTATAACATCTGTACCCGTTCCGATCACCTGGGCCCCCATAGCATTTAAAAAATTGGCTACATCGACAATTTCGGGCTCTTTGGCCGCATTTTCTATTATTGTTTTGCCTTCAGCCCTTACTGCCGCCAGCATAATATTAATAGTTGCCCCCACGCTTACGACATCTAAATATATATGCGCTCCCCTTAATTTCTTTGCCTTAATTTTTACAATGCCATGTTCCAGCTCCACTTTGGCCCCCAGAGCTGTAAACCCCTTAATGTGTTGATCAATAGGACGCGGACCCAGGTTACAACCACCTGGCATCGGAATTGCTACCTTCCCAAAGCGCCCCAGCAGAACTCCCATTAAATAATAAGAGGCGCGAAACTTGTTTACCAATGAAGGTGGGGGGGAGAAATTATCTACGCCTGAAGAATCAATGTATAAACAGCGTTCTTCGCTAGATGATACTTTTGCGCCCAGGGCATTTAATATGTCTACTAGCTTGTCTATATCAGTTATTCTGGGCAAATTGTCAATTTTTACGACACCTTCTGTTAATAAAGCAGCAGGCAGGATGGCTACCGCCGCATTTTTAGCTCCATTAACTCTAATTTCTCCCTTAATTTTTTGTTTTCCTTTTATATGTAAGTATTCCAAAAAACCTGCCTCCTTAATTTATTCCAGGAGAGCGCCCGGGAATAATTCTTTCCACAAGATTTACTGTTCTAAAATACCGGTAAAAGCATTGATGTAATATACTTCGCCATCATCCAGGCGAATCCTCCATACAGGTGGAATTTCCCATCTTTCCGCATCGTACTCATGGCTGTAAAAACCAAGAGAAAATTCGACTATTCCCGTTTTTTCTTTATTTCCCGTATATGCCTCAATAAAGCGTAACAACGCTGTTGAAGGCGGTATAATTTCTCTTTTTTGCTCGGCAAAACCTACAGGCTCCAGACGATAAAGGTAAAACTCCGTTGGAGTTTCTCCCTTCATAAACAGCTGTAAATACCCGGCGTAAAGCGGAAATCCTTCATACTCCTGCCTGTAATTTAAAACAATCCCTTTTTCTTTTTTCTGAGAATAGTCATAAATAAAGTTACTTAGGAAAGAAACTTTACCGTTAAATTCCTGGGCTATCTGCTCGCTTTCTTCCAGGGAATAAACCTGCTGAAGTTTTGCATCCCGGGTCCTTTTTAACGTTACCAACCCCTCTTTGCTTACAAGCAATTTATATTCTCCAAAATGGTATTCCGCTAAGTTATCTTCATTGTTGCTATGAAAAATGTTGAGTTCCCCATGACCTGCCGGGAAAGCCTTTTCTCCATTTTGCAGTGCCCCCCACAGGGTAAAAATAATCTCTTCCGGTTGAAAGCGCCATGGTTCTACCACCAGATATGCAAGACGGATACCACCTCTTGGCAGTGGAGTCTCCAGGAAAAGACCGGCCTCCTGGAGTGCTGACTCCAGTCTTGACATCTCTTCTTTTCGACCAAAAAGGCCTGTGTTCCCCCTGCCTTCATCTTGTAATATTTGGTAATAGAGGAAAACATTTAAAATCAAAAAAGTGCATATCAATACTGTTTTTGCCCTGGAAAGATCCATTCATGCACCCCCAAATGCGAACCCGTTAGAGAACCAACCTTCGCCACCGCATTTTCATACGAACCCGGAACTACGCCACCAGCAAACGCTGCGCTATTTTCATCCTAGAGAGGCTCCAGTGTATGCCAGTGAAGATACACAACTCCTGTTTCTGCAAAATTGACAGACCAGGCCGGTATAGCCTTTTCTGTTTTTTTCCCTCCTGGAAGGTAATAAACAGGTTTTAAGGATAAAAGGGTAACCTTTTCCCCTTTTAATTGCTCTTTCTTTAAAACTAAAGCCCGGGCAATAGCTTCTTTATATGGACGAAAAGGCCTGCGTTCGGAAATTTCTTCCCCGAAGGTATAAAAAAACCTGCGATAAAATGATACCCCTTGTTCGTTAATTAACATTTCACTTCCGGTATTTTCTCCTTCAAGGACAAAGCCGTCCTGGAAAGAGCGCCATAAAAACCTGTATCCCCCCTCAACTTTCTTCGCTTCGTACAAATAGGTGTTCGGCAGCCAACCGCCGTATAAGCTCTGGCTTTCGGCGCTCTTTTGCAAAGCTGCACTATAGGACATAGTGCTCTGTGTTCTCTCCAGACGGGGCGCAGTATATTCCAGCAGGCCGGAAGGATAAATACGTAATCCTTTTTCACCGTTGGTAAAATACAAGGCCCCATCACGTTCTTCAATGCGACGAGCCATGGATAAATCCAGGAAAAATGCCCGGACCAGCTGTTCCCGCTGCAGATCTTCTTTTCTTAAAGAGACCTCCGCTGCCCAGATATCTTCTAGCGGTATATAAATATCAGCAGTTACATTTATCTTCAGGTTCAAAAGAAAATCAAGATCCCCGGGAGATTGTTCCATTTTTATATCTCCATGAAAATCACCTGTCCTTACGGTGTTTTCAAAAATCTTCACATTCCCGGGAACATCCAGGACCAGTAATGAAGGTAAAAGCATGTAAGGTTTTTTTTCCACAGGGAAAAAATCCTCCTGTAAATCAGTAACTCCCTTTACGGGTATGCAGACTATTTCTTCCCCTTCCAGGAAAACATCTAGATGTTCTTCATCCCATGAAAACATAATTCTCTCTAGATCCATATGCAAATTTGCAGGTGCCCTGGCCATACATTCCAGGGGAACAGGGGGATTAAAGTTATAAACTAGGGTTAAAGGAGCGGTTTTCAGCCAATCATCTTTGCTCTCCTTACTGACACGCTTTGCGTTTTCGAACTCTAATCTTTCCGTTAATAACTGCAGTCCTTTTCCCCAGAGCCCCAGGTATTCCTTTTCTCCGCGGTGGAAAAGATAAATGTCTTCCTGTCCCAAAAAAATAATTTCAGAAGGTTGAACTACCTCTGACAGTAAAGGGGGAGGTGTAAAATATGCATATTCATAACGTGGTACTGTCCCCTTTTCCAGAGGAGGCCTGCCAAACCACAGCTGGTAGGTTAGCACCATACTTAACAGGATCAAACAAATAAGCAGCAGGCTTTTTAACTTCTCAAGCAATAAGAACACCCCTATTTTTTCATACTAACCGCCACGACCCTGCAGGTCACAAAAAATATATGAAAATGTTCGGGTTTAGATCCCGCAATTGTTCCACAGAGGCAGCATTTTGCTGTTGGCGGAGCGACTTGTGCAGCGAAGTAAAAAGTTCACGGTGAAGCGAGGGTTGGAGACGGCCCTGCCGGCATGGAGGCCAGCAGCCGGGCAATGACCAGGACGGGAATTTGGCCGGGGAGGTCGTCGGAGGCTGAGCTGAACCGTAGAACGATCTCAAGCGGAACTCGGAGCGAGCACCAACCTTCGCCACCCCATTTTCATACTATCCCTCATGGCTTACCCAGCTATCTTCAGAATGCTTTTCCAAAGGAAGGCAAAAGGTTACTTCTGTCCCTTCTTCTAATTTACTTTCCAGGAAAACAGTTCCCCCATGGGCCTCAATAATCTGTTTGGCTATAGACAGCCCCAGGCCGGTACCTCCTGAATGCCGGGAACGGGTTTTATCCACCCGGTAAAACCTTTCAAAAACCCTGTCAACCTCTTCTGGTGGTATACCTATCCCCGTATCCTTGACTGACACACAAACACCGCTATCTTTTTCACAGGCCCTCACTTCTATTTCGCCACCGGGGGGCGTAAACTTGAGGGCGTTATCCAGTAAATTTAACATTACCTGGCGTATTTTATCTTTATCCAGGGAAATAAGTAAAGGTTGTTGGGGCAGTAAAGTATGTAAGAAAATACCTTTAGCCTGGCACTCCAGCTCTACTTGATCCAGGATTTCGTAAATAAGGAAAGCTATATCTGTCTCTTCCTTTACCCACTTCGTCTCCTGGTAATCAATTTGCGAAAGAATCAGAAGGTCTTTTACCAGTTTGACCATACGTTCCGTTTCTTTTTCTACAACCTGTAAGAAACGCATCCTGATCCCTGGATCCTCCTGGGCACCATTTAAAAGAGTTTCTATGTAATTTTTAATAGTAGTTAAAGGGGTTCTTAACTCGTGGGAGACATTAGCAACAAATTCCTGTTGCATCAGGGAGAAGATTCTTTCTTTGGTAACATCATGAAAAACTACCAGTATTCCCTGTAGGGTCCCGTTTTCTTTAAACGGAGCAAAATGCACCTGCAGGATTTTTTCCCGGGAATCCCCAATATGGACCTCTTTTGTCGAGGGGCTCCCTCCCCGAAATAGTTCAAGCATTTCCTCAGGTGTAAAAAGTTTATCGAAAATGACCTCCCCGGGTAGTCCCAGTTCCGCCCGACTTCCTGTCCACTCTAAAATTTTTTGGGCCGCGGGATTAAGGTGAATAGATTTGCCTTCTTTGTTAAAAGCAACAATCCCGTCGCTCATATAATTTAAAATCGCTTCAACTTTGTTTTTTTCCGAGGATATTTCTTTTAAGGTATCTTTTAAGCGGGCAGTTAAAAAATTAAACATTTGCCCAAGTTCTCCAATTTCATCTTCGGAACGAACCTCTATTCTCTGGGAAAAATTACCTCCTGCCATAGCTGCCGCCCTTGAAGTTACTTCCCTGATTGGCATCGTTATTGTTCTGGTCAAAAGAAAGCCGATCACGATGGCAATACCCAGAACAATTCCCCACCCGGTAATAAGGATTAACTTGATTTCCTTTAACAGAAGATAAATATGCTCCAGGGAACCTCTTAAAAAAACCACACCAACCACGGATGACATGTTTTTAACAGGCAGAGCCAAAAAATAATAGCGGACCCCTGTATCCGGATCAACCCTGATGGCTTCAACCCTGTTGCCGGCAAGAGCTAAAAGAACATCATCCTGGATAACACGTTCCCCTAGTAATGAAAGAGATCTCTGCTCCGGGCCGCCCAGCAAGCGGCCATGGCGATCCAGCACCATGGTCTCTGTTCCTGTCATACCACCGCCAAATTCAGCAATCAGGGAAGAAATAAGTTCATCCTGCTGTTCTTCTTTCACCAGGTAACGTCGTATAAAATTGCCTAAAAGTTCTCCCTGTGCCAGCTGGCTGGTAGCATAATTACGCAGGTAATAATTTTCCAGAGACTTTACAAGGTATACCCCGCTTAATTGCATGGCAAACAGGATCAGCAAAGAATAAAGCAGGACAATTTTCCCTTGCATGCCAACACGCATTAATCACGGCCTCCTCAGGTAATAACCTGCGCCGCGCTTGGTACACAGGTAGTAAGGATTTCCCGGGTCGTCTTCTATTTTTTCTCTCAACCGTCTTATGGTCACATCCACCGTGCGTACGTCTCCAATATATTCATAACCCCACACTTCCTCCAAAAGTTTTTCACGACTAAAAACATAGCCGGCATTTTTTAGTAAAAAAGCCATCAGATTAAATTCCCTGTACGTTAACTCAATCTCCCTTTTCCCTTTTTTCAATTCCATTTTACCCAGATCCAATGTCAGCTCCCCGCAAATTAGAAACTCGGGGGTTTACTTTTGCATTTTAACGCGGCGCAAAGTAGCCTTAATCCTGGCAATAAGCTCCCTAACACTAAAAGGCTTGGTGACATAATCATCTGCTCCCAGTTCCAGGCCTAGGACCTTATCAACCTCTGTTTCCCTGGCTGTTAGCATAATAATGGGTACATCAAGCTTTTGACGGATTTGTTTGCATACACTAAAGCCATCGATACGGGGGAGCATAATATCAAGCAAGATGATATCAGGTTGTTCCTGGAACGCCAAACGCAAGGCCTCTTCCCCATCGTAAGCTACCAGAACATGAAAACCTTCTTCTTCTAAGTTATATTTTAATATTTCCGCAATAGGCCTTTCATCATCTATCACCAGAACCTTACCGTTCACCCCATAACCTCCCCTGCAACGTGTGGGTTACAACAATGGATGAAAATGATCTTTTTTAGAAACCGTATTATGTCCCGCCAAGGTGGCGCAAGGTTGTGGCGAGCGATATGTGCAGCACAGTGAACAGGTTCAGCGAAGCGACGGCCTGAGAAGGCCCGGCGGACATGGAGGCCCGCCGCCGGACAGCGCCTAATACTTTGCGGCGTTTTGCTGTTGGCGGAGTGACTTGTACAGCGAGGAAACAAGTTCACTGCGAAACGAGAGCTGGAGACGACCCAGCTGATAGGATGTCAGCTGCCGGTGATGACCATGGACGGGAATTCCGCCGGGGAGGTCATTATCTGAGTATGGGAACACACCTCTTGCAGAGGAATGTCCCCGATGCCCGAGCTGAACCGTAGAACGATCTCAAGCGGAACTCGATAGCGAACCAACCTTCGCCACCCCATTTTCATACTAACCGCCACGACCCTGCGGGTCACAAAGATGGATGAAAATGACCGGGTTTAGATCCCGCGATTGTTCCACAGAGGCAGCATTTTGCTGTTGGCGGAGCGACTTGTGCAGCGAAGCTAAAAGCTCACGTTGAAGCGAAGGTTGGAGATGACCCTGCCGGCATGGACGCCGGCAGCCGGGAGGTGAATAGGATGCGAGCTCTCCCGGGAAGGTCATCGGAAACCTGAGCTGAAACGTAGAGCGATCTCAAGCGGAACTCGGAGCTCCGCCACCAGTAAACGCTGCGCTATTTTCTTATTAACATAATAAATTCGTTTGTTTGATACAAACTCCTGCCTCAACGTAAAAAAAATCGCTAACGGTTAAAAGAAAAAAACGTGACCAACCTGGCCACGTTGTCTAAATATATATTTTAAGAGGGGGTCAACTCTATTTATTACTTTACCAGACAAATGTTACAGTAATATTACATAAATTTTATGTTCTGATTACAAATTATATAATAACTTGTCCGATTATGGGAAAGCCGTCTTAAAAGGTAAGGGAACATAAAAGGTAAGGGGACACACCTCTTTCAGAGGAATGTCCCCATGGAATGTCCCCATTATTGTAAAACGGCCTTTGTCTTTATGGATATTTCTAAATACGTTTATCCCGGACCTTTTTATACCTTAGGGCTTGAAGAAATTCAAGGGATTAATAGTTGGACCGTGGGCACTTCCCGTACGAATTTCAAAATGAACGTGTGCTCCTGTACTCCTGCCTGTTGAACCGACACGTGCTATAACCTGTCCTTTGTTAACCGCCTGTCCGGTTGTGACTGAATTCTGGGAGTTATGAGCATAACGGGTATAATAGTGGCCATGGTAAATAACTACGCTGAGGCCATAACCTCCATCCCAACCCTGGAAGACAACCACACCGCTATCTGAAGCCAGTATGGGGGTTCCTTTTGCAGCAGCTACATCAATACCGGCATGAAATGCCCCGCTTCGCCACCCGTAACCAGAAGTAATCCGGCCGCCTCCATCTACGGGCCAGAGAAAGCTACCTGTCCCCCTGGAGGGTATATCTGCTGTTCCCCGGGCGATGATCTGGTCTTTGGGGTCTTTTAGAACTGTTTCCTGAATTTTCTCCCTGGCTGTTTCCACGCCATTTTCCCTGGTAATCTGGTAAACAACTTCTTTCCGCCCCAGGGTTCCTGCTTCAACTACCCTGGTTTGTACTCTCCACATATTACTGTCATATGTGTATTTTGTGTCAAAAGGAATATTTTCTTCTACAACCATACGCTCAACGGTCGTAACATTAACAATAGGTTCAGGCACAATAAGGTTAATTTCATCCCCTACCCTGATAGTATCCCCATTAAGCTGGGGGTTGGCCTCTTTAAGTTCTTCCACTGTAAGGTTGTGTTCACTGGCAATTTTCCAGAGCGAATCTCCCCTTGATACCAGGTAAATCTCTTTTCTGTCGGTACCTCTCAGAAGAATTGACGCCAGGGTTTCCACGTCATACAGTTTCTCCGGGTAGGCGTAATGAACCCTGGAGGAAATAGTTTCCCCTATTTGCACCGCTTCAAGAGAAACGTTTGTCTTGTGGGGAAGATAGGCACCGGCCAGCAACTCGATAACCTTGTTAACATCTTCTTCAGTGGCGACAGGAAAGATATCCCTGCCATCGACAGTAACCATTCTGGCTTCAACTTTGTAACTGAGCATATGCCGTAACTGGGAAAAAACTTTTTCGGGATTATCTTCTTCGTGTGGGCGAAAAACTTTTGCAACATTAACCTCTTCTACTGTAACCACTGGCATGCCATAAAAGGCAGCCGCTTCTTCCTGCAGGGTTTTCAACATTTCGTCGAGCATATCTTTTTCAGAAAGCATCCCTATTTCATAATTGTTAACATATACGGCGTAAAAACTGCCGGTACGCTGAATGTAGCGATTCAAACCGCCCCAAAGGGGCACAACACTAAGAATAAAGAAAAAAATATAAGCGTACCAGACAGCCCCTGCTCGAGCCGGACGTTGCCTTTTTCTTTCTGGCAGCAGTAGCATAAGCACCCTCCTTGAACTATACAATAATACCGTTTTACCCTGGGCTAAGTATTGATGAATTGTTAAATTTGTTAAAAAGCCTTAATAAATACAATATAATTTCGTGTTCGGGAGGGAAATTCCTGCCAAAGTTGTCTTAAAAAAAATAAAAAATTTTCAATTAAACTTCTCGTTAAGAACTATAGTCTGATCCCGCCGCGGTCCTACTGAAACCAGGGCAATCTTTACTCTTAAAAGTTCTTCAAGGAATCTGATGTAATGGCGTGCTTGCAATGGTAAAGCCTGCAGGTTTTTTGCTTCGCTTATATCCTCCTCCCAGCCGTTTAGTTCCATATATACAGGGTTGCATTTCTCCAGTATATTCAAATTTGCAGGAAAATGTTCCAGCAGCTGGTCACCGTAACGATAAGAAGTAGCCACTTTTATGGTTTCCAGGCCGGAAAGAACATCAAATAATGTTATAGCCAGGTAGTGAAACCCGTTAATTCGACAGGCATGCCTCAATGCCACACCGTCAAGCCACCCTATGCGCCTGGGGCGACCGGTCGTAGTCCCATATTCCCTGCCTTTTTCCCGTATCATAGCTCCAATCTGATCTTTTAATTCCGTAGGGAAAGGCCCTCCGCCAACCCTGGTCGTATATGCCTTGGTAATGCCCAGGACGGTACCAATTCTGTACGGTGCAACGCCGGCCCCTATGCAGGCGCCTCCGGAAACAGGGCTGGAAGAAGTTACATACGGATAAGTGCCATGGTCAATATCCAGCATTGTTCCCTGGGCCCCTTCAAATAATACTTTGGAGCCCTTCTCCATCTCTTCAGCCAGTAAAACGGAGGTATCTGTTAAATAAGGAAGCAGCATTCGTGCCGCAGGCAGGTATTCTTCCTCCAAATCTTCCATGGTAAATCCCTGTGCCCCATAGAGTTTAGCAAACAACTCATTTTTCACCTGTAAAATAAAGGCTAATTTTCTTTTTAGTTCGTTTTCATTTTGAAAGTCACCGCTGCGCAACCCCTGACGAAATATTTTATCCACATAAGCGGGTCCTATGCCACGCATCGTAGTGCCAATTTTATTACCGCTCCGGGCCCTCTCCTCTAATTCATCCAGTTTTTTATGATAGGGCATGATTAAATGCACCCTATCACTGATAAAAAGTTTATCTGGAACTACACCCCGCTCCTTTAAACTGTTTAATTCGGATTGCAAAGTTACAGGATCCAGAACCATACCGTTTCCTAGAACACAAACTTTGCCGGGATAAAGGATCCCGGAGGGAAGATGATGCAGTTTAAATACTTCTTTTCCTACCACTACGGTGTGGCCTGCATTGGGACCTCCCTGGTAGCGTACAATGACATTAGCCTGTTCTGCTAAGAAATCGGTTATTTTGCCTTTTCCTTCGTCACCCCACTGGCTACCGACAACAGCAAGAGTGGAAAATTCCATCAACAACCCACCTTTTTGTTTGATAATTAGTTACTATTCAGGTATCCAGAATTCAGTAGTCAGAATTCAGAATGCCCCGAGAATATGCTTCCAGCAATTTACTAACCTCTTGCAAGAGAAATTTTGCTTCGGAAATATCAACCGTATTCACGATCCTTCGTAAGAATCAGGTAATATCGGCATTTTTCAACAGAACCTTGCGCAATGTCTAGAAAGCGACCATACCAGCAAGTCTTCAAGTCTTCAAGTCTTCAAAATGTTTTCGCCGGTTCTCTCATTCTGACTCCTGACTCCTGTCTCCTGACTTCTGAGTAGACATAATTTTCCCGGTTTCTTCAATTCGGCGGCTAATTTCCTCTCCCACATGAATACCGGAAGCTGATGCCTGGACCAAACCACGGGTAATTCCGGCACCATCCCCAACCGCAAATAAATTTTTAACCCCCGTTTCCAGGCATGGCGTCAATTCCAGCCTTTGAGAATAAAACTTAACCTCAACTCCATAGAGCAGCGTATGCCGTGAATAAACCCCGGGAGCGATGATGTCCAGCGCTTTCATCATCTCCAGTATGGAACACAGGTAGCGATAGGGAAGAACCAGGCTGAGATCACCCGGGGTAGCTTCTTTCAAGGTGGGTCTAATAAGCCCTTTTTCTATCCGCTCCCGCGTTGAACGCCTCCCCGCCAGGAGATCACCCAGCCTCTGGACAAGAACACCTCCACCCAGCATATTGGCCAGGCTGGCAATATATCTTCCATATCTTACAGGTTCATTAAAAGGATCTGTAAAATTTTTACTTACCAGAAGAGCAAAATTAGTATTTTCCGTCTGTCTTTCTTTCTCCCTGTAGCTATGCCCGTTAACGGTAACGACTTCCTCACTGTTTTCGATCACCACTTCTCCGTTGGGGTTCATGCAGAAAGTGCGTACCTTATCATCAAAAGAAGGAGAATAATAAATAAATTTTGATTCATATATCCGTGATGTTATATGTTCCATAACTCCCGCGGGAACTTCGACTCGTACCCCGATATCTACGGGATTATTGCTTATCTTTAGCCCGAGGCGTTTTGATTCCTCATAAAGCCATGGTGAGCCCTGGCGTCCCGGGCCGCAAATAACATAAGGAGCATAGAAAGTTTCCCCGTCTGCTGTGATAACTCCCCTTACCCTGCCCTTTTCCACAATAATTTGCCGAACCCTGCTCCGGAAGCTGATCTGAGCTTTTCCTTCCAGCGAGGATTTCATCTTTGCCAGGATCTTGAAACAATTTTCAGTCCCCAGGTGCCTTATAAAAGCGGGCATAAGCTCCAGCTCTGCGGCCGCAGCTTGCTGGCGGAGCCTCTTGAAAACCTTTTCTTCAGTTCCGTACAATTTTTGAGGGGCGCCAAAAGAAAGATAAATATTATCGACCCGTTCAATTAATTCCCTTGTTCTTTCTTCCCCCACATACTCTTGCAAAACACCGCCAAAACCCGTAGTTAGCGTTAATTTACCATCACTGAATGCACCGGCGCCACCCCACCCGTTTAATATGGAGCAGGGCCGGCAATTCCGGCACCAGCCATCTTTCCTTAAACAAATTCTGTCTTCCAGCTCCAGTCCCTTCTCCAAAATAAGGAGATGAAGGCCTTTTTCAGCCAGGGTCAGGGCCGCAAATATTCCTGAAGGGCCTGCGCCAATAATGATTACATCAAATTCGTTTTTCATTTCCCCATCCCATTATTCAGGCTTTTAATACTTTAACAAAAACAGGGTAGCTTGTCAAATTTTACAAAATCACCCTCATCATAGCATTACTCTCCCTGGTAGGAAACACTGACAAATTTATTGAAGCGATCCATGAAATAAAGCTCTACCTTCCCCGTAGGACCGTTTCTTTGCTTGGAAACAACCACCTCGGTAATATGTTTCTTTTCTGTATCTGGATTATAGTAATCGTCCCTATAGATAAACATGACCACATCGGCGTTGGCTTCAATGCCGCCTGATTCCAGCAAGTCGCTTAGAATAGGGTGTTTATCCTGTCGCTGTTCCACGGCCCTGCTCAGCTGAGAGAGGGCCACAACCGGACAATTTAATTCCTTGGCCAGTGCTTTTAGAGAGCGGGAAATGGCTGATATTTCCTGCTGCCTGTTTTCTGTTTTTTCACTTCCACGCATCAACTGTAAGTAATCCACAAAAACAGCGGAAAGCCCTTTCTCCATTTTCAGGCGGCGGGCCTTGGCCCTCATTTCCAGAACGGAAATAGCGGCAGTATCATCGATATACATGGGAGCTTCAGAAAGAGGTCCCACTGCCTGCGTCAGCCTGGGCCAGTCTTCAGAGGAGAGAAACCCCCGGCGCAGCCTCTGGGCATCAATCTCGGCATAAGCGCAGAGAAGCCTCTGGGCCAGCTGTTCCCTGGACATCTCCAGGCTAAAAAAGGCAACTGGCATTTTTTCTTTTACGGCAATCTGGTGGGCAATGTTTAAAGCCAGGGTAGTTTTTCCCATACTGGGACGGGCAGCAATAATAATAAGGTCAGAGTCCTGTAAGCCGGAGGTAATATTATCTAAATCAGAAAATCCTGTGGAAAGACCTGTAACGCCACTTTTTCTTTCATAAAGTCTTTCCAGCTTTTCAAATGTTTGCTCCAGGGCGTCTTTAAGATGAACAAAACTTTTACTGTCTTTACTCCTGGCCACATCAAAGATCATCTGCTCCGCTTCATCCAAAAACTCTTCCACATCTTCCAGATACCCGTAGCACCTTCCCACAATGGTCGTCGCTGATTGGATCAAATGACGGAGTAAAGATTTTTCCTTTACAATCCCGGCATAATGCCTGACATGGGCTGCTGTAGGAGTCATGTTCGCCAGGGAAGCAAGGTATGCCGCACCGCCTATTTTGTTAAGCAAGTTTTTACTTTCCAGCTCTTCACAGGCGGTCACCAGATCCACCGGTTCCCCTTTGTTAAAAAGATCCAGTAATGATTGGAAAATATGCTGGTGTACTTCGCGGTAAAAATCCTGGGAAGTTAATATTTCAGCTGCCTCAATAAGGGCTTCTTTGTCAATCAGCATGGCCCCCAGAACCGATTGTTCGGCCTCTAAGTTTTGCGGAGGCAAACGCTGGGCCATTTCATTCATATTTTTAACTCTCCCGGGCCAGGACAAGCGGAATAATTTCCTCCACGTTGTCCATGTAATTAATCGTAATTTCCTGCAGGGAAGAAGGTAATTCGCACAAATTTTCCTGGGGCAAAAAAACTTCTTTAATACCGGCAATCCTGGCACCGTACAATTTTTCCACCAGCCCTCCCACCGGTTTAATTTTTCCCTGCAACGAAAGCTCACCGCTTACAGCAATATCCTGGCGTAGAGGAACTTTTTTTAAGGTGCTGTAAAGAGCTAAAAAAAGCGCTACTCCGGCTGAGGGTCCTTCAATATTAGCCCCCCCGATGACATTGATATGTAAATCAAACTCATTAATATCCAGGCCGCTTGTTTTTCTTAAAACAGAAGCGGCATTAAAAACGGAATCACGTGTCATAATACCGGCAGCTTCGTTAAAACGTATTTTGCCCTTCCCGGCCTCAGCAGCAGGGAAAGAGATGGCTTCGATTTCCAGAACTGTACCCAGATATCCCGAAGCTGCCAGGCCAAATATTTTACCTATTTGTGGTTCGCAGGGTTTCCTTGCTAATCCCAAAGGAACCAAACGGTTACTTTGGATGACTTCTTTCATTAACTCCCCGTCAATAATAATCTTTTTATTCATACCCTGGTTTTCCCCGGCATGTTTACCCTGATTACCTTTAAAACCGTCATGGGAATAATTCATTGCAGCAGAGAAATTAAAAAGGGCCAGGCCGTATGCATCAGCCAGCAGGTTAACAGCTCCCCTTCCCTCGCTGGTATACCTCGAAATTAATTCCACTGCCTCAAAAGAGATCTTCACTTCCAGTTTTCGTGCCGCATTTGTAACTATGTTTTTAATATCACCCGGGGAGAGAGGTTCAAAATAAACTGCACTGCACCTTGATCGCAGGGCAGGGGAGATTTCCGCAGAGGCCTTGGTTGTAGCGCCGATAAGTATAAAATCTGCCGGGGCACCATCCTCAAACAATTTACGAATATACTTGGGCACCTGGGGGTCTGCAGGGTCATAATAGGCGGAGTCAAAAAATACGCGCTTATCCTCCAGAACTTTAAGCAGTTTGCTCTGCAGGTGGAGATCCATTTCCCCGATTTCATCAATAAAGAGCACTCCTGCATGGGCTTCGGTAACCAGCCCGGGCTTGGGCTCGGGAATACCTCCTTCGCTCAGTTCCTTTTTTGCACCCTGGTAGATGGGATCGTGTACTGAACCCAAAAGCGGGTTGGTGGTTTCCCGGGGATCCCAGCGCAGGGTAGTAGCATCCACTTCCACAAAAGGAGCTGATTTGTTAAATGGAGTATGGGGCATCTTTTTGGCTGCTTCCAGGGCTAAACGAGCCGCCGCTGTTTTCCCCACCCCCGGGGGCCCGTAAATAATAATGTGCTGGGGAAAAGGAGAGGCCAGTTTGGACATCAGGGCCCTTATACCCCTCTTTTGTCCGATAATTTCCTCCAGGGAAGCAGGCCGCAGGAATTCCATGGCGGAACGTGAAAGCCTGGTGGAGTACATTTTTTCCAGGAGGGCATATTTTTTTAACGTCTGGGGATTCTCAGGACCGCCTTCTTCCTTTAGCAGCTGCTTTTTTACTTCTCTAATATATTCCTCGTGCCGCTCCTGTAATTTAAGATTAATTTTCTGTTCAATGGATTCTTCCAGTGAACGGCGCGCCAGGATATTTGCGGCATGTTCCTCCAGTTCTTTCAATATTGCAGGAATCTCTAAAAAATCAGGAACTTGATCGATAGTGGGATCTTCAAGTATTATTTTCTGGAGTCCCAGGACTTTTTTCCCTAAATTCCTGGACCGCAATAAAGCAAGCGCCTCCAGCTTGGTTGCCTTTAAAATAAGTTTATCGGCCCCATATATATTTGCCAGTAGTTCATAAAAGGCATTAACTCTTTTTTTAAGTCCTTCCCGGTTGGCTCCGGAGAGATCCAGAAACAAATTTTTTGATACCTGCATAATTTAAAGCAAAAAATATGGCTTTGGAATGCCTATATTTCCTGCTCCCTCCTTTCCGGATTCCCATTTTTTTCTCTTAAATTTTCTCTACCAGAATTGTAATAGGAACTGAGACTTCGGGATGCAATCTTACCTGGGCCGTGTAGCTTCCCAGTGATTTTATATGTTCAGCAAGTTCGATCTTTTTCTTATCTACCTTTATTCCTTCTGAAGAAAGCGCTGCTGCTATATCCGCCGGTGTTACAGAGCCGAACAAACGGCCTTCTTCCCCGGCCTTTACTTTAACTGTAACAATTTTTCCGGACAGTTTTGCAGCCGTATTCTGAGCCTCCTTTGTTTCCCTGGCTGTTCTTTTGGCCCTGTTTTCTTCCCGCATCTTTAATTCCTTAAGATGTCCGGGAGTTGCTTCAAGGGCCAAACCATTTGGTATGAGGTAATTTCGTGCATAACCGGAGGATACTTCCTTGATCTCCCCCTTTTTCCCTGTGTTGGGAACATCTTTTAAAAATATTACTTTCACCTTTGTACAGCTCCTTTCCTGGGACAACTGGAAATAATATGCAGAATATTTTAAAATTAGTTTTTATGAGTCTCCCTGTAACGCAAAAAAAGCAGTACCTCTTCCGGAGGTATTCCATGTTCCTGGTTATCCTGCTCTTTAAGGTAAACCTTCGCTTTATCAATAATTCCCTGGTCAAGGCGGCTAAAACTGACCCCTACCCTGTTACCCAGAAGATAGCAGTAAAGGACAAGGTTACTGAGAGCGTCCTGGATCAGTTTCTCCGGGCCGTTATACAGGGCCCGGAAAAGCTGGGCTATCCACTGCAGGATACCATATTTAAGCCGCTCGATAAGGCGGATATTCTTAATAATATCGTCTTCCACCGGCCCCTGCCTCCTTACAAAGAATTCGCTACCAATAATAAATTTCCTGCCCCAAAAACAGGTGGAAGTAAATTCCGAATAAAAAAGCGGTGACCCTGTCCTAGAGCCACCGCGCCTAAAATTTACTCGGAGGTATACGGTAGCAGGGCCATCTGCCTGGCTCTTTTAATGGCTGTGGTTAATTGACGCTGGTGCTTGGCACAATTACCGGAGATACGGCGGGGTAAAATTTTTCCCCGGTCCGTTATAAAGCGGCGTAACCTTTCAAACTGTTTGTAATCTATATATTCTACATTATCAACACAAAAACTGCAGATTCTTTTTTTGCCTTTGCGTTTTTCCTTGCGCATAAATGTTGCCAATGGGACTGGCCAATCCTCCTTTCTCTAGGCCCTTCCAGTTTTAAAAGATTTTTAGAAGGGAACATCTTCATCCTTTACCTCCAAATCTTCCCCTCCAAAGGCGTCATAATTCTCCTCAAAACTGCCCGGGCTATCCTTGCGGCTGTCAAGAAAAAAGACATTCCCAGCAACTACTTCCGCTGCTGTTCGCCTGATACCTTCTCTATCCTCGTAGGAGCGGATCTGCAGCCGGCCTTCGACAGCTACCTGTCTTCCCTTGGAGAGGTTGCTTGCACAGATTTCAGCCAGCTTTCTCCAGGTCACGATCCTGATAAAATCCGTTTCCCTTTCACCCTTCTGATTAACAAAGGGCCGATCCACCGCTAAAGTAAAGTTGGCTACAGCAACTCCCCCGGTTGGAGTGTATCTTAATTCCGGATCCTGCACCAACCGCCCGATTAAAATTACTTTATTTAACAAGGCTTCTCCCTCCATATCATTAGGTTTTTACAGGGAACCGCGCTGTTTGTCATGATTCCCCTGAAAAATAAAATTGTACAGGAAAAGAGATTAGAAAGGGTTATTCCTCTTTGTTATCTTCCTGTACATTCTCCACAATTTCTTTTTCGTTTTTTTGTTCCTTTTTTTCTTCTTCCAGGCGGATCACAATGTAACGCAAGTAACCTTCGTTTACTTTAAAAAAGTGATCCAGTGCGGGGACAACCTCCCTGGAAGCCTGTAAATTTACAATAACGTAAAAACCTTCTTTAAAATCTTTAATTTCATAGGCCATTTTCCGTTTTCCCATTTTCTTCAGAGAAACTATTTCACCGTTTTCTCTTTCCATTAACTCTTTAACCCTGGAAATGGCCCCTTCCAGTGCTTCACCTTCCAGATCGGGCTGAACAATAAACATAACTTCATAAAGCGGCATTAGTTCACCTCCCTTCGGACTAGACGGCCCCGTTTTCGGGAGCAGGGATTTAATGCAGGTAAAATCATAACATATAGATAACGTTAAATCAAGCAGCAAAACAAGAAAACTTTTACACCTGGCGTTAACTGACCTTCACATTTTTCTTTCGTTCCTCCCGGATATACTCCATAAGGCTCTTGATAATACCGGCAAAAGGAGTGGAAAGGATCATACCCAAAATTCCGGCAAGCTGCTGCCCTATTAAGAGGCTGACAATTACGGTAATGGGTTTAAGTTTAACCGCCCTGCCCAGCAGAAGCGGCGATAAAATAGTTCCGTCAATGATCTGCACAAAAACATAAATAGCTATAACCACTATCGTGGAAGGTGTCTGGGGGGAAAAACTTAAGATAATTGCAGGGATTGCAGCAATGTACGGACCTATATAAAGGATTATATTAAGGACACCTGCCAGAATCCCCAGAAGTAACGCATAAGACATGCCAAAGGCATAAAGAATAAGCCCCGTAAGGAAACCTACAATGGTACAGCGTACAATGTTACCCCGAATATATCCGCCGAAGTTTAGATCGATAATGCGGATCACATCTTCGGCATATCTTTCATATTTATGGGGAATTAATTTAAAAACTGCCTTTCTGACATTGTGAAAATCATATAAAAGATAAAAAACGATGAAGATAATGAAAAAAATATCTACTATACTGGAGACCAGGGAGACACTGACAGAAGCTATTTCTTCTAAGATGGGCTGCAAGTTGGTCGAAAGCTCCGGAATAGTTTCCATAAACTCAGGACTTAAGTCAAAGGTCATCAGGAATGCTGAGAATTCTTCGATGTATTGCTGGATTTGTCTTACATAAAATGGAAAATCCCTTAAAATATCCTGTATTTCCCTCTGTACAACAGGAACAATCAAACTTATCAGGGTAACAATTAACAAGACAAAAAATACAAAAGTAACTCCTACAGCCAAAAAATGCGAAAACCTGAAACGTTTTTTAAGAAATTCTGTTATCGGAAAGAGAACGTAAACGATCAATAAGCTGATAATACAAAGTTCTATTACCCAGGAAATACGATTTAAAAACCAAATAAAACCGGCGATTAGAGCAATTAAAGCCACGATTTTAAAAATGTTTTTGGAATCCCTGTCTCTCATCTGCTCTTGCTTGATCCTTTCATTAATATAAAAATGGGGTTGTCGAGCGTCGTGGCTCGCTTAAGGGTTCGCGCAGGCAAGTTCTACAGCTCATCTCGGGCTTCCGGCGGCCTGCCCTCAGGAGTTCCCGTCCATAGTCACCCTTCGGCAGCTGACCTCCTGTCAGCTGGGCCGTCTCCAGCCCTCCCATCGCCGTGAACTTGCTGCTGCGCTGCACAATGCGCTCGCACACGACGCTGCGCCACCTCCAAGGGGGGTAAGGCGGGTGGAAAGATCTATTTAAGTCATATATATTCCATTTTCAGCCATTGTTGTGACCCGGAGGGTCATGGCGGTTTGAAAATGACCGGGTTTAGATTACGCCACTGTTATCGGGGACATTCCCCGACGCTTTATCAGGGGTGTGTCCCCATACCTCTGTGCAGCGTTTTGCTGTTGGCGGAGCGACTTGTGCAGCGAAGCTAAAAGCTCACGTTGAAGCGAAGGTTGGAGATGGCCCTGCCGGCATGGAAGCCG
>JAGVAS010000185.1 GCA_020060185.1 Desulfovibrio sp. | reverse complement strand
TTCCCTCATGGGGAAATCCCGCCAGGTCTGGAAAGCTTTATGCGCTGCCTCAACGGCGGCACGGGCCTCTTCACTGGTAGCCGTGGGGAATTCCGAGATGGTTTCACCCGTGGCCGGGTTGGGGTTCTCGTTTACGGTTGTCGAACGGGAATCGACCCATTCTCCGTTGATCAAAAATTTCTGTTTCCCATAGTGCTTCTTAACCTCTGACAATAAAGCCATTTCTTTTACTTATGCTCCTTTCTGCTTGATATATTAACCTCAGGCATACTTACCTGAGCCCGTCTTCACCCTTGACTTCCTCTACCTTGAGGCCGCCTATCCTGGCAAAGGGACGTCCCGAATCGGTAACGGCAACAATAAGGACCAGCTCATCCGCCCGTGGTGCATCGGGAAGGCGAACTTCCATGGCATCAAAGTGTGTGCGGACAAAAGCAGCATTTTTAAAGTGCAGGGGAACATCAATAGCTGCTCCGGGAAAGCCCAGTTTTTTTGCTGAAGGAATGATCGCCTTACCACCGCCCACATTATCTCTTATCGGCTTGCCCAGCTTGGGGTGAAGCACAGCTGCACAATGCTCCAGTTCACCTCTTTCACCGGCAATGGCAGCTTTGCCGTAACTGTGAACTTCTTCAGGTTGTATGCCCAGTGCTGCTACTGCTTTTTTCGTAAGAATCTCCCCAAGCTCTTCACTCCAGTCGTAAAGCATGGAAAGATCGTCCTGGTACTTACCGGCAAAGGGATTTTTAAATACCACGGCAATTGCTGCTTTACGGGTTGGGCTTTTTAATTTCATCTCACCGTCAGCATGGGTTTCTTCTACGATTGTATAAATTTTACGGATTTCAGGTATTCCGGCCAAGTTTATCCCCTCCTTCATTTTCTGGTCACCTGGACCGTTTTAGTAAGTAAAATGCGCGGGACTGCTGTCATTTTACCCTGGACAAAGATAAAAGCACCCCTGATAATTCCTTTTTTCTGTAAATGTTCTGCGGCTTCCTTTCCCTTTACCAGCGCTTTTTGGACCATGGCAGAAGGCAAAATACCTACCCTCAGGGTGACCATGTGACCTGGCAGGTCGGTCTGAGGGTCGAGCGTTTCTGCTTTAACCTGAAATACCTCCGGGGTTTGAACAAGGGTCTCGTTGGCAATCAGGGTAGCACAGGCATCAGCAAGCCGGGCATTATCCGCCAGGACAACTACGGCTTCCGCGACGCCCTTGGTAAGG
Source organism: Desulfovibrio sp. (assembly GCA_020060185.1). Lineage (GTDB taxonomy): Bacteria > Bacillota > Dethiobacteria > DTU022 > UBA8154 > UBA9862. Next base: position 6,604 of record JAGVAS010000185.1, on the reverse strand, counting down.
CTGCGCCCTCCCAGGCCGCTTGTAGCTACACCCCCGATACCATCAAGGCTGGTTAAAGCAAGGGTATGTGAAATTGTTCCCTTAGCCATATCGGACATAATACCAATACTGGTTTGCTCCCCCGACGCCAGTTTTATGGAAATATCACCGCCGTTATTGGCAAAAGCCTTGGTTGCCCCCCTCCTGACCAGGGATTCAGCCACCAAATCGGCAATAGAGCCGGCAACAGCGGCCATGGGAGTCAGGGAAGGGTCTCCGGCTGCCTCTATGGCCTCATACATATACTGCAAAACCCTGGGCTGAGGGGGGCTGGAACAACCTTGTTCTTCATTTTTCCGGGTAACAAACGGCATCCTGGCCTGGGGCAGTACGTTGGAAAGCTCTTCCAGCCCCCGAACGGCCACGACTGCGGCCTCTTTCAGCAGTTCTTTTAACATGGGTTCCCCCCTGCACCAACCGCCGATAACCATATTTATCGGGCCGAATTGTAAGAGTACCTGGCCGGGGTGGATGGTTTCAATTTTAATCCGGAACACCTCCCCTGTAGCACTTGTAGCGCTTAAGGACTTCTTCAAAGGGAGTGACATACTCCAGACGCCCACCAATTGCTTTATATGTCTCCAGGGTCATAGTGTATTCCAAAGGAGCTACTGTAGCCGGGGTAGGCACCCAGGTAAAAGACCGGGGAACAACTTTTTCCACATCAACAAGGAAATTTATACCCCCGCCGGGTAAAATAAAGACAGGAGCTCCTCCCACGGTAAGGGTTACATCCCCCCTGTGCACGCTTTTGGTCAGGCGCAGGGGATAATCTGTTACCCCGGCCCGGGCACTGCCTCCGGAGCCGCCCGTATAGACAGCTGAAACCCTGGATTCCTCGCAGTTTTCCGCCAGGGTATGAATAAAAGCAGTTACTTCCGGCGTAAGGGGAATCTCCCTTAAGGATCCGGAAGGCGTTATTTCCAGCAGGGCTGCTTTGCGGCCGGTAGTTTCTGTCACCAGAATACGCATACCCGGCCTGGCTATACTCATATCTATTTTGGCTACTGCTTCCAAGGGATTCTTTACAGCAGTATCACCCCAGCCGGAACCGGCCTCGCCAAAATACCTCCCCACGGTGCTTTTACGCCCTACAGGAGTAATCCCGCTGTATTTCATTCCTACAAAAGACCCGGCAGGATGTTCCGAAAGCAGCCCGATAATATGGTGATCCAGGATGATGGCATCATCCACAATCTCTTTGAGCTGGCGGGCAAAAAGCCCAATAGTGGCGCTGCCGCACCCTATACGCATCCTGGTATCCTGCTTGCCGTCAATTACCGGCTTCTCCCCAACCTGGATTTCCAGCCTGCTCCCCTTTTCTACAGTCAGCTCTACTTTTTCTTTGTTGGCAAGATCAGCAATCGTCCTGGCCACGGTAAAGCCCGTTTTACCGCTTAAAAGGTTAACTCCCCCCAGGGCCAGCATTTTAGACCCGTACTCCTCTGTAGTCACCCTGCCCACCATTTTTCCATTACGGCGGACCCGGGCCCCTTCTTCACCGATAAAGAAGTTTGTATCAATTTTTACTTTTATACCGCTATAACTAAGGGGAGCCTCCGTTACCACCGTTACGAGCTCAACCCCGTCCACTTCCCTGCTGACTATATGGGGCGCAGTTTTACTGTCGGGATAGCTGGTACCTGCTCCAACGCCGGTAATAAGGGGACGGTACTGCGGCCTGGTATAATCGTCCAGGGGACTCACCACCAGGGGGCGGTTTCGCTTCAGGTAACCTCCTTCGTTTACGTACCTCTGGCAGGCCCCGCTAAAGCCTTCCCGTACAAGGCACTGTACAGGGCAGGAAAAGCACTGCACCACTCCCGGTTCTATTTCTTTAAAAACTGTAACAGCTTCGTGCGGGCAGACCTTGCTGCACCCCCCACAGGAAGAGCAGGCCTGGGAGACGACAACCTTTTTATCCTCCAGGGTTAAAGCTCTTAAGGGGCATTCCTGTACGCATATTCCACAGGCGCGGCAGGCTTCCCGGTCTATAACGATCATTTTTTCATCTCCTTCAGCACCGGTTTGCGTTTGGGCGGTGGAGTATTCCTGCTTATGTTGAACATAACTTTGCCATCGACCAAAACCATACCCACAGCCGGTACGTCTCCGGCTTCCAGGGCTTTAAGGGCATCTTCTCCCACAGAGCCCATAGGAGCATCCAGCACCACAAGGTCAGCCTCCCGACCTACCTCTACCACGCCGGTATTCAACCCGTACAGTGCAGCTGTATTGCCACTGGCTGCAGCCACAACCTCTGCACCGGAAATACCGGACATGGAAGACAGCTGGGCCATGACTCTCAATATTCCCAGGGGAATTACCCCTGTACCCGAGGGAGCATCGTTACCGATAACAAGACGGTGCAGTTCTCCTTTTTCCTTAAGCAGGCGGGCGGCATAATCGGCAGCTTTGGGGTTGCCGCAGTGTACTATTTCCAGGGCCATCTGTGCCTCCGTTACCAGCCTTTCTATTTCTTGAAGAGGAGGAGCAGTGGGTCCCCCGTTAACATGGGAGGCCACGTCGGGTTGAACAGTAAGAACATCTCCCGCGGTTACTACCGAACTGCCCGGTAAAGAAGTCCCCCCGGTATGCATCATCACCTTCATGCCGTACTTGTGGGCCCAGCGAACCATCTGGGCTGCTTCCTCCGGATCTTTGACGCTTCCCAGCCCTACTTCGCCCACCAGCCAGACTCCTTCTCCGGCCAGTTCGGCAAAATCTTCTTCTTTAAGGCCTTTTTCCAGGATTAACGCCCCGCCGTGCAGCTTTACCCCCCCGGGGCGGTAATTGCGGGAAGACTTGTGGCAGAGAATCGCCAGGGCTTTCGTTCCCGCCGGGTCCTTGGGACGCCCGGGAGTATGGGGTTCACCGGCAGAAATCATGGTGGTAACACCGCCATGCAGAGAGCTCTCCATAAAGTCAAGCATCTTCTGCCGGGGCGTATAATCGCCCAGGACGGGATGGACATGGGAGTCGATAAGACCGGGCGCAACTGTCGCACCCTGGACATCGACAACAAGATCCGCATCGCTCTCCGCCAGGGAATTGCCTCCGATAACGGCGATAAGGCCGTCTTTAATCAGCACGGCATCTCCTTCGCAATAAGGTTTATCCACTTTGCCGGAAATCAAACAACCGATATTTCTTAACAGCAGGGAACTCAACCTTATACCTCCTTCCTTTTGGATATTGACGGATCATTCATCTTTTGAGCCGCCTTTCTAATAGCTTCTATTATCTTTACATACCCGGTACAGCGGCAGAGATTGCCGGAAATAGCCTCTTTAACCTCGCTCTCAGCAGGGTTTGCTGTTTTTTGCAGTAAAGCATAGCTGGACATGAGCATACCCGGTGTACAAAAGCCGCATTGCACGGCTCCTGCTTCCAGAAAAGCCTCCTGTAAAGGGTGAGGATTCTCCTCGGTACCCAGGCCTTCTACCGTCAATACCCGGCAGTTTTCCACTTTCCAGGCCGGGTAAAGGCAGGCATTAACGGCTTCGTTATTAATAATGACAGTACAGGCACCGCATTCTCCCTCGCCGCACCCCCGCTTCGTCCCCGTAAGCCCCAGGGTTTCCCTGAGAAGATCGAGTAAAAGTGTATCAGGTTCGACTTCAACTGTTACCGGTTTATGGTTAAGAATAAACGAAAGGCGTTTTTTTATTTTATCCACCAGGTCACCCCCTCTTCTCCAGGCCGTCCCAGGCCTTTGTCAGAGCCCTGAGAACCATAACCTGCGCCAGCTTTTTGCGGTAGGCGGCACTACCCCGCAGGTAACTGTCCCTCGGCTTGGCCTCACCGGCAGCCTGGGCTGCTGCCAGCCGGAAATAATGTTCCCCGGGAGGATTACCTGTCAAAACCTTTTCTGCCTCCCTGGCCCTGAAGGGGATACGGGCGACCGGCCCCATAATAATACGGGCATCTGTTAAGTAACTCTGATCTTGATCCGTCCAGATAACGACAGCGGTATTAAATACCGGCAGGGCTACGGCTTTACGCCTGGCCAGCCGGTTAAAGGCGCCTGACCCACCCCCGTTTGCCGGGGGATAAAAGGAGAATTCTGTTACGATTTCCCGACCGGGATCCAGGGCAGTGCCCCCTTCCGGACGGTAAAGTTCACCGAGGGGTACCTGCCTCTCCCCGGCGGTCGAAACCACCCGGGCCATGGCATCCAGGGCCATCAGGGCTACAGCCGTGTCGGCCGCAGGCTGGGCATTAATCACATTTCCTCCCACTGTTCCCACGTTGCGAATCTGTAAAGATCCCACGTTCCCGGCCGCCTCAGATAACAGGGAAGCTGACCTTTTAAGCAGGGGAGAACCAGCCATATCAGAGTGGGTGGTAAGCGCTCCGATTTTAATCATCCCGCCTTCTTCCCGGATATAACGCAGCTGTTCGATAGCCGTAATATCGACTACGGCATCAAGGACAATTTCCCGGTTTTGCAGCTGCAAAACCAGATCTGTCCCCCCGGCAATTATCCTGGCCCGGCCCCGGGAATCATCCAGTCTGGACAGGGCTTCTTCCAGGCTGACGGGCTTGTAATATTTTTCAAACATTTAAACCTCCTCCTGAACAGCGGTTAAAGAAGGAAAGTAAGGGGAACAGGAACCGTTACCCGTCCCCCTCCTGATTGCGTTGCTCTTAGATAGCGTTTTTCTCTTTCAGGGCATCATTCAAGTAACCGAGAAACTCATCGGCTTTCTCTTTAGGTGGTTTCGTCAGCAAGCTGACGACAATAAAAAGCACCGTAGCGATAATTCCGCTCCAGACGCCGGGCCACCAGCCCAGGGGAAACACACGACCAAACTGGAAGTAAAAGGCGACTATTCCCCCTACCAGGATACTGGTAATTGCTCCCGTTGCTGTACCTTTTTTCCAGAAGAAGGTGCCGATCAGGGCAGGAACCATCACCAGGAGTCCGGCTGAAGAAGCCACGGATAAAACGGCAATAAGGCCCAGACGCAGGCTGGCAAAGAAGAAAATGGCTACTGCAAACAGGGGGACAAATAGCTTGCCGACGATAAGCTCCTGCTTTTCATCTGCACCCGGCTTCAGCCTTTTGAAAACATCACGGGAAACCATGGAGGAAAGCGTCAGGATAATGGAGTTGACCGTGGATATAGCTGCAGCCGTAATACCAAGCATAACAATAAGGGCAACTCCCCTAGGAACTATTTCCAGGGCCAGCAGGTGGGGCGTAGCTGCATCAGCAACAGCCAGATCGGGGAGTAATAACCGTGCGGAAAAGCCCCAAATAATAGAGATAAGAGTGTAAATGAAACCGAATACCAGGAAGCCCATAACCATAGTCCTCATGTGTTTAAGGGACTTGGGGATAAAAAGACGCTGGCTGACTTGGGGATTGGAGAGACAGAAGAAGAACCAGGGCATGCTTAACCCTACGAATCTTTGAGGGTTAAAGTACCCCGGCGTCCCCGGTCCGGGCACGGTAAGCCATTGGGGATAATTTATTTCCAGGGCGCCAAAAAGTCCCCCAAACCCGCCAAACCCCCGGTAAGCGATTAGAATAACAGAAAGTAAGGCTATTGTCATCATGACCAATGCCTGCAGGGAATCGGTCCAGGCTACAGCCCTCATGCCTCCCATCCAGGCCCAGGTGACAGCAAAGATAGTTGCCACGACAAGACCTACTATAAAGGGAATAGAGCCGCCGGAGAGCCCTTCCATGAGGGTTCCGATACCTACTAATTGGACCGCGCTGTAAGGAATAAGAAAGATAACTGCGGCAATGGCAGCAATAACCTCTAAAGGCTTGCTCTGGTAGCGGTCCGCCAGCATTTCCGTCGGGGTAATATAATTATACTTCTTACCCACCAGCCAGAAGCGAGGGCCAAAGAAGGCCACCAGCACCAGGCCGGATAAGTAGATTAACTCGAAGCCCAGGGCACCAACTCCACCTGCATAGGTAAGGCCGGCCAAGCCCACCAGCATAAACGCGCTGTAGGTCGTAGCACTGTAGGTCAAGGCCGCCACAAAGCCCCCGATAGCCCTGTTAGCGAGGAAAAAGTCGGCTACGCCTTGCCCCATACCCTTGCGGGCCAGTAGCGCTACAACAGTACCCAGTACGAAATACAAAGCAATGGTAATATAAACGGTTGCTGCACTCATCTTATTCCCTCCATTTGCTAGTGATAACACCCACACCAATAATAGCTATAATGGCAAATACGCTCCAGAAGAGGAAAGCACCATAAAATTTGGGGAGGTTGTTAAATAAATAAAATGGTAGAATAAAAGCTGCCAGCACAATAACTGTAAAAAAGATTACCCAGAATCTTCTCTGCTGGTCCAGAGACATTGTTTCTCACCCTTTCTACTTATTTTTCAAAATCCGGTTTCTAAAAGTATATTAATAATTTTCCACCTCCTTCTCCTCGCCGGTCCCTTGCAGGGCGGCCAGGATTTTCTCAGGTTTAAGGGGCAATTCAGTAATGCGCAGGACTGACGCATGATTAAAGAAAAGCCTGTCTGTTAAGGATTTAAGTGGCAAAAGAGAAAAATTTTATCGCAAAAGGGGCTGGACAAGTCAATAATA
>JAGVAS010000123.1 GCA_020060185.1 Desulfovibrio sp. | reverse complement strand
TTGTTCGCTGTCAAAAAAATACTATTTTGTCAGAGTAGATATCTTTATGCATTTTCGGTTATCCACAAAAAAAGTTGACTTTAATCATAGCATCTTTGTACTAACTTCTGAGTAGTAAAACTTGCCGAGCGAACTCGGAGCTACGCCAACAGCAAACGCTGTGTGTTATCATACTGACGAAAGGATTGTAAAACCGTTAAACTATGCAAAAGGTATTTCTAGTAAGACATGGTGAAACAAACTGGAATCTTGAAATGCGTTTTCAGGGTAGGGGAAATATTTCATTAAACGAAACAGGTAGAAACCAGGCACGGCTTCTTTCCCGGCGCTTAAGTAATGAAAAGTTTAGTGAAGTCTTTTCCAGCCCCCTGTTACGTGCCCGGGAAACCGCAGAAATTATTGCAGCCGTACACGGTTTAACACCCCGTCTTGTCGATGGATTGAGAGAAATTTTTTTTGGCGACTGGGAGGGGAAAATTTATACGGAAATGGACGAAAAAGATCGGAATGCCGTAGACTTGTGGATGCTTAACCCCGAAACTGGCACTATTCCCGGCGGAGAATCTTTCGAACAATTTAGGGAAAGAACCCTGCGGAGTTATGAGGAACTTTTAAGCACTGACCACGAGAGGAATTTCTTAATTGTAACCCACGCCGGTGCCATTAAAGTACTGGTAGCAGGTATTTTAGATATACCTTTCTCCCGGATTACCAGGTTGAAATTATCTCCCTCCTCTCTCACTACTATTTTGTATGATGATTGGAGAAATCCTTACCTGGATTTATTTAACGATATTTGTCATTTGCCAAAATAATACTGAAATATTCCTTATACCTTTCGGTATAGCAGGAAATATTGATTCGTCTGGCGAATTAAATTAATAACAGAGGGGTAAAATTATATTTGGGTATTTAAAGGATAAAAAGACAGAAAGATACAGTAGAGAAATATCTTAAAAGCCATTGGGCAGACAGAAGGAAAGGGATAAAGGATGCTCAAATCTGAAATTAATACTCGGGAAAAAGAAGAAAGAAATGAAATCCCCAGAGAACAACGGATAAATTCCCGTTTGAAGTTCAAGGTAAGATTTGATTACAAAGGGAAACCCCGTCCGGCACGCTTTTTTTTCGGCGGGAAAAGAACAGAAAACGTTGCCCAGGAGTTCAGGGAGCAACAGGTGGCTCTCTGGAGAAACGTACCCTTACAGGGAATAAACGTTGAGAATATGGATCTGGGTGAGTTATACAGTGTATATGATGAGGAGATGGACGAAGAGATAGCTTTTGCTCCTCTCGAGCTGATAGTTTCGGCGGATTCACTGGAGGATCTGCTCCGCTTTATCGTCAGGGAAGAATTCAGGCGAATTGAAATCCTGGAACCCAGCAGTATAATCTTAAATGGTAAAGAGATAGAGAGATTGCTATTTAAAATGAACGAGTTCTTTCAAAACAGGTTAATGCTGCGTTTAAAAGAAAGCAGTCGTTAAATAGAACGGAGAACAGGTATTAAAGCCCCCTTTTTTGCATAAAGATATATAAAAGGGGGCTTTATGTTATATGGATTTCGATAGATGGTTACAACGTTTTGTAACGGCAATAGAAAAAATTATCTTCAGAGTAGCCCTGGCACTTGTCGTTTTATTGTTTATTGTCCAGGCTATGCTTATGAATGGTAACTTACGCCTGTTCTTGAGTAAAACGGATAAGGTTGAAGGAAAACCTGTACTGCAAAATATTCAGGATGTAATGGGCAGGAAAATGACAGGTGAGAAGAGGCCGGTTGCTCCTGTACAGGAGGAGACTACACTGGTTTTGGAGCTAAAATCCCCCCCGGGAACTCCTTGCAAACTTTTTTTGCTTGTCAATAACCAGGTTGCAGGACAGTTTGGAGAGGAAAACATTTATATTACTGTTCAACCAGGAGACCTGCTGGAGGTGATCGGCGAAGTTACGGGGGATATGCCTGCTACGATCACGGTGGTTGAGATTTACGGAAAACTAAAGGCTCCGGAGAGGGGACATGAAATAAAAACCTTTGGAGAAAGAGATCTTTTGGCATGGATCATACCTTAATAATTCAATCTTAGGGTTGTCAAAAGCTTTATTATAGTATATTATTGCTTATGGAGGCTTTTCTTTTTCTCTATGAGGTGGTTATAAGGTGCAAGGTGTAAAGTTGTGGGTTATTAAAGTCGTAGTAGATTTTTACCTGGGCTGGAAGAAATGTTGCAAACTGAAGAAATTATTTGCTGATACAGATGAATATTTTAACTCTTTTTTCTCTAGAGGGGAAAAGTTTTTATTAACCGGGTCTTTTTTTCGTTTTGCGCAAGTTTTTATTTTTTCATTCCACGGACAAGGGCGCATACCGGGAAGATATCCGGTATATTTATTTTATGGAACCTTCAACTTTTTAAACGGATAGTATCGGGGTGAAAATTTAATGCGGATTGCTATTGATGGCCCGGCAGGTGCCGGTAAAAGTAGTGTAGCCAGGGAAGTTGCCCGCCGCCTGGAGTTGAAATGCCTGGATACAGGAGCCATGTACCGTGCTATTACTTTGAAAGCTTTAAAAGAAGGCATCGATATTACTAACAGTAAATTACTGGGTGAGCTGGCACGGAACTGTGACATGGAAACGGAATATGATAACAAAGAAGGCACTTTAATTTACCTGGATGGCGAAAATGTAACGGAAAAAATCCGCAGTCCCCGGGTTAACAAAAATGTTTCTATTGTGGCTAAGTCGCCTGAACTAAGAAGAGAGCTCGTTTTCCTACAGAGGAAGCTGGCTGAAAAAAGCGGCGGGATCGTAATGGAAGGAAGAGATATCGGAACAAATGTCCTCATAAATGCCGATTACAAGTTTTTTTTGTCTGCCAGTTTGGAGGAACGTGCCAAAAGACGCTGGCTGGAAATGAAGGCAAAGGGTTTGGATGTTAATTATGAGGATCTTTTGAAAGAAATTGCCATGAGAGACCGTATTGATCAGGAAAGAGAAGAATCACCCCTGAAAATTGCTCCGGAAGCGCAGATTATAGATACAACCCCCTATACCCTGGAAGAGGTTATTGAAAAAGTGCTGGATGCGATCCGTAATGACAAAATAAAAGAACACGGAGAAGAAAAAATTAAAATATACCATAAAGAGAGCCGCTGATATGTTTTACCGGTTTGTGAGGGGACTGTTTTATTTATATTTTAAATGTATGTATTTATTGAAATTTAATGGCCTGGAAAACCTTCCTCCGCAAGGACCCTTTATTATTTGTGCAAATCATACCAGCTGGTTCGACCCCCCCCTGGTAGGATGTCTATTGCCTAGCAGGAACAGGGTTAGTTTTATGGCCAAGGAAGAGCTTTTTAATATTTTTATACTGGGAACCCTGATCAAAAAACTTGGAGCTTTCCCCGTAAAAAGAAACACAGCAGATAAAAGCGCTATAAGGCGTGCCATGCAAGTACTGGATGAAGGAGGGGTCCTGGGGCTTTTTCCTGAGGGAACGAGGAGCCATACCGGTGAACTGGGAGAACTCCATCACGGCGCTGCCTTAATCGCTTTAAAGAGTAAAAAACCTGTTTTACCTGTGGCCATAAAGTGGCCGGAAAAAATTTTACGGCCGGTAGAGGTCAAAATAGGTCCTTTGATATATTTTGAAGAAGAGGGTAAAATAAAGGGGAAAGTTTTAGAAACAGTCAGTTTACAGATTACGGAAGAAATTAAGAAGTTGTTGTAAATACAGGGAGGCACGGCTTTTTGCAGGTATTTTTAGCGGACCATGCAGGTTTTTGCAGCGGGGTAAAAAAGGCACTGGATCTCACATTAAGGGAAGTTGACAGGGGTAAAAAGGTAAGCAGTCTGGGACCACTGGTACACAATGATGAGGTCACTAACTTTTTGGCGTCAAAAGGAGTAAAGGTTGTCAATAACCCGCAAGAACTGGACAGCGGTACTGTTATCATACGTACTCACGGTGTTCCACCGCAGATCCTGAAATTACTGCAAGAGAGGAAAGATCTGGAAATAGTTGATGCTACCTGTCCGAATGTCAGGAGTTTGCAAAGGATTGCCCGCAAATATCTCGAAGATGGTTATGAGATTATTATATTCGGCAATAAACAGCATCCCGAAGTACAAGCTGTGTTAGGTTGGACTGAGGGAAAAGCCAGGGTCATGGATCCGGAAGATACTGAAGCTATCGAAAAAATGTCATTTAGTTCCAGGGCCCTGTTAATTTCCCAAACTACCCAACGTGAAGACAGGTTTTTAAAAGTGGCAGAAAAATTGAAAAAAAAGGACCCCGGCCTGGAGGTATACAATACAATTTGCAGGGCAACTGCTCTCAGGCAGGATTCTGCTGCTAAATTGGCATCAACGGTAGACTTAATGCTTGTAGTGGGAGATGAAAGGAGCTCTAACACCAACAAGTTATCGCAGGTCTGCCGTGAGATAGTAAAAACCCATCAGATTACAGGGGCCCGGGATATTTCCGAGGAGTGGCTGGTGGGAATAAAAAGCGTGGGGGTGACTGCAGGGGCTTCAACCCCCCCCTGGACGATAAAGGAGGTTATGGTCAAAATGGAAAATGGTAATTTAGAAGCCAGAACAGAAGAAGTTATTTCCTACCAGGAAGCAGATGGAAAGGATTACCGGCCTGGTGATGTCATAACAGGAAAAGTTGTCCTGGTAGAGGAAGATCAGGTAATGGTTGATCTCGGCTATAAGTCCGAAGCGGTACTTCCCCGCACCGAGGTTTTCCTGGAAGGAGAAACTATATTAAAAGATAAATTTTCTCCTGGAGATAGTGTTGATCTTTTAATCTTAAAAGTCAACAACCAGGAAGACAAAATTATTGTTTCCCAAAAGCGACTGGAACGTGAAAGACGCTGGAAGGAACTGGTCGAGGCTGTGGAAATGGGGTTACCTATGAAAGGAGTTGTCAAGGAAATAGTCCCTGCGGGGATAATAATTAACCTGGGCAGTGGAATTGAAGGTTTTATGCCCGGATCACTGGTGGACGTTCGCTATATTCCTGATTTTCAGCAGTTTTTAGGGCAGGAATTTTCCTTCAAAGTCATAGAATTAAACAGGGAACGGGATAAAGTCATCCTATCAAGGAAGCAGATGTTGGAAGAAGAAGCGGAAAAACAAAAACGTGATACGCTGGACAATTTAAAAGAAGGAGAAATAATTAACGGAGTTGTTAAAAGGCTGACAGATTTTGGTGCCTTTGTGGATGTAGGCGGCATTGACGGGCTGGTGCATATTTCCGAGGTTTCATGGCAGAGGGTCGGGCACCCTCAAGACGTCCTGAAAGTTGGCGAACAGGTTAACGTAAAGGTTCTGGAAATCATTCCGGAACGGGAAAGAATAAGTTTGAGTATCAGGCAGGCTCAACCCGATCCCTGGTCCAGGGTCAACAAAGAATACAATGTTGGAGACATAATTAACGGAAAAGTTACCAGGATTGTAAACTTCGGGGCTTTTGTTGAGCTTTTACCGGGGGTGGAAGGTTTGGTCCATATTTCCCAGATGGCTGATTTTCACGTAAAGCACCCTTCAGAGATTATCAAGGAAGGGGAAGAGATTGAAACGAAGATTCTGGATATAAATGTAGAAAACAAAAGGATTAGTCTAAGCATTAAAAAGGCACGCCCCGCTCCAAGAGATTTAACTGCTCACTCTTTATCCAAGGAAGGCGAGAACCAGAACGTAACTCTGGGAGATGTTTTCGGGGATCTTTTTAACAATGAGAATAATGCTGAGAAAAATGAAGAATAGTTTTTTCCTGTTTCTATGCCATAACATGTCCCGTACCGGTAATTAAAACGGGGACCAGCTATTATTGATAAATATGCAAGGGAAATTTTAAGCTTTAAAGCTTTTTTCACCAAGCGGACTTTTTAGAAAGTCCGTTTTTTATTTAACTATTTCCTGGCGGGTCTGCGAAAAGAATAAATAATTCAATTAAGGTTATTCTACTAGGGTAGCAAGCAAGTTTCAGGAAAGGGGCGATAAATTAGTGAATGTCGGTATGGTGTTTCTTTTAGCAGTGGCTATTATAATATATTTTGGCCTTGCTCAGAGGGTTCTTGACAGGTTGCGTTTAAGTGACCGAGCCGCCCTTCTTTTTCTCATAGCCATGATTGTGGGTGGTTTTCTACCGGATATACCTCTTTTCGGGGGTGTGAGCGTTAACCTGGGCGGAGGCATTGTTCCCGTAATTCTTGTTATTTACCTCTGGAGCAAAGCTGAAAAACCTGAAATTAGCAGGTCTGTCACAGCCCTTCTTATTACTGCCGTGGTTGTTTATGCAACGATGAAGATCATGCCCCTGGAACCAACATATAACTTTTTTTTGGATCCATTATATGTGATTGCTATTATTGCCGGTGTGGTAGCTTATATCACCGGTAGGAGCAGAAGGGGCTCCTTTATTGCCGGAACCATGGCCATAGTTTTAAATGATATTGCCGCACAGGTAGAAAATGCTTTTGCCGGGGCCAGGTCGTCTATAACCATCGGAGGAGCAGGGGTTTTTGACGCCGTAGTGATAGCCGGTTTAATCGCTCTCGGCCTGGCGGAATTTGTGGGAGAAACGACAGAAAGGGTTAGCCTAGAATTAAGGGGAGCGGAAAAAGAAGGCGAAAATATGGATGATTCTCCCGGAGAAAATTCTCCGGAATCAGAACCGGAAAACCGTCAAGAGGAATGAAATGTTTTTACCCAAATTAAGATTATTGCGGGGCAGGTGTTAAAAATGACCGGTATGATAAACTTTAAAAGAATCACTTTCTTATCCCTGTTTTTTTTAATAATATTATTAATCTTTGCTTCTTCAGGGGTTGCAGCAGAGGATTTCTTCGAGCTTAAAGAGCTGGATGAGCGGACCGATGGTTTTTATATTATGAAAGATTTGCAGACTGGCAAAACGATCATGCGCACAGCGAGAATAATTCATCCCGGTGACGAGTACATCAACATTGAGAATAAGCTTTATCGGGTGGAAAGATTGGAGGGAGATATCGCCTGGGCGCGTTTTATAGAAGATATAAAGCTTTTTGAGATAAATGTGGAAGAGGTCTTAAATTCTTTGATGATTAAGGGCGGCACCTTCCAGGAAGGACAGCCGCAAACAAGGGACATCCTGCTGGGGGTTTATCATTCCCACGGCACTGAATCATACGTGCCCTCAGATGGTACGGAAAGCATTCCCCAGGGCGGCGGTATTTTGGAAGTGGGCAGGGCTTTCAGCGAAGCCTTACAGGAAAAAGGGTTGAATGTAAATTATTCCCGGGAAACTCATGTTCCCCACGATGCCGGTGCTTATCACAGGTCCCGGAGAACTGCGGAGGAATTTTTAAGAGCGGGAGCTAGTTCACTATTTGATATTCACCGCGATGCCGTTCCCGCAGAAGAGTATGTCGGGACTGTTGAAGGCAGGCCCACCGTGCAGCTGCAGTTTGTTGTCGGTCGTCAAAATCAAAACGCCCAGGCTAACAGGAGCTTTGCGGAAGGTCTCAAAAAGGTAACTGATGATATCCACCCCGGGTTAATCAAGGGCATCTTTTTAGCCAGGGGTAATTACAACCAGGATATGCTGCCCCTGGCCATGCTGGTAGAAGTAGGAACTCACGAGAATACCAGGGAAGGGGCGGAAAGATCCATGGCCCTTTTTAGTGATACTGTTGCCGTTTATTTTCTCGGGAGGGAAGGCGAGCGAGCGCGGGAGGGGGTTGGAGTAACGGCGTTAAGGAGCATTCTCTGGGTGATCTTTACTGTGGGAGTAGTCCTGGGAGTTTACCTTTTAATCGGTACGGGAGACGTGGAAGAGCTGCGCTCCAAGTTAGCGAATTTCTTTAAAAAAGAATTCGCTGAATTCGGAGGAAAAAGAAAAGGCGGGGGAGACAGCGGGGCCGGTGAATAAGGAGGGGAAGGGAATTGTTTGCTGCCCCTTTTTTAGAGGCAATGTTAACCGGAGTAGTAACGGGTGTCCTGATTCGTTACTATATGCTCAAAAGAGACTATCGCCAGTATCCCAGCTATCCTCACGGAACGACAATACATCTTGCCATGGCCTTTATAGCTGCCGTTATTGGTTCTGTGGCCGTACCGGCTCTAATGGAAAAGGAATTTACGGCTGTGACCTTTCTGGCCCTGGCCGCAACACAATTCAGAGAAGTGCGTGACATGGAAAGGATGATGTTAAAAAACCTGGATAGAGCAAACCTCGTTTCCAGGGGAGTGGAATATATAGAGGGAATTGCCAGGGTTTTTGAGGCGAGGAATTACCTGGTTATGTTTACGTCTTTGCTCGTAGGAGGGGCCACCTATTGGGGCAACGTTTTCTATGGCCTGTTAGTTGCTTTCATAGCTTTTTTAATTTCCAGGAGACTAATGGGAGGTAAAATTGTTGGTGAGATTGCCCGTGTGCGGCAGGGGAAGGTGCATTTTAAAGGGCCTAATCTTTTTGTGGAAGATATCCATTTTATGAACCTGGGGATGGAAAGTGTCAAAGAAAAATACCTTGAGAGAGCTCTCGGGGTAATAATCGAACCTTTGGATGACAATGCCCGTGCGACACTTGCCAATATCGGTCAGCGCATGGCTATTGCCCATGATGTGGCAACTTTATTGGGACTTTACAAGGATGTGGATACGGCGGAGTTTACACCCATTCTGCGCAGAGACCTGGATACCGGCAGGATAGGTATGATTATTGTACCCATAGAGAGAGATATAGAGTTTTTAATAGAGGCTGTTAAAAGAGTGCCAGTACTGGAAAGTGCTTACAGGGCTCCTTTAAAAACTAATATCGGGTCCAAGGCTTCTGATTAATAATTAATAAGAAGGGATCGTTTAGAAGTGGAGTTAAACAAATTTATCCTGGCGATTATCGCTCTGGAGCCGGAAAAAGTGGGTGGGTGCGGAGCACCCATTTTTTATGCCGTAAATAAAGAAGAACAGGATAAAATTGCGACTACCATGGCGCGTATAACTGAGGGCGTAGTACATGATCTCGAAAATGGAACTTATATTATCGTCAAACATTAAGGGGGATTTATGAAAATTATTTATCATTGTTATGGTGGGACGCATTCATCCGTTATGGCGGCTGCTCTTCACCTGGGTATTTTTGATCAAGAAAAATTTCCTTCGTTCAGGGAGCTACTGTCCTGCCCTTATTTTGATAAGGTTAAAAATAAAGATGTAGGAAAGATTTTTTTTATGGGCAAAGATGAAAAAGGCCATGAAGTATTTGTAATGGGCTGCAGGAATGCCGGGCAGCTTGTGGAAACAGTCCTAAAGGACTTCAGCAGCATTATGAATATTAATCCCGGTGAGGTTATCCTTGCCAGCACAATGCCATGCCTGAACATACTGATAAGGCTGGGTGGTTTGTTGTCGAGGAGTCTCAATCTTGTAACAGCAGGCCGAATATTTTTACTTCCCGGCTGCATGCTGGCTTACAGTAAAATTAAGAAAGTTGTGGGAGAGGTAAAGAGCAAGGCCGGATGATTACCTTTTGTTTTACTGAATCTCTTGACCGTCGGAATCTCTTGACCGTCGCCTTGACAGAAACTAAAGGAAATAGGATAATGAGTATAATTTGTAGATATTTGGGGAAGTCAGCTAGTAGTTCAATACCTAAGGGAGAAGAACAATGCATCGAGGCTTTACAATCTCACACGTTAAAAAAGAATCTCCGGCTGCTAAAGCTGGTATTAAGGCAGGAGACTTTCTTTTTAAGATAAATAATTCATTTTTTTATGATATCCTTGATTATCATTATCTTTGTTCCGGCCAGAGGGTCCTTCTTTCTTTATATAATAAAAAAGGCAATTTTACCGAAATTAAGATCAAAAAGAAATATGATGAGGAACTGGGATTAGATTTTTTTTCACCCACTTTGGGTCCTATACGGCGCTGTCAAAATCATTGTTTGTTTTGCTTTATAGATCAACAGTCTCCCGGAATGCGTTCTTCGTTATATGAAAAGGATGATGATTACCGTCTTTCCTTTTTTCACGGAAATTATATTACCCTGACTAATATGGGTGACCTCGACCTGAAAAGAATTGTACGAAGGGGGATATCTCCCCTGTATGTTTCCATTCACTCCACCGACCCCGTCATCCGCCGTAAAATGATGGGAAACGTTGCTGCCGGAGTTATTTTGGAACAGTTAAAGAAACTGGTGCGGGGGGGCGTGGAAATTCACGGACAGGTGGTTGTCTGCCCTGGCCTTAACGACGGAGCGGTTTTAAAAAAAACTGTTAAGGACCTGTCCCTCCTTTACCCTGGTTTAAAAACCGTGGCTCTTGTTCCTGTTGGTTTGACCAGGTATCGCCAAAAACTAGCTCCGCTTCGCAGCGTCTCACCCGGTGAAGCCTGCAGCATTGTCGAGGATTACTCGGCTATGCAGGAGCTTTTTCAGGAACAGTTGGGGACGCCGTTTATTTACCTTGCCGATGAGTTTTATATTCTCTCTGGCAGGCTTCTCCCCCCCCATGAGCATTACGGGATGTATCAGCAGTTAGAAAATGGGGTGGGATTGGGAAGGTTGTTTTTGAACGAAATTGAGGAATGGAGAAAGTCAGCTTTACCGTCCCTGCGTCGTAAAATGGAGATATCCCTGGTAACCGGTCAATCCGGGGGGGCATTTTTAAAAATGTTCCTGGGGGAGTTAGAAAAAATAAGGGGTTTAAAAACATACCTTCATATTCTCCCTAACGTTTTCTGGGGAGGAAACGTTACCGTTACAGGACTGCTTACCGGCAGTGATCTACTTCTGGGCTTAAGCAGGGAAAACCTGGGGGAGGTCATGTTTATACCCTCAGTTATGCTTAAAGAAGGTACGAAGCTTTTCCTGGATAATATCTCTCTTGATTTTCTGGCAGCCAGGCTAAAAGTGCGGATTGTTCCCGTTAACAGCCTGGAGGAAATCAGGAGCTTTTTTGTAAAAAAAGTAATACCCGTTACAGGCTAAAGGAGAGGTGCCTTTTGTCTACTCCGCTTGTTGCTTTGGTCGGTCGTCCCAATGTGGGAAAATCAACACTTTTTAACCGTCTGGTGGGAGGAAGAAAAGCTATTGAAGAAAAAATACCGGGGGTAACCAGGGACCGCTTGTATGGTCGTTCCAGCTGGTTAGATAAGGAATTTCTTGTGGTAGACACCGGGGGCCTAACTCTTTCCGGAAGGGAAGAAATGGAGATCCAGGTCCAGAAACAGGCCCAGCTGGCCATAGAAGAGGCCGTGGTTATTGTTTTCCTGGTGGATGGGCGTCAGGGTCTTACCTATCTCGACGAAGAAATAGCCGGTATGTTAAGACGCCAGGGGAAACCTGTCATCCTGGCCGTTAATAAGATTGAATCCGTGGAGCAAAGCATCGTCGATTTTTATCAACTGGGCCTGGATGATCCCTTGCCCATTTCTGCTGCGCATGGCTTAAATATCGGAGATCTCCTTGATAAAATTGTTTCATTTTTCTCACCTGTTCCGGGTGAAAAACAGCAAGAAGATGAGGTTATACGCATAGCTGTTGTAGGCCGCCCCAATGTGGGAAAATCCTCATTCATAAATGCTTTACTGGGTGAGGAAAGGGTAATAGTGAGCCAGGAACCGGGGACTACCAGAGATGCTATCGATACATTGCTGGAACGTGAAGGTAAAAAATACATACTTGTCGATACGGCTGGTATACGTAAAAAAAGCAAGGTTTTTGAAAACGTTGAATATTATAGTGTCATACGGTCCCTGAAGGCTATAGATAGTGCCGACATAGCTTTTTTGTTGCTGGAGGCCCAAGAGGGGGTAACGGAACAGGATCAAAAGATTACCGGTTATATCCTGGAAAGTGGAAAGGCCTTAATTATTGCCATGAATAAATGGGATCTGGTTAAACAGCAGCGCAAAGAAGGGCATGTTTTAGAAATAGTAAATGACGCCAGGGATGATTTAAAATTTGTTTCTTTTGCTCCCCTGGTATTTACTTCGATTTATGAACCCCGTCGCTTAAAAAATTTATTTGATCTTTTTCAAAAAGTTTATGAAAATTATAGTACACGAATACCTACTCCGTTATTAAATAAACTATTAGCTGATGCTCAGGGAGTAAACCCTTTGCCTGCATTAAAAGGGAAAAGAGGCAAAATATATTACTGGACGCAATCTGCTACGAAACCACCAACCTTTGTTCTTTTTGCTAATAATTCATCTTTAATACATTTTTCTTATTTAAGGTACCTGGAAAACCGCTTAAGGGAAGCCTTTGATTTTAAAGGAACTCCTGTAAGGCTTCTGGTTAGATCCCGTAAAAGGAAGGAGTGAAGAAAGTTGGCTGCTCTTCTCTTGGTTTTTTCTTATTTGTTGGGTTCCGTTTCTTTTAGTTATTTTGTTTCCAAAGGAATAAAAGGAGTGGATATCCGTAAAGTAGGAAGCGGCAACGCGGGTGCTACCAACATCTCCAGGATTTTAGGCTTAAAATTTGCCGTGCTGGTCTTATTTTTGGACGTATTAAAAGGACTTATTGTTGTTCTCCTGGTATCTTACCTAACTACAGAAACCTGGCTTGTCTTGTTGTGTGGCGGAGCTGTAATCATCGGTCATAACTGGCCTGTATTTTTTAGTTTTAAAGGCGGACGGGGTGCAGCCACAACACTTGGCGTTTTTCTCGGGATTGCGCCCATACCGGCACTGACAGTGTTTTTGCTCTTCATTATAATTATCCTGCTAACACGTTATGTATCTCTTGGTTCTATTACGGGAGCAATAGCGATTCCTATTGCCATGTTGTTTTTGCACTATCCACGCGATTATTTTATTTTTGGATTATCAGTTTGCCTGCTGCTTTTATGGAGACATGCTCCTAATATTAAGAGGCTCATACAGGGGAAAGAATCCAAACTGGGTGAAAAGGTCAATATTAATTAAGAAGAAAGGTAAAGTACCGATGAACATCGGCGTTATCGGAGCGGGAAGCTGGGGAACATCCCTGGCCATATTACTGGGAGATAAAGGCTTTAACGTTACTCTCTGGGTCAGGAGAGAAGAATTACTGCAAAAGATGGTGCAAGCCCATGAAAACAGCGATTATTTGCCGGGTGTATTTTTGCCTGAAGGTATAAAATTAACCAATAGACTAGAAAATGCTGTCCAGGGAAAAGAATTAATCGTTCTTGCTGTTCCCTCCCACGTTGTCGGAGATATAGTAGCGAAAATAAAAGCTTTTATGCGCCGGGAAACCGTTATTGTCAATGCGGCAAAGGGCCTGGCTGAAGGGTCTTTAAAGCGCCTGTCCGAGGTAATCATGGAGGAGCTTTTGCCTGATATTCCCTGTAAGGTTGCTGTTTTATCGGGCCCTAACCACGCTGAAGAAGTAAGCCGCTTTATACCGACGGCGACCGTAGTCGCTTCCAACAATGGAGCGGTGGCAGAAAAAGTTCAGGATATCTTTATGACTCCCTATTTCAGGGTTTATACCAATCCTGATATAACCGGGGTAGAGCTTGGCGGAGCCCTTAAAAATGTAATTGCGTTGGGGGCAGGGGTCTGTGACGGCCTGAATTACGGAGACAATACCAAAGCAGCTCTTTTAACAAGGGGTTTGGTGGAAATTACCCGCCTGGGACTCGCCCTGGGAGCCAGGCGGGGAACTTTCAGCGGTTTGACAGGTTTAGGAGACCTTTTTGTAACATGTAACAGTCCTCACAGCAGAAATCGCTATGTGGGGATGATGTTGGGCAAAGGTTATCCCCTTGGGGAGATAACTTCTGCTATGAAGATGGTCGCGGAAGGGATTAAGACAACCAGGGCAGCTTATGAGCTGTCCCATAAATGTGGCGTGGAAATGCCCATCACAAAAGAAGTATACGAAGTTTTATTCCAGGGGAAAAAACCCCAGGAAGCTGCAATGAACCTTATGAGAAGACAGAAAACCTATGAAATAGAAGAAATAGCCTTCGAGTGATAGTATGAAAATAGCGCAGCGTTTGCTGGTGGCGTAGTTCCGGGTTCCGCTCGGCAAGTTCTACTACTCACCTCGAGCTTCCGATGACCTCCCCGGCGGAATTCCCGTCCATGGTCATCACCGGCAGCTGACATCCTGTCAGCTGGGTCGTCTCCAGCTCTCGTTTCGTAGTGAACTTGTTTCCTCGCTGCACAAGTCACTCCGCCAACAGC
>JAGVAS010000057.1 GCA_020060185.1 Desulfovibrio sp. | reverse complement strand
TCTAGGTAACTGATGGTTTCAGGGGACATATTAGAGCGAAAAGCCAGCTCTCTGATAGTCAGGCTATGACTGATTCTTGTTTTTCTAATCCTTGCGCTGAGGCTGTCGCCTGACCATTCAAGTCCTTTAAGCAATGCAGGCATATGAAAATGAAGAGTAACATTAATAGAGTTGGGGTTGTTAACCGCACGCTTGTCCCTGCGGCTACTACCAGCACCCGCTGCGGGAATGCAAATGTTCCGAAATGCAGATCCGCCACTACCGCATCAAGTCCTCCGGGCCTTTAATGGACCGGATCGACCTGCATATGGAAGTGCCTTCCCTGCAATACGGGGATCTGGAAGGGGAACAGGAGGGGGAAAGCTCCGCCAGCATCAGGGAGAGGGTGGAGAGGGCCTGGGCCATCCAGCGAGGAAGATTTGGAGATGCCGGTATTGACTGCAATGCCTCCATGTCCCACCGCCATCTCCAGGAGTTTTGCCCCCTCGACAGGGAAACACGAGGTCTCTTACGCCGAGCCTTCGATTCACTGGCCCTCTCCATGAGAGCCCACGACAGAATTATCAAGGTAGCCCGCACCATCGCCGACCTGGATGGTGAGGAAAAGATCGGCGCTGCCCACATTGCCGAAGCCATCCAGTACCGTAGCCAGGACCGGAAGTTCTAACTAGCGCGGTTTTCTCCAGGTGGCGGCGGGCTACAGATCATTGCAGAGGAAGATGTTTATGGGGGAGGTTGAGAAGTGCGGTTACCAGAAATTGAATATTTTGCCCTCCCTGGCTACCATTGGAGGGAATATCTGCCTGAATTCCCACTGCCGCTTTTACAACCAGTCCCAGTTCTGCCTGACAGAAGCACTTGGACGCGTTCATTTCGGGCAGGGCTGCTGTAGGTTACTTTTTCCCGGTTCTACCTCCTACAGTTCACCTCCTGTTAAACTTATCGCGGCAGCAAAAGACAAGTTAATCTTGACCTCTCACATAACAGGTGGTTACTGCCGGATCTTTTGTCCGTATGTTGAAAGAAGCGGTGGAAAACCATCCCATTTTAAAAAACTTTTCATTAGTATTTAGATATATTAAAATAAAAGAGAAAGAATTTTTGGAGGGGTTTAGAAATGTATAATATCAAGGTTACAGTGAAATCCATTAAAGGTCAATGTGCAGCTGGGTGTAAATTGGGTGATGTATTCTATTACAGTGATGGAAGCATTTATGTTGATAATATCTCTACCAGGCTTTGCGCGTATGGTATTTCTGCTATTCATCCTTACCTCTCAGCTTTCTGCAGGCAAACAAATGAAGAAGACTGGATAAATTCTTTAAAGGAGCTACAGTGTCCTGATGCTGTTAATTGCGTAACATATCAATTGGAGAGGTTAAAGTAATGGTTAACATAATAGTATTATCGGTGTGACATCGTGGCTAGCAGGTAGGTTAACAGGCTTTTGGAACTCTGTTTTTGGGTAATAAAGATATTTCCCCCAATTAAGGTGGTGATTTATGTGGTTCAGGAAAATGAAGAATTATTTAATTTGTTTAAAAATTCCTTTATAGAAGTTCTTGATAGAATTAACGACCCCATAATTGTTGTTAACAAAGATGGAAATGTCGTTTATGTAAATGAAGCTTATGAGTATCAGGTAGGAATATCGCGCGAACGAATTTTGGGGAAAAACTTATATCGTAAATATCCCAACGACAAGCTTCTCCAGGTCCTTAAAACAGGCCAGCTTATTGAAGGAGAGGAGCATTTTAACGAAACGCTTGGTTATAATATTGTAGCCAGCTTTATGCCTTTAAAGGATGCCGAAGGGCAAACTAGCGGTGTTATTGGCGTCGGCAACCTCGGGTGCATGAATAAATTATATAAGCACCTCAGAGCACCTAGCCATTAGAACACCTGGAGAAAAAGGCTTAATTGCTAACAGGAAAGCTTTGCCCAGCAACTTTAATAAGATCATCAGCGAAGATCCTAAAATGCTGCGTTGTCTTAATATAGCTGCTAATATTGCCAGGACGGAAGCTACGATTATGCTGCGGGGTGAAACAGGTTCCGGCAAAATTCCCAAAAATATCATAAGCATTTAATAATTGCCCCCGAAGCGATGGAATACCTGCAGAGCTATTCTTGGCCGGGTAATGTTAAAGAGTTAAAAAACGTTATTGAGCATGCAGTTATCATGTGCCAGACAGATATGATTACTAAAGACGATTTGCAGCTCAATGTTAAAACCAACTCAGGGAAGCCGGAATTTAATACTTTATGTTTAGATTGGGCCGTTGAAGAATTGGAGAAGACGATTATAAAGGAAGCGCTTGCAAAAGCGCAAAATAATAAAAGCAAGGCTATTAAATACCTGGGTATCAGCCGCATTGCTTTTTATGCTAAGTTAGAAAAATACAACATGTGTTAAACCTCACTGGAATAGCTTCTATAACCATCTGGAGGATTTTTCTAACGGGGACTCAACATTTCTCAGCCCCCTTTTCTTGCAAAGTAAGAAGATAATTTATTGCTTTTCGCCTATAACAGTTGTTGGGCAATAACGATCCGCTGAATCTGGTTGGTACCTTCAAATATCTGCATTATTTTAGCATCCCTCATATATTTTTCTACTAAATATTCCCGGGTGTAACCATAACCTCCTAAAATCTGGACCGCATCTGTCGTTACCTGCATGGCCACATCACTGGCATAAAGTTTCGCATAAGCAGCTTGGCGGGTAAAAGGAATCCTGTCTTTGTAAAATTTATCTTTCAGCCAGGATGCTTGGTAGACAAGAAGCCTTGCCGCTTCAATTTTTGTTGCCATGTCGGCTAACATAAACTGGATCCCCTGGTTTTTACAGATGGGGCGGCCAAATTGAACGCGGGTCTTGGAATAAGAAACGGCTGCTTCAAAAGCTGCCTGCGCAATTCCGAGGGATATCGCCCCTACACTGGGCCTGGCCATATCCAGGGTCATCATTGCCAGCTTGATGCCATCGCCTTCCTTACCGATTAAATTTTCTGCGGGAACTCTGACATCTTCAAAAAACAGCTCTGTAGTATCCGAGCAGCGCAGCCCCATTTTTTTCTCTTTCTTGCCCGGGGTTATTCCCGGAGTATCTCCTGCAACCATAAAAACGGAAGGTTTTTTGGCGCCGCTGCCATCAATGACATTGGCAAATACGGTGTGATAACTGGCATAGCTGGCATTGGTAATGAAACACTTGGCACCGTTAATGATATATTCATTGCCGTTTTTACGTGCTGTTGAAGCCAGAGCACTGATATCCGATCCAGCATTTGGCTCTGTCAGGCTGAAGGTGACCAGTTTTCCTTCGTTACAAATTGTCGGAAGAAATCTTTCCTTTTGTTCCTTAGTCCCTCCCAGGAGAAGAGGAAAAGGGCCAGAGAGTTTCCATTGGCACTGGATGTAACCACGACCCCGGCACAGCCCCGGGCCAGTTGCTCAATAATGAGTGAATAGGAAAGACTATCGATTCCGGGGCCACCATACTCTTCCGGCACAGCCAGGTCATAAAAACCTATGGAATGCATTTTTTTTAAGATATCCCAGGGGAATTCCTCCTTTTCATCCAGTTCCCTGGCAAAGGGCGTGATCTCTTTATCCGCAAAATCTCTGGCTAATTTTTGTAGTGTTTTTTGCTCTTCTGTCAGTTCAAAGTTCATAAGTAGGACCTCCACAGTTTTTTTAGGAAAATTATTTAAAAGTGAAAAATATCATACTACTTTTGCTCGCAATTTTTATACCATAACCTGTCGACAAGGAAATATTTTAGTATAGGTGGTTCATCGTTATCCCTCCGGCCCTCCTCTGCGCTTCGGGGACTTGTGAGCCGTCCCCATGGCTCTGCTTAACCTTAGAAGGCTCGTTGTTTAACAGCAAATAGTAGAGATTATACGGAAGTAGAACACTGTGTTTTTGTTTCAAACAATTAATTCTCGTTTTTATAACGAAATTTCTTAAAAGTTTTTTTATTTTTTTGTTATAAATTTATTTTTACTGCAAAAACAAATAAAAATCATGATTTATTAACCATAAAATTAATTGCTTAATATCGTAAGATCTTGGCATAATTCTTGCGGTTTCAAGAATACGGAAAGATGAAACAAATATTTTAAAGTGGGGGTGGGTTCAACGCGTCACTGCAAGTACACATTTTTTTTAATCAAAACAATTTACGACTAAATTAAGGAGGTAAGTAGATAATGGCAAAGAAGCGATTTTTCACCTGGTTTTTTATTATACTGCTTTTAAGTGTTCCCCTTTTTGCGGGGGGATGTGGACAACCAAAAACAACTGCTCCAGAGCAGGAGGGTAAGGGAGCAGGAAAAACGTATCAACCGGTAGAGCTTAATTTTGCCACATGGCAGCCGCCCCAATACACTAATAATACCGAGGTATTCATACCATTTGCAGAAGAAGTTGCGGAAAAAACGGAGGAAAGAGTAAAGATATATTTGCATCCGGGAGGGGTTCTGGCTAAAGGAGATGAAACATATGATGCTGTGGTAACAGGGATGATTGATATGGGATTTTCGCTGCAATCATATACCCCAGGAAGATTTCCGCTAAGCACTATATTGGAATTTCCGTTTATGTTTTCTTCCTCACTGCAGGCTTGCCAGGCAGCAGCAGAACTATACAAAACCAACCCTGTTTTTCAACAGGAGTTCCTGATGAAGCTGTTGATGAGAAGATAAAGGCATTTGTTGTTCTTAAAGCAGACGCTGAAGGTATTAGTACTGACGATTTAATAAATTGGTGTCGTGAAAGGCTCTCTAGTTATGAAGTTCCCAATTATATTGAATTTAGAACTACCTTACCCAAGTCTGCAGTTGGTAAAATTCTCAGAAGAAAATTAAGAGATGAGGAGCGAGCAAAATCAAGAGCTTCGTAAACATAGCGGGTGAGCTATTATAAAAGATTTTGTTCAAGAAAAAAATAATTACGACCCGTTCCAGTGGCAGGAGATACTAGACCTACCGTAGAATAACTAAAAAGTGGTATCCAATGTTAAGTAAAAAACCGTGAAAAACATTTTTATATCAGGTAACCAAATATCCAGATTTATAATGTCTTGATTCAGCACATAAAAAAAGAAGTGATAATTTTATGTTGTTTTGCTGGCATACTACTATAGTCTATAATAGAGGTATACACCAATGGTACAAGTTTTATCGAACATAGAAGTGATTCTGCTCAGTATTGTCAATGAAAAACCTTCCTATGCCTATGAAATTGATAAAATAATCGATTTACGGGAGATGAGGAGATGGGTCAGGGTCGGAGTGGCTTCTATCTACCAGGTATTAAAGAGGTTAGAGGGAAAAAAATTAGTTTATTCACAAAAAGAAAAGGAGGGTAGAATGCCGGACAGGAAAAGGTATTATATTACAGATTCTGGTAAAGCAGCACTGGTTGAGGCGTCGAAAAGACTACTTTCCAGTTTCGAGTGGTATTACCTGGACCTGAACGTTGGTTTGGAAGCCTCTGATCTTCTGACTCCTGGGGAAATAGCCAGTTGTCTAACGAAAAGGCTGGCCAGAGTCCAGGCCAACAAAAAAAGATTGCAAGAACTCTATGCAGCTGGAAACGATACCGTATTTAAGAAAAAAGCCGTCATTAAAAATCTAATTAGTTTCCGTGAAGCAGAAGAGAAATTTTTGCAGCAACTTCTTCAAGAACTGTCTATGGGTAATGATTGAAGAGGATACAAAGGAGGTGGCTTAAGATGTTTTTGAATAATTTTGAATATTTTGCTCCCCAAGCGCCTGGTGAAGCACTGGATTTAGTCGGCCGCCTGGGTAATAAGGCCAAAGTGCTGGCCGGTGGCACAGACCTGCTGCTTATGATGAAAGAAAAAATGATCAAACCGGAATATTTGATCGACATTAATAATGTGCAAGAATTTAAAGGTATCCACTACGAGCCGGGTAAGGGCGCCGTCATCGGTGCAGCCACAAAAATTTCAGAAGTTGAGCATTCTCCTTTAATCCGGGAAAAGTACTTTGCCCTCCACCAGGCGGCGGGCGAACTGGGCTCAGTCCAGGTAAGGGCCATGGCCACTATCGGAGGCAACAGCTGCCATGCTTCCCCGGCGGCGGAGACACCCACACCCCTGGTTGCCCTTGGCGCTAAAGTTGTCATCAGCAGCCTTTCCAGGGATAGGGAGCTGCCCTTGGAAGAATTTATCTTGGGTAACCGTGAAACCGCTCTTGCCCAAGGCGAAATACTGACCAAATTTATTCTGCCGGAACCGGCTCCCAAATCTGCCAGCCGCTATGCGTACATCGGACTCAGGGACGCCATGGAAATTGATGCCGTGAATATGGCTGTCAACATAGTGCTGGATGATGATGGCCGGACGGTTAAAGATCTTAAGTTCGTGATGGGATCCGTTGCTCCGAGGCCCTTGGTATCGGTAAAAGTCCCCGGCCTCCTGGTGGGGCGGGAGTTCAGCGGCGAATTGGTGGAAAAAGCGGCTGCAGCAGCATCTGGCGAAGCCAGGCCTATTTCTGATATCCGGGCCTCGGCGGAATACCGCCGTGAAATGGTGGCAGTGCTGGCCCGCAGGCTGCTTCAAGAGGCCTTTGACGCTGCGAAGGAGGCGTAATTGATGAAACAACTGATTGAATTAGATATAAACAACCAGGTCTATGAAGTACCTATTAACCCCAGGGATTTGCTTGCTGACGTAATCAGGAAAAAAGTGGGCCTTACCGGTACCAAGAAGGGCTGCGGGCAGGGGGACTGCGGCGCCTGCACGGTGTTGATTGACGGTCAGCCGGTACTCTCCTGCATTACGCTGGCCATTGCCTGCCAGGGCAAAAAAATTACCACTATTGAAGGTATGGTAGCTAAAGATGGCCAACTCCATCCGATTCAGCAG
>JAGVAS010000112.1 GCA_020060185.1 Desulfovibrio sp. | reverse complement strand
CTGTACGCGGTAGGCATCGGGTATATATAATTTGCGGCTGGCCAGTTCCCGTTTAACCCACAGGAGATCATTTTTTTCCCTTCTCTCCAAGGGGCCGCAACTGAGCATATCAAAGCCGCAGGGAGTAAGCACCTGGGGAATGCCGGCCCTGCCGGCTGCCTCCAGCCGATGTGCTCCCGCGGCCCTGTTTCCCCCCAGCACCTCTTCCGACAGGCCGGCAGGCACAATATCCAGAATCCCTCCGAAGAACCCCTGCTCAACTGCTTCCTCCATAGCCCGGTCGCCAACGCCCTGGGCATGATAAGCAATAACTTCCAGCCCCAGATCCTCCAGGTGCCGGCGGATTAAGTTGCAGCATTCCTCCCCAAATTTGAATTCGGTAAGGGCAATACGGAAGGAAGCCTTCTCTCCCCTTAAAAGAGGCTCCTGGCTGTTTATCCGGCTGACCATGCCGCTGATGCACCCGGCAGCCCTGATCAACACATTTTTAACCAGGCTGTTCATGCCGGCAATATCCACTACCGAGTGAAAAATAACCAGGTCCTTGGTGCCGAAATATCGGGCGGCATATTCCGGCATAGCCGCTGTGCTGGAAACCATCACTTTGGGAATGCCAAACGGGCAGTTCCTGCATAATGGAGGTTGCCATTGTCGTACCGCTGGCTCCGCCGATACTGATAACCCCACCCAGTTTTCCTTCGCTGTCCAGCTGCTTGAGAATGGCAACAGCGCCTTTAATCATGACCTGGGAACTGCTGGCCGTATCTTTGCTGGCCTTAATCCGAGCCAAATCCTCTGTTGCTACCGAAGCCACCTGTTCGGCATTGATATCCGGTTCAAAATACGGTTCTTCTTTGGTGCTTAAATCCAACACAATGGTGTGGTGGCCGGCCTGCCGGATCTGCTGCCGCAGCAGCGCCAGTTCTTCTCCTTTTGTATCCAGGGTGCCCAGAATAATTACCGGCTTTGCTGACACCAGTAACCCTCCCTGTCAAAGCTGTTTAGGCCGAGGGAGTGCAGGCGCTCAGCAGTTGGTATGCCCTGGGCAGTATAGCCTAAAAAGCTGTAGAATTCAGACAGGAGTGCATCCAGGGAATGAATAACCTGATCGGTCGACAACACGGCTTCCCGGAGCGGCTCCCGGAAAAACCTCCTGGGGAGCTTATCCTCGACATGTTCCTTATTTTCCCGCAAATTAAACATTCTTTCCAGGGTAATGATTCTTTCACCGATTGTTTCCCATTCTTTGCTGTCGGCAAGCTCATCCCACCCCGTAGCCCCCAGTATCAAACGGAATAATAAAGCATCATCAATTCCAGAGAGACCGAAACCGCAGCTTATCAATACCTCGTCGAAAGCCTGGCGAATCTGCACCCTGGCCACCATCTCCCCCCTTGCCTTCTTCAGTCTAGCCAAACCCGTCTTTGGCACCGTAAATTTCCGGACGCGGGCGGCCGTACATATGATTACCGCCGATATTGGAGGTGGCATAACTGAGACCATAACCTTTAATGGCCCTGGGATCATAACCGGGAAGCTCCGAACCTTTTACGTGCATGGCGCTTTCCTCCGCGCCGCGCCCGATGATCTCTGCCGCCCTCTGCACACCTCTGCCGAGAAGATGTCCTATACCGTGACCGTAAGTAATTCGGCGGACTAATTCTAAAGAAGTGTCCACTTTGCCCCACTCCAGGTTTAAACCGCCAGCTGTTCACTGGACAGAATATCCCTTTCCACCAGCTCACAGGCAAAGCCGATGACGTTCCCGGTGCTGATAGTGTCCAACCCCAGCTGGTCACAGAGGCGATCAAAAGCAATAATGTAAAGATAAACCGGTTCAGTAGTCTTCCCTTCAATAACCAGCAATTCAATACCGGCAAATCTCAGATGCGCACCAAAAGAGCCTCCCACCACCGACCTGGCTATCAAACCCGTCAGGGGGCTTTTCGTCATCACCACCCAGAGGGACATACCCTGAGTACCGGTGCCGGCCATTGGTCCTGCTGCCATGATCAGCCTGTTTTCCGGACCCAGGGGGTCTGCCAGAGGCGGGATCTCGCTATTACAGGTAACCAATAGCCAGCCCCCGACCTGCGAAAAGTAACTGCTGGTAGCTTTTGTTTATGGGTTCTCTAACTACATCTCCAGTGGACAAATTAACTCTTAATAGACAACCCTGTTTAATCTCCATGCCCGCTCTCTTTTTTTCAAAAATATTGAATTGATAATTCATTTTTAGCACAGATAAGTATATAGTTAAACATACAGAACAGCCTAAATTTTTTCTTTTTTTTGTCCATGCTGGTTAAAAAGAAAAACCACCTTAAAAGGTGGCTGAATATAAAACGAGTGTTACAGCGCTAGGGTTCACATCATTTTTCTCTCCCGGGAAATTAGCCGGTAAGAAGGCTCTCCACTTTTTTTAATTCTGCAGCAGCCAGTTCCCGACCATAATCGGTAAAAAACCACTGCTCCGGAAATGATAGAGTATTTCCCAGTATTTCCTTTCATCTAGACCAAAACGTTCGAACCATATGGCAAAACCCTCTGGAGAAAAACGAAAGAGCTTATCGGCATCTTTAACCAGCTTCTCCTCAAGAGTAAGTGGATTTTCCCCAGAATCATGGTTTTCAATAATGTAGCATATTTCCAGGCAGTACTCTTTTTTCAAAGGAACCTCTTGTAAAAGTCTTTTGGCAATTTTAGCCCCCTCAACTTCGTGAACACGCCTGAGTTCTTCATCAATTGCCCCGGGGCCAAAAGCCAGTAAATGTTGTTCCGGTGGAACGGCGCTCCAGCCCACATCATGAAGAATAACAGCAGGAAGGACAATCTCAGGCCTGCCACCAAGGCGTTCCAGTAGCTTCAGAGCAAAAGCATAGGCAATTTCCGTATGTTTCTGGTTTTCTCTCACGGATAAATACGGCCCGGCCAGGTCAAACAGCCTGTTACAGATATCTTGCAACTAAGTCCGCCCCCTTAAAGCTAAAATCTCTATTTTCCCAGAATATGCACTGCGCCCTATATTTCCATCAAGGAGTACCCCCACTGGTAAAGGGACTGTACCGCTAAAAATTACAAAAACTACTGGTAATCGGCGAGCTTTAAAGCCAGTTGGATATTGAGCCTCACTTCCGGATCATCCAGGTCAATGCCCGTATAATCCCGGATCTTACGCAGACGGTATTTTAAGGTGCTGGCACTGATATAGTGATTTCTGGCCGTTGATTGTATGTTAAAATTATTTTTAACGTAAAAGCTTAAGGTCGGCAACAATTCCAACCCGGTGCTTTCCTCGTATTCGATTAGAGGGCCCAAAACGCTGTTAACGAAATCTACCAGTTTATTTTGTTCAATCTCAAATAAAAGAGTTAAAACACCAAGTTTCTCAAAATAAACAATACGGTCGCTCTGTTTGAGGCATTTCAGAATGTTAAGGCAGGATTTAATTTCCCGGTAAGCCATGGGATAATGACTTAGGTCCTTGCAGATTCTTCCAGCTACCAGGTAATTTTTCTTTTCAGGGAAAAAATGTTTTACATGGAAGAGCAGGTCATTCAATAAAACTTCCAGGTCTCGCTGTTCCCAGTTTTTATCCCGGAAACTTAAAAAGATCACCAGCATATTGTCATAAATTATTATTTTACTGGTCGGTGATTTTTCTTTAATATATTTCCTTACCTGGCAATAAAGGATTTCATAGGAGGGATCATCTAGAGGGTTGACTGCCTGGTCCTCCAGAGCCAGAACAATAAACTGATAAGTTCCATCCAGAGAAAAATCGATCTTATTTGCCTGGCTAAGCAATACTTCCTTGCTGGAATATTCCCCGGAGATCAATAACTCAAAAAAGTTAAAACGATACTTCACCTGGGCTTCCAGCTCTTTTAAAATTTCCAGGGAAATAATTTTTGCTCCTGCTGTCAGCAACAATTTCTCCTTGCTGTCCAGCGGGTGGTGGCGTTCTACCGCTAGCAGTTCACCCAGTTTTCTCTCACCCGCCCGGAGCGGGAATGAAAAATGTTTTTTGATATTGTTGTCTTTATGATGCTGGCGCAGGCGTTGTAGAAGTTTTTCCGCACGGTTTTTTTCCAGGTTCCGCTCTATAATTTCCTCCCTTTCGTTTAAAAGCACCACATGAGCCTGCGTTTGTTCCCCCAGTTCCTGGATTAAATCTTTAATTCCTTTACCCTCCAAGATTATATTCAGAAATTCCCTTGTTTTATCGATAATAAATGATAATTCACCCATTGATTGCTGAACAGATTTTAGATCTTCCCTTAAACGACAATCTGCTTCCTGTAAAACAACCAGTTCCTGCTTCAGCAGCAATTTTTCCAGCATTAACTGGCAAAAATGAAAAAGTAGTTTAACATTCTCCGCTGTCTCATAGTCTATTTTGTGCTCTGCTACCATTACTACTATATTGTTTATCTCTTTATCGGCAAGGAGAGGAACAGCCATGAGGTACAGGGTTCCAAGAATCTGGCTGTATTCATTTTGCAGGTAAGCTTCCCCAAAATAATAGGCTTTGGTGGCAATATCCTTAATTGAAGTTAAATAATTTAGGATGTCTTTATTTCCTACAAAGTCATCCAGTATTGCTTTACCTTCTTCCAGGTAAATAAGGCCTGTATACTGGGCTCTTACCAGGCGATGGGCGTAATAGGCAAGCTGACGCAGTAGGGAATTGATGTCAATTTGTCCTGTTGCTTGTGCCAGGAATTCACGGATTAGTTGTTGCTGGAAAGCCTTTTTTTTCTTTTCCGCCAGCAAAAGGGCAGGATTTGTTTCCTTGTCTTCAATTTGGTGGGAACCGAGCCATTGCCGCCTTAGTTCCTCCGGCCAGTCTTCCACCAGCCGAATTTCATAAACACACGACTCGTTTCCTTTTCCTGCACACTCAGTTTCGATGCAGAGCACGTTATCATTGAGAAACTGGGAAGCAAAACCGGAAGCATAACCCACCAGGCTCCAGCAAACAGCTTCCTGTGATAAACCGTAATAGCGCTGGTGCTGGGCAGCTTCATAGGAGTTAAACCAGAAGCCTTTTATCAACTTTAATTTTCCGTCTTTCTTAAATTGCAAAAGCTGGTTTTTCGGTAGGACAATTCCCTGAATTTGGTGAAATAAAAGGCCCACTAGAATAGAGGCATCTCCTCTTCCATCTACTTCTTTGGCAGAAATAGCGTCTCTTATACCACACTTGTAACCGAAACGAAAAAGAATTTGCCTAGCACTGTCCTGACCAAAAGTATCAATCAATTCTTTTCGTAAATCACCAAAGGCATCTGCAGAAAACATCAACTTGCGGGTACCCATTAAAATTACGGATCCTTCTTCCGTAATAAAATCAATTTCAAATTTATGGTTTCCCCGTTCCTTTTGTAAATCTATGTCTGTAGATGGCAAAATAAGCCTGTATTTCCCCTGCTCCAATGCCTTAACCTTCCTTCTTCCGAAAAATATTATCTATTATTAATTATGCACTACTTTTTTCCTTATCCCATGTGTTCACTGTGATACCAGCCTGCTTAAGCTTATACTTTTCCACCCGATCGGTTGGTGTTTTAGGTAAACTGTCCATAAACTCCACAAACCTCGGTACTGCAAAGTAAGGCATCCTGTCGTTGCAATATGCGATTAGCTCTTCCGGGGTGAGGGTCTCACCAGGTTTGAGGACAACGCAAATCTTCACTTCATCCTCCCCAATCTCCGATGGAACTGCAACTGCTGCTGACTCTAAGACGCTCGGATGAGAATTGACCGCCCTCTCCACTTCAAAAGAAGAGATGTTCTCCCCTCTTCTCCGGAGCGCATCCTTCTTCCTATCGACAAAATAGAAATATCCATCCTTATCTTTTTTTGCTAAATCTCCGGTATGGAACCAGAGGTTGCGAAAAGATTCCAGCGTCTTGTCAGGCATGTTATAATATTCCAGCATCATAGTATATGGTTCACGTGGACGAAATACGATTTCTCCAATCTCTCCTACGGGAACCTCGATGTCATAGTCGTCAACCAGCATTATCTCATAAATATCCATAGGCTTCCCACAGGAGCCTGACCTTCTGTCATTCACTCTAACGTGAATGGGAATGCCAATCTCAGTCATTCCAAACCCTTCTAAACATTTTATCCCGAATCTTTTTTCCACCTCCTCCATTACTTTTGGAGGACATGCTGCCCCCAAAGCAATGCGAACCGGATTGTCTAAATCATTAGGTTTTGGAGGCTGTTTGGCCAGAATCGTCATAACTCCTCCAAGGTAGTTGAACTGGGTGGCTCCGTAGCGCCGGATATCATCCCAGAAACGAGATGCACTGAAGCGGTCGGAAAGGACCATCTGAGCTTCTGCTATCAATGCTGTTAGAGTAGTAAGGCATTGGGCATTAAAATGATAAAGAGGCATAAAGGTGTAGAAGATGTCATCTTTCCCTCCCTCGCGGTATTCAGTCATTTTTTCAGTACACACAATCCAAAATTTGTGGGGGGATAAAGCACCTTTGGAAAGACCCGTTGTCCCGGAGGTATAGATTATACTTAAAGGATCCCATGGGTAGACCACGACGTCGACCGGATTCTCAGAACTGTTGAAGAACTCCTCAAAGCTCATTGTGGGGATCTTGATTTCAGCAATTTCGTTTTGGGGGGTCTTTCCCAAAACCACCACTTTTTCTACCTTTTTTAAATCATCTTCAATCAGTTTGAGCCGGTCCAGAAATTCCTGGGCAATCACAAATATTTTAGAATCAGATTGGTCAACGATATGTCTTAAAAACTCTCCCTTATAAGCCGTATTCACCGGGACTTCAACTGCCCCGCACTTTGCCAGACCGAACCAGAGATACAAGAACTCCGGGCAGTTAGGGAGCATGATACTGACTTTATCTCCTTTATTAATTCCAAGGTTTTTGAAAGCGTTGGCGCACCTGTTTGAGTAACGTCTTATTTCATCATAGCTGATTTTTTGATCTTTAAAAAAAAGAAATATTCTATCCCCGTTTCTCTTTGCCCTATCATCGATCAGCTCTCCTAACACCTGTGGTGTGTACACTTTTTCCATTATTACACCTCCTGAGTATTGTATATTAAGATAAAATTATTATACTTATCCAAATAAATTGAAACAATATTAATTTCCAACAAATTATTCGATAAGCTATTGTACATTATATATAAAAAAAAGGGAAAGTTTCAAATTCGTCTTTTCCCATGAAACTATTTTCGTAACTATTTCCGGCATTCAGAATTCAATAGTCAGAATTCAGAATGCCCCGAGAATATGCTTCCAGCATTTTAAACTCTTGCAAAAGAAGTTTTGTTTCGGAAATATCACCGTATCCAAGATCAGTGCGCCTTCTTCCATACCAGTAAATCTTCAAATGTTTTCGCTGGTTCTCTCATTCTGACTCCAAACTCCTGACTACAGAGTAGTTACCTATCTGTAAGTTCAAAAAGCTTCGGACAAAGAAAATAAAGGGTTTTAATGGCAAAATGTGTGTCAAACTTGCATTTTTCTGCTGTCAGATCAATATTGAAGGTATCTTTAAGCACTTTTAAGCGATAGCGGAGGGTATTGATATGAATATGAAGATCATCCGAGGTGGCGCGAAGGTTTCCGTCATGATGAAAATATCTCTCCAATGTTTTTAGAAAAGAGGTTCCCTTGGAACTATCTGATTTGATCAACTCCTTTAACTGGCTTTTGGCGATTTCCTCCAGGCGCTTACGCTCCCATTGATTCGTAAATAGCTGGTAGAAACCCAGATCGTGAAAAAACATGGTTCCGTCTTTGCCGGTCTGCTTTAAAAAATCCACCGCAGCACGTGCTTCCAGATAGGACTGCTTTATTTCCTTAATCTCCCTGGCCACGGAGCCGATCCCAACAGAAACTGAAATATCGGTGGAATCGAATACCAAACGCTGTAGCTGGGAGAGGAAAAGATGGGTTTCCTTATACTCTTTAGAAAAATCGCCTTCATCAGGATTTGGGAGCAAAATTATAACTTCGTCTCCTTTCAAAAAAATCATTCCACCAGTCAGCTTTTTTTTCAATGTATCGTTAAGCGCTCTTAAAATGCGTTTCTTCTCCTGCAAAAAAGACGGCTCCTCTTTTAGAGCTTCGACAAAGTTGAGAACCAGCACGGCAACCGTGTAAGAGCGGGATAAATCAAAACCGCAATTGGCAGCCATATTAATGACATCCATTTCTTTGTTCTCGTTCCAATTGATCAGCGCCTCCAGAAAACTGTCCTTTAAACTTTGCTCTACCTCAAAAGCCATTTTTTGCTTTAAAAACTCCAGCGTACACATATTTACAGTAATCTGCTCCAGGGCCAGTATCTGCAGCTGGCTTAACTTTCTGGTATCCTCAAAAAGGACCAAAAATCCCATAATATCATCTTTCACTTTAAGTGTAGCGATTACTACTGTCTCTTCTAAACCGTTTATGTAAATTGTTTCGCGAAAGGGCTTCGTAGAACACGCCGCCGGATTCTGTAGCAGCCGTTTAAAGTAGTCTGAAAAATATTCCACCTGGAAAGAATCTGTCTTTTCTTTGCCAAATTGTGAGGGAATGCGTCTCCACTGGAGGTAATCCAAGAGTACAATGGGCATTTTAAAATGCCGCGCGATCCTGTCAACAATCACTTCCATTCCAGGCTCCTGAATCATAATGGCAGTTAGCTTTTGATGGGCTTCCATCATATATTTATACCTGCTGGAATTTTCTTTTTCCTGCTGGCAGATGCGCCTCATTTCCATCTCATGGCTTTGCAGCCGTTTAAGTTGCTGCGTGCTCTGGATAATAACGGCAATTTGCGACATCAGTTGCCGGATCGATACTTCCGTCTCCGGGTTAAAACCGCCGGGTCGATTCAACAGGCAGTACACTCCGATACAAGAGCTTCCTATCAACAGCGGCACCGCCAGAATGCTGTTGACGTTTAGATAGTTGGTCAGGCAGCCCAGGATTAAAGGATCCCTGGCTGCTTCATTGTTGTAAAAGCATCGATGATTTTTAAAGACGTTTACTACAATGCTGTTTTCGGCAAGCGAATAGCTATAACATACAGTATCTTTTCCCTTTTGGATGCCGAAAGCGGGTTCCTGAAGAACCAGATACTGGCTCTTTTCGTCATACAGGAAAAGGCCGGCATTCCTGGCACCGGTTATTGCTTTAACCTTATTGTTAATTTCTCTGAACAGGGTCTCAAAATCCACATTTTCCAGAACAAGCTGCCCGATTTTTATACAGGCAGTAATAATTTCCTGCTGGATATCATGATGCTTATTCCACTTGTTTTGCTTCAGCGCAGTGCTGAAGTTTTGTAAAAATTGCCTGCCCAGTATCTTTTGAGCATAGCGTATGGGGCGTTCTGAAACCCCGTACAAGGCATAGAGGCCGTTTTCGTTTTTCTCCTCCAAAACAACAATATGTTCCGCCCTTTTCCCAGCTAACTTATGAAATAATGCTTTGCCAAAATTATGCTTGTCTCCACTGACAAAAAGTTTCTGCAGAGTAGATTCTTGTTCCAGAAGTTTTTGTAAGGAGAGGTGTTGGATCGTATGTTGGCCCCTCTTATTAAAGAATATTCCTTCAATTTCAGGCGTGCAGATCACCACGGCGATCTGCTCAAGCTTAAGAAAGATACGCTGTTTGCGCACTAAACTTTCCAACATTTTTTCACTGCCTTGCTTATGGATTCGGCCAGCTGCCATAAAGAGT
The DNA here is from genome assembly GCA_020060185.1 of Desulfovibrio sp. GTDB lineage: Bacteria > Bacillota > Dethiobacteria > DTU022 > UBA8154 > UBA9862. Next base: position 6,837 of record JAGVAS010000112.1, on the reverse strand, counting down.
CAGGATCTCTTCAGGCGGCTTCCTCTGGGACCACTCTTTGACAAACTCGTGATAGGGTTTACCCCGTTTTCTTCTGTTCTCCCGTTCTGCTCTCCGCGCCCTATCTGTAGCCTCCCTGTCGACACGAAGGGTAACAGGATCGTAGACCACTTTGTAGACGTTTTGCGCCACCCAGGGCGTAGTGATGTTTTTTCTCAGATCAGCCATAACCAGTTCCGGATCTCGTTCCAGTACGTCTCCATAGCTGGCGCCCCCCGGGGAGGGCATCAGAAAAAGATCTCCGGAGTTGATCTGCCTGAAAAGGCGCATCAGGCTTTCCAGGGTATAGTGCCCCTCAATTCTTTTTTCGCCGAGAAGCTCATGGACATCATAAGGTATCCCTTCATCGGAATTGGCTAAAAGGGTCCTTAAATTGGAAGCGGTGATCTGTATGCCGGGCGGGGTAATAGTTGCATAGCCGCCAAACAACCCTGAATTGCAGGGTATCTTTTGCCCTCCCTGAGCGCTGGCAAAGAACAGGGAATCCACATTATGCGGTGAAACGGCAAACATGACGCCGCTCCCCCCCCTGTACTTGCCGAAGCCGTGATTATCGGACATATACCTGTTCCTGAAAAGGTATAAAAACGGCAGCTGTAGCTCCTGAAACTCAGCATCGGGAAAGATCCCCGACGGACAAAAATTAAAACCTGCGGCATCGGGACCGTCCATGTCCGGTCTGCCGCCAAGCCCTGTGGCATTGAGCTGGTCGGCACAGAGCCCTGCAGTCGGAAAACCCCACTGATCGAGGCCTCCGTACAACCAAGGCGGAGCAGGAATTACCCAACCCGCACAAGCCAGCTCGCGGTAAGGTGAGCTGAAAAGCATTTTGGACATGGCATGATGGATGCCGTAAAACACAACGTGTCCCACAGTAATAATTCCGACTGAAACGGCGGCGTCTTCTGAAGCGTTAATCAGCGTGCCTTCAGGTATAACGTACTTAAACGGAACCATACTGCCGGAACAATTGGGGAGGTTAAATAAAAAGTATTGGAAGAGGTACACTGCAGAACCGGCAATAATACCGTGTGCAAAAGTGTTCCACGGCCCTTCCCTGTTTTCCGGTGATGTCCCGTTAAAGTCAAAGGTGATTTCGTCACCCTTTTTATATACTGTTACGGTAATTTTGAGGAGACTTTTGGGGATACCTATGTCTAAAAAAATAACAGTACGGTAAGTCCCATCGTTCAGAGAGGCTATCTTGTTCCTGGCTGCTTCGGCAGCTACATCAATATTTTTCCTCAGCAGGCCTATAAAGAAATGATTGCCTTTTGTTTCCACAACTTCTTCCAGAATCCTTTTTCTGACTCGCATACAGGAGGTCGCCCGGGCTTTCAGGTCAATGGTCATCTGGCGCGGGTTTCTTACGGAGTTTTCTAAAAAATCGACGATGTCTTTTTTTAAACGGAAATTTTCCCCCACTTTGATCGGACTGATATGAAGCCCCTCGTCATAACGAGTCCTCGCTCTGGGGGTCATTCCGCCGGGATCAATGGAACCGGTATCTCCCTCATGAACTGCTACCGCGGTCCAGGCGATTAGTTCGCCATCGTGAAAAATCGGCATAATCATGAGTATATCGGGGTTGTGTACTCCACCCAGCAGGGCTTCGTTCACGAAAAATAAATCGCCGTCCTTAATCCCCACGGAAGGTTCATCCTGATACTTGGAAATGATATATTTAATAATGATCTGAGCGCAAACAACATGTAAGTGAGTCCCGACAACAGCACAGGAGAGATCACCCGCTGCCGTATAGATACCGACAATCACATCACCTGATTGGAGCATCTGCGTAGTGCCCATCTTGCTTAATATTTGACGTGCCTCAAAACAGATCAATTCCAGTTTTCTGCTGTAGATTTCAAAATCACCGTTATCGATAAAAGGTGTGTAAGCCGTTTCCTTTTCGGAAGGGTAACCTGCCTTCCATACTTCCCCCAGGTTAATCTGCCCTTTCCTGTATTCAGATGTAACATTTATCTTTGGCACGAGTAACACTCCTTAAGCGTTTTTAGTAATCAAGCCGCATCGAAGCTCGTCCATAGAAAACGTGTAGCTTTGAGGGATAACAACGGTAGTATCGGCTGCTTCAATTACCGCAGGTCCTTTTATCTGGTATCCACTGCCAAGAAGATTAAAATTGTATACGGGGGTGTCAATATAGCCCATGCTATCCCAGCACACTTTCCTCGTCCCTTTGTAGGCAGCATCAAAAGAGGCTTCTAAAATTCTCTTTTTGAGAGAGTATTTCGGCATGGCCACGACAGCTTTTAAAATAAATGTTTCGATTTCAATGCCTCCTTCGGGGTAGGCACCGATCGGATCATAGGCTTCTCCATAAGCCCTGTTGAATGAATTAACAATTTTTTTAATGTCATCTTCATTATTTATATACAAAACCGGAGAGGTAAAGCGGGAAAAGTACAGCTGCGTACCATAACGTGCCTCCAGATCCAGTACAAAGAAAGCGTCTTGCTCAGAGAACCCTTCACTGCGGATATCTCTAAGCACTTTTTTTTGCAGTTCAGTCACCGTTTCATTAAATTCATGGAAATCGTCAAGTAACTGTCCGCTAAAAGCTTCCTGAAGAATAATATGCTTGGACCGCTCGTAGATATGAACAACATCCATCATTGAAGAACCAAAAGCACAAAAGACAGAGGCAAAGGGGAAGACATAGATTTGTCTTACTCCCACGTTTTCTGCAAAACCGCAGGCGTGGGTAGGTCCGGCTCCTCCACAGGCAAAAATAACAAAATCCCTGGTGTCCCTTCCTCTAAGGGCAGTTTCCTTAAAGATCTCGTTTCCCATGTGGCCATCGATCACATTTTTTATCATCAATGCCAGCTCCTCCGGCTCGGCACCCATTTCCCAGCCCAGCTTTTTTAAAGCCTGATAGGCTTTGGCTATGTTTAACTTTTTTCTGCCGCCCAAGTAATACTCGGGATTAAGATAACCAAGAACAAGATCCGCATCCGTCACCGTAGGTTCTTCTCCACCCTGGTCATAACAAACAGAACCGGGCCTAGACCCGGCGCTTCTAGGTCCGACTTCCAGAATATTCATATCTGCCCGGTATGAAGCGATAGAGTTTCCCCCCGCGCCGATAGAGGCAGTTTCTATCATGGAAAGGTCAACCCACCACCGGTCAATAGTCGGATTAAAAGGAACATATTTAAGGTTGCGATTAACAATTAACCCCAGGTCAAAACTGGTTCCACCCATATCGGCAACTATAACATTATTTAGATCGTAATTATTGTTAACCAGATAGTGCGCCCCATGCAGACCGGCAACCGGGCCGGCATTACAGGTATCGAGGGCCTTCGTACGAGATATCTTTGCTATCCCGCCGGTATTATGGACCACCAGCGTGGGAAGCTTGTAACCCAAATCCCGCAGGTCATCACCAAGAGCCACCAGGTGTTCGTGAAGGGATTTCTGTAAGTAGGCGGTAAGAATAGTGGTCATCGTTCGGGCATACTCTCCAAGTTTCGGGCGCACTTCACTGGATAGAACTACGGGAATGTTGCCCAGAAAATAATGGGGATATTTTGTTTCGATAACTTTTTTCACCAGATGTTCGTGGATGGGGTTAAAAAAGGACCATAGAAGCGCTACGACAAAACCCTCACATCCCTGGTCAACCAGGTACTGGATCTTATCTATAATCTCCTCTTCTTTCAAGGGGATAATAACGTTACCCATACAGTCGATACGCTCTCTTAAGCCCACGGTCATATGTCTGGGAATCAAGGGCTCGGGTTTTTGTACACGGGCGATGTTTTTCTGCTCCTCCAGGGGAAGACCATGAGACCACTGGCTTCCTTTGCCGATAAAAATCGTATCTTCAAAACCGGCGGTAGTAATTAAACCCAGTCTCGGTCCGCTTCTTTCCAGCAAGGCGTTCATGCCCAAAGTTGTAGCATAGCGGATAACAGCCGTTTTCTTCAGCATATCACCAAGGGACAATCCTGTTTGTTCAGCAGCTTTACGGATAGCCTGCAGGAAACCGAGAGATAGGTTGTGGTGCGTAGTAGGCTCTTTTGCCCAGATGAATTCATTGTCAATGGTAACAAAACAATCTGTAAAGGTCCTTCCTATGTCCACATTTATTGTAATCCTCAAACCATCCGCCCCCCTCTTTTTTCATGCTTTTTATACTCTTCATATTTTTCATATTTTTTTAAGAGTTGTTCTAAATCAATAACGATATCTTCCGTGAGGGGGTGTCCCGGAGGAAGATATTCCACTTCCACCATGGTGCCGCATCCCGGACAGTATATTTCAATCAGGCGGCACCAATCCGGGTCAGGAGCAAAATTGAATTCACTTTCGGGCAAAACGGTATTATGCACTTCTCGAGGGTCCCGCTCGTAGATCAGGCAGCCTTTTTTATAATTTTCCCCGGCATCAAAAATTTCATATCCACATCTGTTACAACACCATTTTTTTGTTTGCAAATTGATGTCCAGGTACTCGGTTATACGCACTTTCAAGGCTATTCCTCCTTAGAAATGAACGCGTTTTCATATTTATCTATAAACAAGTGCCATCCAGGGGGAATGACGTAAGTAGTTTCATCATCCTCTACAATGGCAGGACCACTGATCTTGTTCCCCGTTTTGAGCAGTTCCCGATTAAAGACCGGTGTTCCTATGTACCCATCCCCCCAATAAACCGGGCGCCAGGAAGATAACGCTTGACTTTGGTCTTCTCCGGCATCAGGGTAAATAACGGGTGTCCACGAAAGCACTTCTCCAGTTGCTTCAAGAAGTAATGCTTCAACATCTTTGGATGAATAAATCCCGTCCTCCACCTGCTTTCTGCCGGTAAATTTATGATTTTTGAAAACCGGCCAGAGGTGGTAATTAACCTGTTCCTCGTTAAATCCTTCTGTTTTCATTTCACAGGAGATTTTAGATTTGGCCTGTTCTAGTGCCCTTGTATACTCCCCGTTTTCTTTGATTACCTCATAAAAGTGAGTGATGCCTGCTCCGGCCAGTCCAAAGGTACTAAAAACAGGTGCCTGATTGCAGATAATAATTTTGTTGATCCCGGCCTTTTCGGCGAAAGAGCAGCAGTGAGTCGGCCCCGCGCCCCCAAAGGCTAAAATGGTAACTTCTTCTGCGGACAATCCTTTTTGCCCTAACATCTCTTTCAACAGGGCAGCTATTTTGTCATCGACTGTATTTCTTATGCGCCAGGCAGCCTCTTCAATACTTATTCCCAGGGGAGCGGCAATATACTTCTTGATGCTCTGAGTTGAGGCTTTAAGGCTCAATTTTATCCTTCCACCCAGGAAGCGCTCTGCGTTAATCAGGCCGAGAACCAAATTGGCATCGGTTACCGTAGGTTCCTTTCCCCCCCTTTTAAAACAGGCCGGTCCTGGGAGTGAACCCGCACTTTTGGGGCCTACTTCCAGCCTGGATTTTTTTACGCAGGCCATGGAGCTACCTCCCGCCCCGATAGAAATGACCATAGAAGTAAGAAGGTAACATTTTAGCCCGTCAATATCTACCTGGTTGATAAATTTCGGGGTTCCGCCTTCCAGCATTGCTGCGTCCAGGCTGGTCCCACCCATATCGGCCGTGATAAGTTTATCGATCCCGTAAAGAGAAGCAATCCTGCCTGCTCCTATAACCGCGGCCGCAGGGCCGGAATTGTATGTAGCAACAGCAATGGTCGTGGCAACACGTGCTACACCACCGCTCCCATGTCCGACCAGAAGGTTTTTGGAGTACCAGTTTCTCCTGACATAGTTTTCCACATTGTATAGCAAGCGAGCCATATCCCGATGAAGATAGGCGTTAATTAGTGCGGTATTGATTCGCATGATATCATCCGGTCTTTTGCTGATTTCACTGCTTAGAAGCAGGGGAATACCGCCAAGGAGGTGCTTTGGATAATTCTGATCCACAAGGGTGCGAAAGGCCTGTTCATTTGCTGTGTTTAATGCAGCATTGGTGAAGCCAATAACGATACATCTGGCTCCATTGTCCAGGAGACGCTCAACAGTTTTCAGGATCTGCTCTTCTGAAGGTACCTTTTTGACCTTACCGGAAGAGTCCACTTCTTCAAGGATCTCCTCGATCATCTCTTCCCTAACAAAACCCCCTTCCACCGCATAGCTTTCTTTAAGGTAACACTTTTTGAAACCCTGCGAAAGGACAAGCCCCAACCTGGGTCCGGAGCGCTGTAGAATTGTATTGTTCCCGATAGTAGTAGAAAAACGGATGCTTTTGGTATTGACCAGTAGTTCAGTCAATGAAATGCTGAGCAGTTTTGCCAGTTCATCCAAAAGGTTGCGAAAGCAGACTGTAAGATCGTAAGGCGTTGTCAGTACTTTTGCAGTTATTTGTTCTAACCCGTGAGTTAAATATCCATCTGTAAACGTGCTCCCACAATCTATGTTAATCGTGTAATCCAAAGAAGTACACCTCCGTGCTCGTAACATAGTTTCTTCAAAAAGTTTAAATAAAGTCTCCATGTTGTTTTAAGGCATGAGGCTTTTTGTCTCACCCACAAAATCCTAACAATTTCGAAAGAAATAAAGCGCTAACTGAAACATTCAAGATAACTTCAGCAATTTAGCGCTTATCATTAGCAGACGAAGAATATTTTTTATGAATAATTTTAAAGTTTATTAAATTTTAAATTATAATTTATTGCCTGTCAAGATTGTGGTTTTCTGGGGTGCACTTTAAAATTTGAGGTACTAAAAATTGGAAATAATGGAAAATATCTCTTATGCTGTCCTTCGCAAGCTTTTCCAGTACTCGTCCCAGCGAT
>JAGVAS010000102.1 GCA_020060185.1 Desulfovibrio sp. | reverse complement strand
AGCATAATATAAAAACACCCCACTTGGGGGTGAAAAATATCTATCCACAGCGCCTAAAGCCGCTTGGATAGAGGATTTTAGACTTTCTGAAAAAACTCAAGATAATGAAGAGGTGTTAAAAAATCTTGAAAAAAGCGCTCTAGGGTCTCAATGGTTAAAGGAATATTATGAATTTCTTTTTGAGCACGGCTGGAGATGTGAGCGTATGCATGCGTACGATACTCCCGCCTGGATCGAAAAACCCGCTTTAGCTATCGGAGATATAAAGATGCTTATGAAAGAGGAAGCCTTTTCTTTTGATACCAGGAGAGATCAAATTATCGAGGAAAGAGAAAAGACAATGAAGGAAATTTTGGCCAAAGTGCCTGAAGGGCAGCGGTCAGCCTTCGAAGTTTTAATGAAGGCAGCCCAAAAATCAGGCTATTGGAGCGAAGATCATACCTATTATTGTGACTTCTATATAGGGTCACTGGGAAGATGGATTGTTATGGAATTTGGTAGGCGTTTTGCAGAAGCTGGATGCATTGATGATCCGGAAGATATCCATTTTCTTCATCCTCATGAAATAAGAAAAGCGGCTATTCCAATGGGAAGGATTAATCTTCGTCCTTATGTGGAGCCAAGAAAAAAAGCGTGGTTAGAAAACTTAACCATAGAACCCAAGCCGTTTTATGGAGACATAAGCCAGGCACAGTTAGTATTAAGAAGCGATCCAACATTATACGTATCAACACAAGTACCCATTGTGAGAGAAGAACTAAAGGCGGATCTTTACGGTGCTGCGGCAGCTCCTGGATTGGCAGAGGGAGTAGCAAGGGTGATTATGAATGCAGATAAATTATCGGAACTAAAACCCGGAGAAATTTTGGTGGCACCTGGGACTTCTGCTGCCTGGACAGTTTCTTTCAGCATCATCAGCGGATTGATTACCGATGGTGGTGGGGCATTATCCCACCCGGTGATTATGGCTCGTGAGTATGGCATTCCCTGTATAGCAGGTTGTCTGGATGCTACAACAAAGATTAAGACTGGCCAGAAAGTCAAAGTAGATGGCAATCAGGGTGTTGTTTATATTCTTGGCAAGTAAAAACAATTAAAAAGGAGACCGGCAAAACGGGGTTATTGCTCCGCAGTTCCTGAGTCTTTGAGAATGTATTAAGCTTTGTGTAGTGCGCCCGGGCAGGGACGCACTACACATAATTACTTACATTCCCGCCTTAGTTAATTATTTGGAGCCGGTTTTCCTATATTCTTTTTCTGCTGGTACAGGCCCTTTACCTTTGTCAGTATGGACAAAAAAAAGAAAATTATTAGTCTGTTTTGTATATTTAACGCTGTTTTTAATTATGGTATCCTCAATGGCAAAGAAAGGAGAATAAAAATATTCTCAGCTTTTTATTGCTTGATAAATAAATTTTATGTTTATGCAACTCTAAATGAAGGGAGAGATAAAAACATGGAAGCAACAATTAGTGCGCACATGCCCGGACTGGTGGCCAGGGTAATTGTCGGTGAAGGAGATCATGTTTCAAAAGGAGAGACAGTTGCTGTTATCAATTGCATGAAAACAGAATTGGCGGTTATCTCGGAACATGATGGAAAGGTAAAGCAGGTACTTGTCAAGGAATGGGATGAAATGGATGTCGGTAGCCCCATGATAATTCTGGAATCTAACGAGGTTAAATAGAGCTATGTTTAAAAAGGTACTAATAGCAAATAGAGGCGAAATTGCCAGGAGGATCATGAGAGCATGTCGGCAACTCCAGATAAAAACCGCAGCGATTTATTCTGACGCTGATAAGGATGCCTTTTATCTTCAGGAAGCGGATGAAATATATAATATCGGTCCGGCAAATCCTCTCAAGAGTTATCTTAATAATGAAGCCATTATTAGTGCTATCAAAAAAGCAGGGGCTGATGCAGTCCATCCCGGTTACGGCTTTTTGTCTGAAAATTATTCCTTTGCAGAAGCGGTTGTTTCCAGTGGTGTTACGTGGATAGGACCGCCACCCGATGTGATGAAAGCGATTGAGTCAAAATGCTACTGCCGGGAGATCGCTTCCAGGGTAAACGTTCCCATTATTCCGGGAACAAAAGCACCTTTTGGCAACCTGGATGATCTTTATAAAGCTATCGATGAATTCGGATTACCCGCATTTCTCAAGCTTGATAAAGGAGGGGGCGGGAAAGGCATTGAAGTCATTCAAGACATGGCTCAGGTCAGGGAAGTGTGGGAAAGAGTTTTGCGGGTAGGCATGGTTGCTTTTGATTCTACCGATTGCTATCTGGAGACACAGGTTGTTAACCCGAGACATATCGAGATACAGTTTATTTCCGACAAGTCCGGTAATTGTATTTGCCTGGGTGAAAGAGAATGTTCTCCCCAGAGGAAACACCAGAAAATCATTGAAGAATCACCTTCCCCGGTAGTGGGGAAAAAAGAACGCCTGGCGCTTTACGACTATACCAGGAAACTGGTTGTTGGCATGGGATATGAAGGAGCAGGAACAATCGAGTTTCTCAGGTCAAATCAGGGAGAGTTTCACTTTATGGAAGTGAATGCCAGGCTGCAGGTTGAGCATCCGGTAACTGAATTTTTATCGGGAGTGGATATTGTTAAAAGCCAGTTGGAAATTGCTGCGGGAGAGAACCTCCCTCTGAAGCAGGAAGATATTAAGCTGGATGGTCATGCTATTGAAGCCAGGGTTTATGCTGAAGATCCTGTTACTTTTTCTCCCTCTCCGGGGAAAATTACCAAATTGCAGTTTCCAGATATGGACAGCAGGCATCTCAGGATTGATCATGCTATTGAAGAAGGATCTTCCGTTTTACCATACTATGACTCTTTAATTGCAAAGGTTATTGTCTGGGACACAACTCGCCCTAAAGCCATTGATCGTTTAGCTGAGGCACTGACCGCTTTTAAGGTGGAAGGCATTAAAACAACAATTCCCCTAAATTTACAGATTCTGGCAAGCGAGGAGTACAGGGATGGTGACTTTGATACCTCGCTGGTCGAGATATTGCTTAAATAGTTAACCCTGAAAAACACCCTAAAAAAATGCCCAAAAAATCGTATTATCCCCTCCTCCTGGAAAGCAATTTATGCTAGAATAGACTCAGGAGGAGGTATCAAAAGCATGCTCAAGCTACCCAATAAAAAGGATAAACAAATGGACCTTTTTGAAGCGGGATTACCAAAAGAACTCTTTGAGCTGGACAAAGAACTAAAGAATATCGATCAGTTTTTAGATGACGAGCGTTTCATGGAACCCTTCGTTCAGCATTTTCAGTCTAGTACCGGCAGACCGACGATACCGGTAGAAACTTACCTGCGGATGATGTACTTGAAGCACCGCCACGGGTTAGGATATGAAACCCTAGTCAAGGAGATAAGTGACAGTATTAAATGGCGCACCTTCTGCAAGCTCAAGTTAAATGATCCCGTACCCGATTCCACCACCCTGATTAAGGCCACGAAGCGTTACGGAGAAAAGATCATAAACGAAATTAACGAACTTTTGGTAGAGAAAGCCCGTGAGAAAAAAGTTATCCGCGGCCGCAAGCTGCGGGTGGACAGCACAACAGTGGAAGCAGATATTCACTATCCCACCGATGCAGGCCTGCTGGCTGACGGCATCAAGGCCGTTACCAAGACAATCAACAAACTCAAAGAATCCGGTGATAAAGCGGCCCAAGGGTTTAGGGACCGCACCCGCAGTACCAAGAAAAGAGCATTTAAAGCCAGCAACGCCAAGGGTAAAAAAGAACAGATAAACAAGATCACTTCCGAACTTGTGGGTATCGCTGAGAAGGTCATAGCTTCAGCTAAAAAGGTTAAGGGCCGACTGGAAGATGGGCATCTGGGAACAAAACTTGAGCAGCAGATGGAACTCCTTAAGCAGGTTATTCACCAGACCAAAGAAGTATTGACTGGCAATACCCACATTCCAGATAGAGTAGTAAGCATTTTTGATCCTGAAGCCAGGCCCCTCAAAAAAGGCAGTCCGCAGAGTACCTGTAGAGTTTGGCCGCAAACTTTGTCTTAGCGAGACTGAAGAGCGCATTATCACCGGCTATGATCTGATAAACGGCAACCCTTCCGATACAGAGCTATTGCTTCCGGCTATTGCGGCCCACATAAATGTAACGGGTAAAGTTCCCTGGGCTGTAGCGACTGATGCCGGATTTGGTTCTGCAGATCATAAAGAAACAATCGCTGCGATGGGTATTAAAAGAGTTGCCCTAAGACTACGCGGCCGAAAAAAAGGGTATGAAAAGGAAAGTTGGTATAAACGGTTGCAGCGTTTTAGGGCCGGCATTGAAGGCACCATCAGCCTGCTTAAACGCAAGTATGGGCTGAAAAGAAGCCGCTACAAAGGTACTGCCGGCAATAGGCAGTGGGTAGGGTTCGGAATCATGTCCTACAACTTGCAAAGGATCGCTCAACTGGTATGACCAAAGGGTGTAATACCAGAGGTGCTCAGGATTCCCGCCCAAAGTAGTTGATTCGTAAAATGTAGCTTGAGTTTTCAAAGAACAGTTTTTCAGGAGACACTAAATAATATTTTTTAGGATTTTTGCCTTTTAATATTTATACCGGGAGGAAGATGAAATGGTTCGTGACAAGCACATCGTCCTTATCGGAACCCTGGATACCAAGGGGGAAGAGATTGGCTACCTGAAGGAACTCATACTGGGAAGAGGTTACCGGCCTCTCATCATAGATATAGGCTCCGGGGGAGAGCCCAGGCTGGAGGCGGATATTACTGCTGATGAAGTAGCCAGGGCTGCCGGCACAGAGATAGAAAAGCTGCGCAGTTCTCTGGACAGGCAGAAAGTAACGGAGATAATGGTTAGAGGAGCAGGGGTCAAACTGGATACTCTCTGCCAGAATGGAGAGGTGGAAGGGGTAATTTCCATCGGCGGCATGAGCAGCATGCTCATGGCTGCCGAGATCATGACGAAAATGCCCTTCAGCATTCCCAAGCTCATCGTCTCCAGTGCAGCCTCCATGCCGGGCTCCAACCGTATCTTCGGTCCTACGGGGATAACCCTGATGCACTCCCTGTTTGACATTGGAGGACTTAATTACCTGCTCAGAGCCCAGCTGAGTAGAGCGGCCGGCGCAATCTGCGGCATGGTAGAAGGTAATTTTTCTTCCCCCGGACCTACTGAAGATAAGCCGATGGTTGCCATGTCCGTCTATGGATATGTGGACAACTGTGCACGTTACATCAGCGAGACCCTGGCGGGACAGTACGAGCTGATTCACTTTCATGCCACCGGCATGCCGGAGATTGCCATGGAGAAGCTTATAGAGGAGGACTTCTTCTGTGGTGTAATCGACCTGGTGCCTTCCAGTGTAACTAATGAAAAATTTGGTGGCTCACGCGCTTCATGGTCAAGAAGGCTGGAGGTAGCCGGGGAAAAGGGTATTCCGCAGGTGGTGGCCCCGGCTGGGGTGAACACCATTTCCCGTGTCGGATTTACCGCCGAAGAACTGGCTCCTGAACTCAAGATACGCAAACATTATTTTATGGATGAAAAACGGGTAACTGTATGGCTAAATATAGATGAATTAGAAGATATTTCCTCAACATACGCTGAGAAACTCAACAAGGCAGTAGGGCCGACCAAGTTTCTCGTCCCTATGGGAGGCTGGCTTTCTATTGAAAAAGAAGGTACCAACTTGTATGACCGGCAGAGTATTCAGGCCTTTGTTGTCAGGCTTAAAGAGAAGCTGAAGGCAGAGATTGAAGTAATAGAGGTGGAAGCCAACATTGATTCCCCCGCTTTTGCTCAAGCAATAGTTTCTGCTTTTAAGGAAGTTGTACGGAATTATTCAGACAAAAGATCAGCATCCTGAACGGAGGTGGTGTACGAAATTGCAAATAATAAAAGACCTTCTGGATGGTGATCGTAAAGCCTTAGCCAGAGCCATTTCCATGATAGATAACGAAGATCCTCAAAGTAAAGAAATATTAAAAGAGATCTTTCCTTATACCGGAAAAGCATTTATTGTTGGAATCACCGGCCCTCCTGGTTCCGGTAAAAGCTCCCTTATTGACAGGCTTATTCATCTTATTCGTAAAGAAGATTTAAAAATAGGAGTAATAGCCGTTGATCCGACCAGCCCTTTTACAGGAGGATCCATTCTAGGCGACCGTATCCGCATGCATGAACATGTCAGTGATAAGAACGTTTTTATTCGCAGTATGAGTACCCGTGGTAGTTTTGGGGGAATATCAAATGCTACCAGGGGCGTCGTACACCTGTTGGATGCTTTTGGGAAAGATATAGTGATCATTGAAACAGTAGGTGTGGGCCAATCAGAAGTCGATATTGCTCAAAATGCTGATACTACTATATTAGTCCTTACTCCATTAAGTGGAGATAGTGTACAGATCCTTAAAGCCGGGATAATGGAGATACCCGATATTGTCGTCATAAACAAAGCGGACCTACCCGGAGCCGGTATAAGCCAGGCAGACATTAATATCATGCTTGATTTTAAGAACAAAAGAACCTGGCGTCCACCGGTTATCCAGACCATAACCTTCAATGATGTGGGAACGCAAAAACTGTGGGAAGAAATTAAAAAACACCGCAGCTTTCTGGAAAAAGAAGATTTAATAACAAAGTTAAGGGCAGAGCGTTATCAAAATGATGTCTTATTATTAATGGAAAAGATTATTAAAGACAGGATATGGTATACAGTCAGGGAAACAGCTGTGTTTGAAAAAATGATTCAAAAAATAAATAACAAAGAAATGGATCCTCTTTCTGCAGCTCAGGAAATTCTTAACAGTATTGATCTGACAAATCACGAATAACCGGCTGTAAATAAGAATCGGGAAAAAGATGTAACTGTCCTCATAAACAGGAGGTAGCCTAAATGAAACTGTATGAATACATGGGTAAGGATCTTTTCGCCGGTGTAGGGATCGCCGTCCCATGGGGAAAAGTAGTTGGCGATCCACTGGAAGCTGCAGGTGTCTTTAAGGAAATAGGTCCGGCAGTTATTAAAGCTCAGGTTTTAACCGGTAAACGTGGCAAGGCCGGGGGAATAGCGTTCGTGAATAACCCCCGTGAGGCCCAAAATGAGGCCGCGCGGCTTTTGGGAATGACGATAGACGGGTTTAAGGTTGACCGCCTTCTGGTAGAAAGAAAACTACATATAGAGAGTGAATTTTACCTGGCAATTACCATTGATGGAACCCTGCGCTGTCCGGTGGTTCTGGCTTCGATCAGGGGAGGAATGGATATCGAGGAGGTTCCCCCGGAGTTTATTGTTAAATATCTGGTAAACCCTATCCTGGGTTTGCGGCCTTTTATGGCCAGGGAGATCTGCCGGCGGCTTGAGCTAAAGGATGGTTTGGCCTCGGAATTCAGTGCCGTTTTATTCAAGCTTTACAGGCTTTTCAGGGAAAGGGATGCCGAGCTCGTAGAGATTAACCCTCTGGTTTTGAGTGAAGGCAGATTTATTGCTGCCGATGCCAAGGTCACCATCGATGACGATGCTCTTTTCCGGCAGAAAGATCTGGTCAGGGTTGAAGAAAGGACGGTTCTTGAAAAAAAAGCTTATGAGTTGGGGTTGGCTTTTGTCGAGTTGGACGGTGATATCGCTGTTATGGCCAATGGAGCCGGCATGGCCATGGCTACCCTGGACATGATCTATTATTATGGAGGCAGGCCGGCAAACTTTCTCGATGCCGGAGGCGGGGCCGGGATGGAGCAAACGGCACAGGCCCTGGAACTTCTCCTGGCGACGGAACCAAGGGTTATGATGATTAATATTTTCGGCGGGATTACGCGCTGTGATGATGTTGCGAACGCCTTTGCCAAAGTGAAAAGAGAGAAGAACATAGAGGTTCCGGTCGTCTTCAGGCTGGTGGGCACCAATGAAGAAGCAGGCCGGAAGATACTGAACGATATCGGCGTGAGTACCTACAGGACGATGCGTGAAGCTGCCCAAAAAGCAGTGGAGCTGGCCCGTTAAAGAAAAGAAAGGAGCGCAAGTCATGGCCATTTTTATCGATGAAAATACCAGGGTAATGGTTCAGGGAATAACCGGTAACCAGGGCACCTTTCATACAAAACAAATGCTCGCCTACGGGACAAATATCGTCGCCGGTGTTTCTCCCGGTAAAGGAGGAAGCATGGTGGAGAAAATCCCTGTATACGATACGGTGGAGTCGGCTTTTCTGGAATATGAGCCTGACGCAGCCATTTTATTTGTACCTGCCCCTTTTGCCAGGGACGGAGTCCTGGAGACCTTGAGCGTTGGGATAAAAGTGATCGTAGTTGTTACAGAAGGAATACCGGTTCATGATGCCATAGAGATAATTGCCTTAGCCCGGATAAACGGTGCAGTTGTTGTGGGTCCAAATACTTTTGGCCTTATTTCCTCGGGAAAATGCAAGCTGGGAATTATGCCCCACCAGTATTATGTCCGTGGCCCGGTAGGTATTGTGGCCCGCAGCGGGACCCTTAGTTATGAAATTGTGGCCAACCTGAAAGAGGCCGGTTTTGGCACCTCTACTGCTGTAGGGCTTGGAGGGGACAGGGTTGCCGGTTTAAGTTTTATTGATGTTATTCGGGAATTCGAAGCCGACAGCGAGACCGAACTTATCGTTATGATCGGAGAGATAGGGGGCACGTCGGAAGAGGAAGCGGCACATTATATTAAAAATAATGTCAAAAAACCCGTTATTGCTTACCTGGCGGGAAAAAGCGCCCCCCCCGGCAAAAGGATGGGGCACGCCGGTGCCATTATCGAACGTGGTCAGGGCACTTTTCAGACCAAGGTGCAGACCCTGGAATCAGCAGGTGTACGGGTAGCAGAACTTCCTTTTGAAGTTCCCTATTTAGTCAAAGAATTTTTAGGTTAAAGCATAAAGCAAAATTAAAAGGGGAGTATAGCCTGTGTTTGAAAAAGATAAACTGGAACAATTACATAAAAGAAAAGTCGCCTGGGGAAAAACCCTGGAAAAAACCCTGGGAAAAAATCCCGAGCGGAAAGAACAATTTTTCACGGATTCAAAAATTTTACTGGATACGATTTATACACCTTTAGATTTAATAAATTTTGACTATGAAGAAAAATTAGGTTTACCAGGTGAATACCCGTTTACACGGGGTGTTCAACATAATATGTACCGCGGCCGGTTATTTACCATGCGTCAATATGCCGGATATGGAAATGCCGAAGAAACCAATAAACGTTTTCATTACCTTCTCGAGCAGGGGCAAACGGGTTTAAGCGTTGCTTTTGACCTTCCAACCCAGCTCGGTTATGATTCAGACCATCCCCTATCCAGGGGGGAAGTTGGAAAAGTAGGAGTGGCTATTGATTCTTTACAGGATATGGAGATACTTTTCGAGGGGATCCCGCTGGATAAAGTTACTACTTCAATGACGATAAACTCCCCTGCTGCCATCATCCTCTCCATGTATTTAGCATTAGCCGAAAAACGGGGTATTCCCTTTGCAAAATTAAGTGGTACTATCCAGAATGATATTTTAAAAGAATATGTAGCCAGGGGAACGTACATTTTCCCGCCAGAGCCTTCCATGAGGTTGATTACCGATATTTTTTCTTTCAGCGGAAAGCATCTCCCCTCCTGGAATACGATTAGTATTAGCGGTTATCATATCAGGGAAGCCGGCTCTACTGCAGTACAAGAAATTGCTTTTACTTTGGCCAATGGTATCGCTTATGTAGATGCTGCGATTAAAGCGGGCCTGGATGTTGACCAGTTTGCGCCAAGACTCTCCTTTTTCTTCAATGCTCACCTAAATTTTTTTGAGGAAATAGCCAAGTTTCGAGCAGCGCGTCGAGTATGGGCGCGTATCATGAAGGAGCGTTTTGGCGCTGCCAACCCTCGTTCGATGATGCTGCGATTCCATACCCAAACTGCGGGTTGTACTCTTACGGCGCAGCAGCCTTTGGTAAATATTATCAGGGTTGCTTTTCAGGCTTTGAGCGCTTGTTTGGGTGGCACTCAATCACTGCATACAAACTCCTATGATGAGGCTTTTTCACTTCCCAGCGAGCATGCTGTCTCAATAGCGTTACGCACCCAGCAAGTATTAGGATATGAAATAGGGGTTACCGATACAGTTGATCCCCTTGGAGGGGCGTACTTTATCGAATACCTTACCGATAAAATAGAGGAAGAAGTAATGAACTATATTATCCGTATTGATGAACTTGGTGGTGCTGTAAAGGCCATTGAAGAGGGATTTATGCAGCAGGAGATTCATCAAAGCGCTTACGAGTACCAAAAAGAAATTGAGAACGGAAAAAGGGTTGTTATCGGATTAAATAAGTTTGTTACTAAAGACGAAGAACCTATTAAACTAGCAAAATCGAGTCCTGCCGTAGAAGAATATCAGAAAGAAAAGTTAAAGAAGTTACGTCAAGAAAGAAATAATGAAAAAGTTACTGCAGTTCTTAACCACTTGTATAATGCAGCCCAATCCAGTGAAAACCTTGTGCCTATATTCATTGAAGCGGTCAAAGCTTATGCCACGGTCGGAGAAATTTGCAATGTATTAAGGGACGTATTTGGGGAATATCGACAGCAGGTGCTACTGTAATTTGGGTAGGAGAGGGGAAAAGATTAAATGATAGATAAGAAAATCAGGGTCCTTGCTGCTAAAGTTGGTTTAGACGGTCATGATCGAGGCATTAAGGTGATTGCCCAGGCTTTAAAGGATGCGGGCATGGAGGTTATTTATACGGGAATAAGACAGACCCCCGAGCAGATAGTAGAAATAGCTATTCAAGAGGATGTCGATGTTATCGGTATCAGTATTCTTTCTGGTGCACATCTGCAGCTTTTGCCCCGTGTGACTGAATTGTTACGTAAAGAGGAAGCCGATGATATCCTGGTGGTGGCCGGAGGGGTTATACCCCAGGAAGATTTTGCTTTTCTTAAGGAATGCGGGATTAAAGAGGTTTTTACATCGGGGACGCTTACTGGCGATTTAATTAAATTTATCAAAGAAAATATCATAAAAAGGGAGTAAAAAACATGTTTAAAAAGATTGATCATATTGGTATAGCAGTTAAAAACCTGGAAGAAGCCCTGCAGTTTTATGAGGAAATTTTAGGTTTAAAGTCTACAAAGATAGAAATTGTCGAAGACCAGAAAATTAAAGCTGCTCTTTTACCCCTGGGAGAGAGCAAACTGGAACTTTTGCAGGCAACTGATGCTGACAGTCCTGTTGCTAAGTTTATCGAAGCGCGGGGAGAAGGTGTTCAACATATTGCTCTGAGAGTGAACAATATCGAAGAAATATTAAAAAGGCTTGATGAAAAAGGGGTTCGTCTAATAGACAGGGTTCCACGCTATGGAGCTGGTGGTGCCCGTATTGCCTTTTTGCACCCCAAGTCAACTTTCAATGTTTTATTAGAATTATGTGAAAAGGAAGAATGATTTTATGAAATTTTATAAAAAAGTAAACAGAAAATAGCAGATGGGGGAGGGTAAGATGCGCACGGTAAGCGTAAAGCTGATAACAGATGCAGTAGCAGAGATGTGCAAAGAAGCCAATTATTTCCTTGGTGACGATGTAATTAAGGCTTTTGAGAGAGGGCTTACGGAGGAAATTTCACCTGTAGGTAAGGAAGTTTTTCGACAGTTGCTGGAGAATGCTCGTATTGCCAGGGATGAAAAGGTGCCCATGTGCCAGGATACGGGCTTTGCCGTTTTATTTGTGGAACTGGGGCAGGATGT
>JAGVAS010000154.1 GCA_020060185.1 Desulfovibrio sp. | reverse complement strand
TTCAATTCCGCCCAAATAGTAAACTCAGAGAATTCATCTATCAACAGCATAACCAAAAAAGAATGAAAAATCAATACATACCGGTTCTTTGGCCTTTTTAGCCTCTGGGTGCACTGGTTAAAGAAGATGGCAAAATGTTTTTACCCACCAATCAACTTTTTTAATTATTTCTACAAATATTTTACAAATCCTGTCTAAATTATATTATGAATTTTCTTGCAAAGTGATGCTTTTCAGGACGAGAAACCGGGTATATCCTAGCCTCTATATCATCACAAATATCATCACAAAATATTACAATTGTGCATACAATGTGATAAAACTACTTCCTTCCTCCCGAATCAAGTCAAGAGCTGTTTATCCGCTCTACGGACCCGATCAACGGTTTCTTTCAAGCCGTTAGCCAGGGAATACTTTGGACACAGCCAAGCACATCTTTAAACCACTTTTATGCTTCCTCCCTTAGCTGCTCCCAAAAAATCTTCCTTCATCTTTTTAAGAGTCAGTCCGTAATCAAAATATTATTTAAGGGCATTTTCAATAAAATTTAGTCTCGTTTAAAATGATTTTGTCTTCATACACGGCAATGATATCAAACTCCCGCCGCTTCGCCCTGTCTTTGCTGTGCCTTTTCTTCCCTGCAGCGCACCATGAAAAGCTCCGGCTCTTCAGGGCATTGAAAATACTTCCGGGCAATAACAGGAATGTTGCTTTTTCTCCTTCCAGAACTCTTTGGAGTTTATCCTGGAAGCCTTAAGAAAGTTCTACCTGGAGTGTAAGACTACGGCCTGCTACCAGCTCTTGCAGTTCTACCGGCGCAGGTTTTTGGGGAACCTGAACCGCATTGGGGTTTTTTCCGGGATATAGGCTACAGGGGAATTATCCCGGAAAAAGAAAGTGCCATAAAATTGCTGGAGGCCCTTGCTTTCCCCAAAGCTGAAACCTTCGCCAAAAAGTTTCAAGGTCGCTTCCAGCGCAACTTTATGGCAAGTTAATTCTGCCATAGAGTTGCTGGAGGGGAAAGCAAAATCTACCTCATTTACCTCTAATTGTGCTGAAGCGGGAAAAAATACAAGAAATGTTGCGGAAGATCATAACACAGCGGTATAATAATCCTGTGACCAAATTTCAGCGGGGAGGAGCGCCATGTCCAGAGGAAAACAATACGGTAAAACCTGGTGGGGCAATGCCTGGGTCGAAGCTCTCGAAAGAATCGATTATTATACCAACAGGCTCCCCCGGGGGAGAAGCTATGCAAATACAGGTCGGGTCAGCGAAATTAAGCTGGCTGAAAACGGCCGGGTTACTGCAAAGGTCCAGGGAAGGCGTTCCAGACCCTACAGGGTGGAGATAAAGTTAGCGCATTTTACCTCCGCCCAGAAAAAGATAATTAAGTCCATCATCGCCCGGGACCCGTCTTTGGCCTCGGAACTATCCCTGGGAAGATTGCCGCAAACAATACTCGGAAGCCTGGAAAAGCATAATATTTACCTGCTGCCGGAATCATGGGATGATATTTCCGCGAGCTGCTCGTGCCCCGATTGGGCCAACCCGTGTAAGCACCTGGCGGCAGTTTATTACATTATGGCTGGCGAGATCGATAAAGAACCATTTATGTTATTTAAATTGCGGAACTTAGAAACAGAAGAACTGCTTCAGGCCACCGGTTTTATCTCCCAGGCCATGAATAACGACGAGGCCCCTTTGTTCAACCGCCCCCGGGCGATTATGCTTCCTTTTGTACCGTATGCCGA
The DNA here is from genome assembly GCA_020060185.1 of Desulfovibrio sp. Classification (GTDB taxonomy): domain Bacteria; phylum Bacillota; class Dethiobacteria; order DTU022; family UBA8154; genus UBA9862. The sequence goes on along the minus strand of JAGVAS010000154.1, from coordinate 14,887 downwards.
TGTGAAGTTTGATGAAAAACCTCAGCAGACATGGCAGCCGGGGGACAAGCCTGAGTTTCCCGTCGACTTGAGCCGCCTGGCGGAAAAACAGGACAATGAGGCCATTTTTTCACTGCTCAGTGAATCCCCGCTTTTTTATCCGGAGGGCAATTTTAAAACGTTGCTGTTAAAAGCATACAGAAATATTGCCGGCGCCGTGGAAAAACAGGGACTTTTAGAAAACGGGGTCACTTTCAAGGATACGGAATTTACGCTTCTCTACCCGTCCGATAAACAGCCCAACACATTTTCGTTTTTTGTCAGCCGTCCGGATACCGTAAGCCCGGAGGCCATAAGCCTGTTCGAGGGTGAAGGCGAAGAAAAAACCCAATCTCTCCCCTCCTGGAACGGCAAACGGATCGTTTTAAAAAGGAAAAAGGGCAAACTCCTTTCCGCCGGGACGGTCCTGGAGCTGTTTCTTTCGCTTCCCCTGGAACTTCCCGCAGAGCAAAGCTCCCCATGGGCCGATTTTTTATGCGCAGCAGCCGCCCTGGCCCAGGTCCTGGCCAGGTCTGCCTCTTTTGTTCCGGAGATCAGGATGGTGGATGCAGCCGCGGCAAAATCCCGCGAAAGTTTCTATATCGCCTACAGACCACTGTATCGATCGGGGAAGCCGGCAGGGGAACTGGAAGAAGTAGTTGAATACCTGGCCTCGCTTATGCCCCCGGGCTTTATCTACCATGCAAAAAAACGAGCCGTTTTGACAGGGACTGAAGCAGTCCTGGAACTTTTAACCATTTTCCTCACTCACATTGTCCACTGTTATGCCGGTATTGATTTTTCCGATAAAATTTGCGCCGCCTTTTTCCGCGGGGAAATATACCGCCCCGAGCGCTTTGAAGAACAGCAGACGGCCAAGGCCATTTCCGACTGGTTCGGCTGGCTCAACCTCCAGCCGCATAATATTTCCCCCGTGATTCAAATCAGTCTGCCCCCGTCCGGCGAGGAGAAATTCAGGCTAAAAGTCTATGTCGAGAATAAAAATGATCCCTTGGCGCCCCCACTGCCGCTGGCCCAGGTCTTCTCCGACAAAGAAACCCTTTTTTCGCGGCCCATCCAGGAGGTGCGCGGGGAAGTAGCGCGCCAGATGACCATTGCCGGGGAATACATCCCCGTCTTGAAAAAGTTGTTAAGCCATAAAGGGAAAAAACAGGCGGCGCTTGACTCTTCTGCCGTGGCCAAAGTCCTTACCGAGGGACAGCAAGTATGCTCCCTTTTGGGGATCCGGGTCACCATCCCCAAAGCCTTAAAACAGATGGCCCGGCCCACCGTCTCCATAGCGGCCCAAACCCGGGAAGGCCGGGGGGAGAAGATTTCGTATCTCAACCTGGAGGAAATGCTCAATTTCTCCTGGCAGATATCCCTGGGAGATACTGCTATAACCCGGGAAGAATTTATGCAGCTGGCTCAAGCGGCTGAAGGGGTGGTCAAGTTCAGGGAGCATTACCTTATGCTGGAGCCCGAAGCGGTGAAAAAGATCCTGGAGAAACTGAATGCCCCCCTGCCCAGGCTCTCCTCTGCGGAAATGCTCCGGGCATCGATTACGGGAGAAGCCGCCGGTATGCCCTTCCAACCTGATAAAATGCTCCGAAAGCTGATCGAAGACCTGGGGCGTGAAAAAGAAGTGCAGCCTCCGCTCTCCCTTAGAGCAGAGCTGCGCCCCTACCAGCTGAGGGGATTTCGCTGGCTCTATGCAAATACAGTCAAGGGGCTTGGTTCCTGCCTTGCCGATGATATGGGCCTGGGAAAGACAGTGCAGGTCCTGGTTTTACTCCTAAAACTGAAGGAAGAAGGCCGGCTGGAAAATCCTGCCCTGGTCATCTGCCCTACCACTCTTATCGGCAACTGGCTCAAAGAATGTGAAAAATTTGCCCCATCCCTCAAGGCGGAGGTTTATCACGGGAGCAGCCGCCGGCTGGCTACAAAGGGCACGGAGGTGATGATAACATCATACGGGGTCTTACGCCGGGACACGGACAAGTTTAAGCGGAAAAAATGGGGACTGGTAATTATAGACGAAGCCCAGAATATCAAAAACCCCGAGACAGACCAGTCAAAGGCAGTGAAGTCACTCACCGCCGGAAGCTATATTGCCATGAGCGGAACGCCCGTTGAAAACCGGCTCACGGAGCTTTGGAGCATTTTCGACTTCATCAATCGTGGTTACCTGGGCAATAGGCAGGATTTCAGCAAAAATTTTGCCGTACCCATAGAAAAATACAGGGACCGGGAAAAGATAGGAAAGCTTAAAGCAGCCACAGCTCCCTTTTTGATGAGGCGGCTAAAAAGCGACCGGGAAATTATCAAAGATCTCCCCGACAAAGTCGTCAAGAACGAATACTGCTACTTGAGCAGGGAACAGGCCGCCCTCTATCAGCAGGTGACAGAGTCAATGATGCGGGAGATCGAGCAGGGCGAAGGAATCGCGAGGAAAGGACTAATTTTCAAATTAATGACCGCTCTGAAACAAATCTGTAATCACCCCGTTCAGTACACAAAAAAAGGCAAAGCCCAGAGGTCACACTCCGGGAAGGCGGAAAAAGCCCTCTCCCTCCTGGAAAAGATCATAACGGCCGGAGAAAAAGCCCTGCTCTTTACGCAGTACAGAGAAATGGGGGAACTGCTGGTGGAGCTGATCAAGGAGGAGCTGCATGAAGAACCCCTGTTTTTCCACGGAGGCCTCTCCCGGAAAAAGCGCGATGAGATGGTGGAGAATTTCCAAAACAACGGCAGCTCTTCTCCTATTATGATTATTTCCCTCAAAGCGGGGGGCACCGGGCTGAACCTGACGGCTGCAACAAACGTAATTCATTACGACCTGTGGTGGAACCCGGCCGTCGAAGACCAGGCCACCGACCGGACATACAGAATCGGCCAAACGCAGAATATCCTGATTCACAGGCTGATCAGCCTGGGCACCTTTGAGGAAAAGATTGATGAGATGATTGCCGCCAAAAAGGAGCTGGCCGATTTAACCGTGGCGGCCGGCGAAAGCCGGCTCAGCGAGCTTTCCAATGAAGAACTTAGAGCGCTTTTTACTCTGGAAGATTAGGTTCCAGACATTTTTGTCAGCGAGAAAATCCGCTGTTGTTTTAATCCTTTCATCCAGGTTTACATAAAGAGGAAAATTTTTCTTTGTGTTAGTGATAGGGCATACCATTGCCATTTGCTCTGGTATATATTTCATTAAAACACCTCTTTACCCCTGGGCTTTCCTGTATCCCATTCACCGCAGGTGTAATCTCCTTTATACCCCGCAATTCTTTCCTTCAAGGTTTTATGCTTTTTAACAGGGATCCGATTGACAATGATCAACTTGCCATCTTGGACTTTTAATCTGGTTCTCGATGGCCTTAACCTACTTACGCCGCTCAATACAGCCGCGGCTTTCAAGCTCTTCCATGGCCTCTTTGATTTCTTCATAGGAAAAATACGGCTTGATGCTCCTTATCTCCTGAATAAAATCGTTTCTTGTTATTTCCCTGCCACTAGTTACGGCATCGTTGTCAACAAAAATAATGGTAGAGCGCAGTTCCAGTTCCCTAGGAGCATAGTATGAATGTATTTTTGCCTCTATATGCCGATACGTTGCACGTTTTATTTTCAACCGATTGTCATCTCCCTGACTTACATCAAAAGAAAAGCCGGCTAACCTGGTTCCCCAGGTGGCCGGCCTCGCGTTTTTGCGTAGCCGTTTTTAAGACTATGAAAAGTCAAACATGCTTTGTTGTTTTTCTGTTACCTTTGGTGGCCAAAAAACACCTAGAATAACAAAACTATTTGGATAAGCTCGTATATTTCCTACAAAAAAATATGTATTTCTTTTAGAAGAAAATAGTTGAACTAACCATTTTTCTCTCATTTTTTCCTCTATTAAACTATAGTTATCTAAATATTTATTTTTGAGCTTTCTATATAATTCACCTGCTTCCCAATCAATTAATTTCATTTTATGACCATTACAGCTTTTATCATTACATCTAAAATAATATTTAAAAGAAAAGGGTAAGCGTTCAACTGGATCAATATTGGGTTCTACAAGAGATAATTGTATTACTTGTTCAGCAGGAGACCATTCATCTTCTTCTTTAATCATTTTAAATTCTGAAACATCTTTTGGTTTAAACATGCCTAAGGACTTTCGATTTATTTTCTGCAATCTTAGTATTTCACACATTGATTCGCTTGCAGTTGGAATAAGATATTCATTTCTTTTTTCCCAAAGAGAGTCGTTTTTAGTATCAAAATAAGCAATTTTTTTTATAGAGTCTAAATCAGGATAATAACTTTCAGGTCTTGGATCGGAAGATTTCTTTACTTTAACTCGAATCAGCTCATATTTTTTAAAAGCTTTTTGAGCAGGCAAATTCCTAAATTTAACTGGATATAAACGTATCCATTTACCTTCTGATACCCCAGCAACACACACTGCTTCTGTATATTTCTTACTTGGGTTTGGGTACGCTTTTACCGTAATAAGAATTTCTTTTTCTTGCCATCCCCAGTCTGATAAAAACCTCAAAGGTGGACCACCTCAAGTTTACCATCTTCTCTTTTTTTAATTTCTGAAACTAATATTCTTCGATGGCACATTTCAGGTTTACTTTCGTAACATAAAATGCAGCATTTTTTATATTCCAACAAATTTATGATTAGTTCTATGGCCTCATAAGCTTCTGGGTGTTGATCTAAATATTCCATAAATAATTCGTAAAATTTATGAAAGTCACCATTTGAACGCAAATTATCTCTTGCTTCTTTAGGGCTTCCTAGTTCTGGAAAGTGAATATAATCTATGCCTATGCTATTTAAAAGACTCGATAATTGTTTTTTTGAAAAACCCCGTTTTCTGCTAATTGGATTTTTCCTAATGTCTATAAGTAATTCAATATTATTATTAAAAAGCTTTTGTAAAAATAATTCTTGCTCTAACTTTTCATATCCAATAGTATAGAGATATTTTTTTGCATTCCTATAAATATCCTGGTTCATATATTACCACCCCATAACAATTATAACTCATTTGAATAAATTTAGCACCTTTATCTACCCCACCCTCTCCCTCTCATACCGACCCACGAAAACAACTTTCCCGCCCTGGACCTTGAATACCACTTCTCCGTACTTCAGACCTTCCAGGGCCCTGGCCACTTTACCAAAAGATGAAGATCTGACCAGAGTTCTTGACAATAAGGCCCATAATAATAAAGCTTATACTTATAACCCAAATTAACTCCTTTACCATATTGCAGTAAATAAAACATCTTTTGCAACAAGGTATGGCCAACACTTTTTAAAAGCCCTTCACCCTCCCTGATAATCGTTCTACAGTACTCTTCATAACATTAGGTCGCCTCCCTGCTTCTTTTTGATTTTTCTTTCCAAAATTTGTTGCAGAAATCAGTCACATCGTTCTGCTTTTCTTTATCGGCATAAATCCTACACTTCTTAATCTTTTTCAAATGCTTTACTAATGTAGAGCTTTTACTTAGCGGGTATTGACTTTTCCTCAGTCCCCCGTGCCGGCAAACCAGGCGGCGGTGCGTTTAAGCCCTTCCTCCAGCGTCACCCGCGGGTGCCAGCCCAGTTCCCGCTGAATCTTCCTGGCATCCAGGAGGCTGGAACGCAGGTCCCCCGGCCGGGGCGGGCCGTAGGAGACCGCCGGCAACTCCATCTCCCTACCATGCTGGCGCAGCACTTCCTCCAGGGCCTGCCGCAATCCACTCTCCAGCTGATTTACGTCCGTACCCAGGCCCGTGCCCACATTATAAGCGCGGAAGCCATCCCATTCGCCCTCCAGGGCCAGAAGATTCGCCCGGGCCACGTCCTCCACATATACGTAATCCCTTATGTACTTACCGTCCCCGTTAATGACGGGTGCCTCTCCGGCCAGCAGCCGCTGCAAGAAGATGGCCACCACCCCCGCCTCCCCGTGGGGGTCCTGCCGGGGGCCGTAGACGTTCGCATAGCGCAGGGCGGTGCAGCGCAGGCCGTATTCCCGAGCGAAAAACTGCAGGTAGTATTCCCCGGTGAGTTTGCTGATCCCGTAGGGCGAGACCGGCGCTGGAGGTTGCTGTTCGTCCGCCGGTTCCCAAACGTCGCCATAAAGCACCCCGCCCGATGACGCGAAGACGAAAGAGCGCACTCCATGCTTCACTACCGCTTCCAGCACATGCAACAGCCCAAGCACATTGGCTCTTGCGTCAAAGCTCGGTTCGCGCACCGAACGGCTAACCGAAATCTGTGCCGCCTGGTGCACCACGTGCTCCGGCTGCACCAGAGCAAAAACCTTTTGCACTGCCTCAGCATCCGCCACGTCCACCTGGTAAAGCGGTACCCCCTCCGGCAGGTTCTCCTTCTTCCCGCTGGAGAGGTCGTCTACCACCACAACTTCATGCTCCGCCGCCAGGCACGTCTCCACCACATGCGACCCGATAAACCCGGCCCCACCGGTGATCAAAACTTTAGTCACTTGTCCTTCCCCCCAACAAGATTTTAGAAAGCATTGTTAATAGCCACTAGATCCCAGGCAACTTAGAACTGTCTTCACTTGCCCCTTAATTCATTTCGTCGGGCGAAATGAGTTTGGAAAATGCCTCGTTTATGTCCTCCCAGACTATTTTATATCGCAGTATCTACACAACTACTAAGATAGAGACAAGGAATCCCTTTAGGATTAACTCGCCCCTCTCTTGCTCTATCCGAGAAAGGTTTCTTTTTCTCTGGAGGAAAGGTACAAGGTACCTGATCATTTCTATTCCTTTGTCAGCCTTTACAGGTGTATATGTATGACCTAACTGGGAACGATAAAGCACAGTACCCTTCTGGACAGTAGCCTCACTTTCCCTCGCAATAGTTTTAAAAGCAGAAATAAATTGCTCAGTTTCTGATGAAAATACATAGCGGAATTGTCGCCGAACTTCATTATGCAAATCGCTTATAGGCGTAATGATCACTGAATAGCGTCATGGGAGGCCTCCCCTATTTGCACCGTTCTCCAACCCCGTGGCCCCAACTTGAGTAGAACCACCTCAGCTGTAGTCTCAGGGTTAGGTGGTGCTGTCCGAAATGATCATCATCCCTGGATGCATGTGGGGCACAATCCGGTCCGCCACCGCTTCTGTGTAAGATAAATCAGGATCTTTGGCTCACGGTCCAAGAAAATTTCCCTAAGCTATATCTCAACAACTGCGCCGACACTAACGATGTAATCTGAGCTAGGGCCTCTGCCGTAGTAGCCTCGCAACGCGTCACCAGGACAGGCTGGGTATTGGAAGCACGGATGAGAGCCCACCCGTTTGGGAAAAGTACTCGGGCGCCATCCACGTCAATGACTTCGTGGCCCTCACTGCGAAATGCTTCAGTTAGCCCCGCCACCACCCATGCTTTCTGCTCCTCCGGGCAAGGAATACGGGTTTCCGGCGTGGAATAAAACCTGGGAACGTCTTTAAGTAATTCGGAGAGCGGGCGATTCTCCATTGCTAAAATTCGAATCAACCTGGCCCCGGCATATATGGCATCATCAAATCCGAAATACTCATCAGCAAAGAAGAAATGTCCAGACATCTCTCCGGTGAAGGGAGCCCCTATTTCTTTCATCTTTGCTTTAATAAGGGAATGGCCAGTTTTATAGAAAAAGGCCGCCCACCCAGCCGCTCAATCTCCTGCACCAGTGCTTGGCTGCACTTAACCTCTACAATGGCTGGCGCACCTGGGTACTTTGGGAGGATTTCCCTCCAAAAAAGGATCTGCAGCATATCTCCCCACAGGATTTGGCCGCGATCGTTAATAACGCCCAAGCGGTCGCCGTCTCCATCAAAGCTTAGACCAACATCAGCTTTACTGGACAACACGTATTTCTGTAAGTCAACAAGATTCTCGGGTACGGTAGGGTCAGGGTGATGATGGGGAAAGTCCGGGTTAGGTTCACAATAAATTGGCACAACTTCACATCCCAATGCGGTAAAAAGCCTTTGGGCCAAGGGACCTGCGGCACCGTTCCCGGCATCGATAACCACCTTCAGCGGCCGAGCCGGTTGAATTTGGGTGGTGATATTGTTTACGTAAGCATCCTCCGGGCTAGCCTCTCGGAGGATACCCTGGCCGGAGGAGAACTCCCTCCGCTCCAGAATCTTCCGTACCATCTGGATCTCCGGTCCATAAATAGTACTGCCGCCGCAAAAGATTTTGAAGCCATTATCCTCCGGCGGATTGTGGCTGGCTGTAATCATCACACCAGCTCCAACTCCATAGTGGAAGTGGGCAAAATAAAATACGGGGGTTACAGTCTGCCCAATGTCCAATACATCGCAACCTGTATCCAATAGTTCCTCAACCAACGCGGTACGAATACGGGGAGAATGATGGCGGTTGTCGCGGCCTACAATGACTGTTCGCTCCCCATGTTCTAAAAAATAGGTCCCTAAAGCTCTTCCAAGCAATCTCACTTCATCATTCGGAAAGTCCGTTTCCGCAACACCACGGATATCGTAGGTCTTAAATACGTTTGGATTCATCTCTTCCTCCAGCTTCTCTTATTTGGCATCGGCTATGCGACCATAGTCATCAACCAGTCGTACCACATCATCCAATTCCGGTGTGGAAACCTCAAAAACAATCATATCCGTAGACGCCCGTATACGATGTACCGTTCCTGCCGGGATATCGATAGCCATAGGCGACGACACCTCGATGTTTTTTGAGCCAAGTTCCATCAGCCCGTGGCCTTTTAAAAACAGCAAAGTCTCATACTTTTGCCTATGGTATTGTTTACTTAGAGCCTGCCCGGCGCGAATAATCAATACCTTCCCGGCGTATCGCTCTGTCACCGCCCACCAGATTTCCTGGCCCCATGGCTTTTCAATAACGGGATGCTTATGTAGCAAGGCATCGAGATCTTTTACAATTTCCTCACCAGCTTCATTCCTTTTGGAAGCAGTTAGCCCCTGCAGGTATCGATCTAAACCTTGCTGTCGTAGCTCGTCCAAGAGCCGCTTAAGCTCGGATGCTCGGCTTTTATCGGCTACCATAAGCACATCCTGTGTATCCACCACTAAGGTATCCTGCAGGCCAAAGGTAACCACCAGCTTATCCGGATTGTCATTGCGGACAATAGTGGTTTCGGTATCTACCAACAGCGCCTGACCCTGAACGAAATTCCCGTTGGTATCTGGCTCCGACACACGCTCCAGCGCCGTCCACGTACCTAGGTCATCCCATCCGAAGTCCCCCGGCACCACCCAGACGTTGTCCGCCTTTTCCATTACACCATAATCTATCGAGACCTTTGGCAAAACCGGGAAACATTCATCCAATACCGCCGTGAAATCAGGTGTGCCCATCGCTTCTCGAATAGGGCTTAGGCCCTGTGCAAGCTCGGGTAAGTATCTTTCTAAAGCATTACGAATTGCAGAAATCTTCCAAACGAACATCCCACTGTTCCAAAGGTATTGTCCTGAAGAAAGAAAGGCCATAGCGCGCTCTGCGTCCGGCTTTTCTGTAAAGGCCGCCACCCGGAAGCTCTTTGTGGCCCACGCCGGGTTTCCCATGCGAATATAACCATACCCGGTTTCCGGCCGGGTGGGTCGGATGCCAATGGTCACTAAACCCCCGGTCTCTTCCGCCAAGCCCATAGCCGTTTTCATGGAACGCAAAAAGCCATCATACCCTATCACTATGTGATCAGAAGGCAGGACAACCATGATCCCGTTAAACCCTCTTGCTTCCAAATGACTAACCGCCAGGGCAATACATGGGGCTGTATCTCTTCCAACCGGTTCAACGAGTAAATTCTCTACCGGGACTTCGGGAACCTGCTCCTGAACCAAGTCAAGGTAAATTTGGCCTGTAACTATATAAACCTGTTCTAACGGGCAAAGAAGCTTTGCCCGCTTTACTGCCTGTTAAAGAAGGGTCCCTTTTCCAGCAACCTCCAGAAATTGTTTTGGCCGTTCTTTTCGGCTGTATGGCCAAAAACGTTCTCCAGAGCCGCCGGCCATGATAACAACATTTATTTGATTCATCCCAGCCTCTCCCTTCAAACATTGTACGTGTTCAAGCCAGAGCCTACTTTAAAGCGCAAAACCTTGCAACACACAGCTATGGCTTATCCAGAACCGTGTTCAATACCTTCACATAGCGCGCTATGGCTTTCTCCCGGGAAAAGTTCTGCTGGTAGACCTGAACCGCATTTTCACCGGCCCGTGACACTTCTTCTGGAGACACTACTAAGCGTTTGAGCGCTTCACTTGTTTGTCCTGGCGTAGCCGCTACCCATCCGCAACCCCATTGGCGCACGATCTGAGCCGCTTCGTTATCGGGGGAGCCGATTACCAGTATTGGCCTGCCGCTAGCTAAAATAGGATAAGTTTTAGAAGGGACCGCCAGGCCGGTGAGCTCTGGTTCCAGTGCCACTACACAAACATCAGCAGCAGCCAGCATATCATTAAGCACGGCGTCGGGCTGGTAAGGCAAAAACATTACATTGGCCAATCCTCGTTTTTGAACTGTCGCCTGCAACTCAGCCTTTTTCTCTCCGGTCCCGACAAAAAGAAAAAGCACATCTTCCTCAATTTTAGAAGCCGCTTCTATTAAATACTCCAGGTTGTGAGAAATCCCCATATTGCCGGCATATAAGACCACGAAACGCTCCCCTAGATCATGGGCCTTCCGGAAAGGATTTATTCTATGATGAGGTGAAATATCTTGTATTGACCAGTTGTGGATAGCTTCTATTTTTTCTCCAACTACGCCCTTGCCCTGCAAGTACTCCCGCATCCGGTCCCCTAACACTACGATGACAGCGGCACTATCAAAGATAAGTTTGTTAAGTCTGTCCCATAACCGGGTAATGAGACCGGGATGAAGTCGCCCAGTTTTTACTAAAATATCCGGATGAAGATCGTGAAGAATGTAGACAAAAGGGCAATTAAATCTGTGCCGTGCCATCACTCCAAGCAGCCCGACAAACGGTGGATTGGTCGCCGTTATTACGGCATCAAAGTGTTCTTGTGCGCTTAGTCTCTGAATCTTACTCCATGCCGCAAGCATGAAGCCTATGTACCCCTGGAAACGCGTTCTAATACCTGACCGGCCTTTTACGCCGCCTGTACCCACGCGGTAGATAGTAAGCCCGGGTTTTGTTTCAACAGCAGGGGCTTCGGGAGCATCTTCGGTGTAGCAAGGAAAGCCACAAATTACTGCTACCTGGAATCCTTGCTGGGCTAGCCCCTCGCAAAGCGATGCCAAAACTAGCCCCGAAGCTGCCGTATCGGGCGCAAAATACTGATTAATAACCAGAATGCGCCTCCCTTTACCTGGATGATTTGTATCCATAAATCTACCTGCCCTTGCTGATGTACCACGAAATAGTATTTCGCAAGCCTTCTGGCAGCGAAGTCTGCGCTCGAAAGCCAAATTCCTGCCAAGCGCGGGAGGTATCCAACTGTCGCCTGGGCTGGCCATTGGGCTTGCTTGTATCCCAGCAAATTTCCCCTATAAAACCAACTATTTTGGCTATGGTTTCAGTTAACTCTTTGATCGAAATTTCCTCACCAGAGCCCAAGTTAACAGGTTCCGGTAAGCTATACTTCTCGGTAGCTTCCAGTATTCCTCTGGCAGCGTCACTGACATAAAGAAATTCCCTGGTGGGGCTACCATCACCCCACACTTCAATGTAAGGCTTGTTAAGTCTTTTTGCTTCAACCATTTTTCTGATCAAAGCAGGAATAACATGGGAGGATTCCAGGTCAAAATTATCCCCCGGCCCATAGAGGTTGACTGGCAAGAGGTATATAGCATCGAAACCATATTGCTGCCTGTAAGCCTGAGCCTGAACCAAAAGCATTTTCTTCGCAAGGCCATAGGGCGCGTTGGTTTCTTCGGGGTAACCATTCCACAGATCCTCTTCCTTAAAAGGCACAGGAGTGTATTTGGGATAAGCACATACCGTTCCTACAGCTACAAACTTTTGAACTCCCGCCTTTCTTGCCTCTTCCATGAGCTGGATACCCATGATAGCATTGTCGTAAAAAAGCTCCGCAGGACGAGCCCTGTTAAACCCTATACCCCCCACCTTGGCGGCAAGGTGAATTACCACATCCGCGCCCTTAACTGCCTTTTCACAGTTTTCCCGCAGCCGCAAATCCAGTTCGCTTGATCTGGGCGTACGTATTTCTGTTGGGGTTTTAGCTTCGAGTTGTTTTACCAGTTCCTTACCTAGAAAACCGTTACCCCCGGTAACCAGTACCCTTTTACCGTCCCAAAAACCCAATTTGGCTTCCCCCTTAGAGCCATTGTTTCAACTGGTGCGCTAAGTACTGCGCTCCATGACCCGTCGTATACCTTTCAGGTAAAGAGCTAAAATTTTTTCTTAGCTTCCTAATTGCTTTCAAATCTACTTTGGTTAGATTAAACCCATTTTTGTGATAGGGAATAATTCGTCCGATTCCTAAGTTTTTTACCTCTCGAGCAATCACGGTGTCCTCAACAACGGACCTGCAGTACGGCTTTCATAACCGTAACCGTGATCCGTGATATAAAAAGCGACTATTCTCAATCATAAAAACTCCCGTTTTTTAAGTTATGGCCGGCATCAAGCAGTGTTCGTTCCCTTCTGGCTAACTCCAAATCTGATCTAACCATCATGTCAACTAATTCCTCAAAAGAGGTGTTAGGTTTCCAGCCAAGCTTCTTCCTGGCTTTGCTCGCATCACCCAACAGGATATCCACCTCGGCAGGGCGAAAATACCTGGGGTCAATTTCTACGTACTCCTTCCAGTTGAGTGACAACCTCTCAAAAACAGCTTCCACAAATTCCCTCACTGATCTTGTTTCCCCGGTGGCAATAACATAGTCGTCAGGCTCTTCCTGTTGCAACATCAACCACATGGCCTCCACGTAGTCTCCGGCATAGCCCCAGTCGCGTTTAGCGTCAAGGTTTCCAAGATAAAGCTTTTCTTGCAAACCTAGTTTGATCCGCGTTGCTGCCCTGGTAATCTTCCGTGTAACAAAAGTTTCCCCGCGCCGCGGGGATTCGTGGTTAAACAATATACCGTTCGCCGCAAACAAACCATATGCCTCACGGTAATTAACAGTTTGCCAATAGGCATATACTTTGGCCACTGCATACGGAGACCGCGGGTGAAAAGGCGTAGTTTCCTTCTGAGGAATCTCGTGTACCTTACCAAACATTTCAGACGAGCCGGCTTGATACATTTTTATAACTTTTCCTGTCCGCTGCTGGTAATCGCGAATAGCTTCTAACAACCGCAAAGTACCTAAGCCCACAATGTCCGCTGTGTATTCAGGCTGTTCAAATGATACTTTGACATGAGACTGTGCTCCCAGATTGTAAACCTCATCTGGCTGAACCTCTTCTAGTACCCTTCTAAGGCCTGTCCCGTCACTCAAGTCACCATAATGTAAAAATAGCCTCACTCCTTGAAGGTGAGGATCCTCGTAAAGGTGGTCAATCCTACCCGTGTTAAAAGTTGACGAACGGCGTATCAAACCGTGTACCTCGTAACCTTTGTTTAACAATAACTCTGTTAGGTACGACCCATCCTGTCCTGTAATTCCTGTTAACAGTGCTTTTTTCCTACCTTCAGTCATAATACTCCTCCTAAACTCTTAATACCTCTTTATACACTTCATAAGTCCTTTTGGCTGTTTCTCTCCAGGTAAAAAATTGCTGTCGCTTATAACCTTTTTCAATAAGATCTTTGCGCAATTTGTCGTTATTTAAAAGCTCTACTATTTTAAAGGTTAACTCTCCAACATCGAGGGGATTATTAAGTAAAATTGCTGCGTCCCCCGCAATTTCACCTAAAGAAGCCTCTTTGGAACAGATAACTGGTGTTCCGTTCTTCATTGCCTCAATTACTGGAATACCGAATCCCTCATATAAACTCGGGAAGACAAAAACTGCAGCATTCGCATATAAATAGTTTAATTGTTCTTTGTTAATAAACCCTGTAAAAATAATACTGCCTTCAATATTTAAATTATTAGCTAATTCCCTTAGAGTATGCTGATAAGGCGTTTCAGGGCCAAATAAGATAAGTCTCATATTTGGTAACCGTTCTACAATAGCTTTAAACGCCCTAATTACAGTCTCCAAATTTTTGTGTGGCAATGAAGTTGCTCCAGCTAGTATATACTGCTTTGGTGTTCCTGGAAACGGACGTTGAATTATTTCCCCATCAGCACCTCCATTATATATTACCACAATTTTGTTGTTATTTATGGCCAAGTGCTGCTGGATTTGATTGGCAGAAAACTGTGAAACAGTTACAATTTTTGTAGCCTTTTTTGCGGACCTATCAACAAAGAACCTTAAACAAATTCGTTTACCCCTTGGCATTTTGTTAAAGGAAACGGCGAAATTTGCATCGTGTATTGTCACAACATGGGGACAAGATAAATTTATAGGACCTACATATCCTAAAGAGTGTAAAATATGGCATTTAGCCTCTTTAACTTTTCTCGGTAAAATCATCTGTTCGTATATGTGCCTATAACTAGTGTTCGTCCCATCTATCTCGCAAATAACCTCTTTAAACCCAAATCGGTCAAATATGCCTTTTTTTTTCGTCACTCTGTTTATAAATAATATAAATTCCTCGTCAGGATACCTATAGCTAAATTCCTTAAGTAACTGCGTGGCATACGTTTCGGTTCCTCCAACTATCCCAGGCTTGAGGTATAACAAATTAATTCCGATCCTCATATTTCACCTCATATTATAATTAGAGTTTTTTCAGAAAGTCTAAAATCCTCTATCCAAGCGGCTTTAGGCGCTGTGGATAGATATTTTTCACCCCCAAGTGGGGTGTTTTTATATTATGCT
>JAGVAS010000141.1 GCA_020060185.1 Desulfovibrio sp. | reverse complement strand
ATTTTTAAATCTAAATGAGGTTTTTAATAAACAGGTAATGTTTTGGTAAAGACCCTTATTTTTACAATATTTCGATAAGAAACAGCTAAATCCTGCTTTTTAAACTAAACCTATCCAGCAGAAAAAGACCTTTATTAAATAATAATTTCTTTAGGACCCTCTTTTTTATTTCCCGGGCAAACGCAAAATTCGACTAACATCTTAATCTGTTAGATAAAATTATGATAACCAGGTGATAAAAAGGAATCTACACCTACTTTGTGGAAATGCTTGTGGGCGAGATAAAAATCTCCTCTCCTTCTTCCAGGAGCCGCGCAAAAAGCTTTATCCCCATCCGGTTGGCCGCACCGGAAAGAGCCGGTTCAAAGGAATCCAGAACTTCCTGTTTTGGTTCGGGCATGGTGATGTTTCCTCCCGCGCCGATAATTGCCTCGCGACATCCGGAAGCAAGAAGACCAAAAACCAGTAGTAACAACATTGTGACTGCCGCCGGGCGATGGTTCATTTTCATTTTCCAGCATCCTTTCTTCAGCTTGATTCTTTGCTCTTTTTCTTTTTTACTATAAGGACGCCGGGAAAGAAAAAAAGGTTCCTTTTACCTTTTTAATATAAGTGATGTCATGGACTTTTTGAAACTGCTCAAGGGGATGGAACAGGACCTGGATATAATGTTAGAGGCCCAGAAAAAAAGACGGGGCCATGTTTAAATTAGTGCAGGATCTGACTGCTTATCCCGGTTTCTATACCAGCTAATGAAATGTATTCAAACAGGCTTTCGAAAAGCAGCCAGGCGTTTTAAAGCCTGCATCTTCTCGAGCCGGCCGATCCTGGCCCTGGAAACAGCTTCCTGTAAAACCTGAATTGACTGGTCATACGTTTCTCTGTTTACAGGGTAGGGATGGCCGTCCTTACCCCCGTGTGCAAAGCTGTAGCGGACAGGGTCCCTGTGACTGGGCGGCGCTCCGAAAGTCAGTTCCGCCAGGAGACTTAAAGCCCGGACGGTCTGCGGCCCCACTCCGGAAACGGTTAAAAGGCTCCGGAAATCTGCAGGCTGCTCCAGAAAAGCCTTATACAGGGAAGCAGACAGCCTCTTCCCCTGGGGTAAAGGATGGTGCCGGGGGAGATCCAGGGAAGCCTCGTGTTCTTTGATTTTTGACCATTCTTTCAGGAACTTCTCCGGGTTTTCCCTGCTTAAGAGCACACTGGCCCGCCTGTTCTCCTCACTCTCCCGCGCCACCAGGTTAAGAATGCTGTCCTGGCGGTAGTCACAGCACACGGCATGATGCGGCTCCGAGACAAAATCCTCTAATCCCTCTCCCAGCCAGTGGTAGCGCCTGGCCCAGCGGGAGTTTTCATCCATACCCTGCTGCACCACGGACCAATCCCCCTCCTCAGTAAAAAAAATACAGTGATGGTAGAGGTCAAAACCATCCTGCAGGGCAGTATTATCCACCTTGGCTACCAGCCTGCTGGTTTCCTTAAGCCCCTCAAGATGCCGCTCCAGGGCAAATTTGCTGCCGGCCGCTTCAATCTCCCGGGGCGTCTGCAGGGCAGTCTTTCCTTTTCCCCCGGCAATAAAAAGACCCAGCTCTTTCTCCCTGTTTTTTATTCCATCCTTGAGGGCCGCGCAGGTCGTGGTGGTAAGCCCGGAAGAATGCCAGTCAAAACCAAGGGTACACCCCAGGGCCTGGAACCAGTAGGGGTCAGCTACCCGGCGCAAAACCTCCTTTGCTCCAAACTCCAGGACAACAACCTCTACGATCAGGCCGGCAAGGCGCTTCATTTTTTCGAAAAGCCAGGCCGGGCATTTTCCCCCGTGCAGGGGCAACCTGGTAGTTCCTGTACGCATTTTTTCCAACTCCTGCTTTTGTGGATGGCTTTCCCGTAGGACTAACTTTATCCTATCGTTTGCGTATTTTATCCAGATCTTTTGGATTGCTGATATAACTTTCTACATAGCCGCATTGAAAACAGACATAATTGTCCAGGGGAACCTGACCGCCAAAGAGCCCCCCAAGTGGGATGGTATTACTTCCATAAGATCCATTTTTTATTTTAATATTTGCTCCGTAGTATATCTCCCGTGAATTACATTTTCTCAGGGAGAACCAGACCCAGATCAAGCTCCGGATCCAGGTAATAGGGGAGAACAAACGGGCTTATAATATGACCCGTGATATAGTAAACGGGGACATAAGCCAACCATCGTGGGATAAAATCTAAAACCATTTTAATTTTACCATATAAACCCCTCCACTTAAATTTTTACTTGTTTTTTGCAGCATTTACTCAAATGGAAACTGAATAGTTATCTCGAAAAATGTCTTGTAGTGAAATTACGATTGACGTTTTTCATATAATACTGTAAGATCAGTGCAGTCAGCTTGTGCTGAATTTATAAACTTAGCATTAGGAAGGTGGCGGAATGGGCGAAAAACAAAACCTCGACCAGTGCTGTACTTCCCTGAGCTGCTGCCGGATCGAGTCTTTGATCACTGTAGACGAACGGGGGCAAATGGTTTTACCAAAAGAGCTCAGGGAAAAAGCGAAGATAAAGGCAGGGGATAAACTGGCTATTGTAAGCTGGGAAAAAGATGGAGAGATTTGCTGCATCGCCCTGGTCAGGGCAGAGGCTTTATCAGATCTGGTTAAAGATTTTCTCAGCCCGGTGGTAAGTGAAATATGGAAATAGAGACAACAAGGAGGTTTAAAAAACATGGATAAAGAAGATATTAAAAAAGCCGTCAGGAATAAGTATGGCAGGATATCCGGAGGTTCCGCCTCCTGCTGTTCGCCTCAAAAGCCTTGCTGCGGAAACCAGGCGTCAGTGCTCAGCAGGGGTATTGGTTACACAGACGAAGAACTGGCCGGGATCCCGCAGGCTTCCAACCTGGGTCTCGGCTGCGGCAACCCCGTTGCCCTGGCCGCAATTAAGGAGGGAGAAACCGTCCTCGACCTTGGTTCCGGGGCAGGTATAGATTGTTTTCTTGCCGCAGAGAGGGTTGGCCCCGGGGGGAAAGTGATCGGTGTGGACATGACACCGGAAATGGTGGAAAAAGCACGGGAAAATGCCCGCGAGGGCAACTACGGCAACGTTGAATTCAGGCTCGGCGAAATAGAGAACATTCCCGCGGCGGACAACTGCGTTGACCTGATTATTTCCAACTGTGTCATTAACCTGTCCCCGGACAAAAAGCGCGTGTTTAAAGAAGCGTTCAGGGTGCTGAAACCGGGAGGCAGGTTAATGGTATCGGACATCGTGCTAAGAAAAGAACTGCCGGCGTCGATCCGGAATTCGGTAGAAGCGTACGTGGGCTGTATTTCCGGGGCAATGCTGAAGGAAGAATATCTGCACGCTGTGGAATTCACAGGTTTTACGGAGGTCAAGGTAATCAGTGAGCAGTCGTTCCCCGTGGAAAACTGTGCCAACGACCCCCTGGCAGGTACGCTTGGCAGGGAACTGGGATTAAACGCGGAGGAATTCAAGAATATGGCTGATTCGGTTTTAAGTATAAGCCTTTATGCAAAAAAGCCGGAGTTTTATATGTATTAAGATGGGTAAATTACTTGTATGCTGTCTATCTTTTCAAAGACACGCTCACGGCCTACACGTATAACGCGGCTATCTAAACCGCAGCCCAGATGTACAACCGTACTTTCAGGATGTTGATTTATAAATTGGCTGGTATAATTATCAAACTGCACGTTCATCATAGTAATCATTGACAAAAGAACAGTTTTGGTTTACAATTTTGTAAGGAAGTAAGAATTCCTTGCGAACACGGAGGTGTGAACGGCATGAAAAGCATGAAAAGAGTGAAGGTAACTTCCAAAGGGCAAATCACTTTGCCCCGATCATTACGAGTACAATTAAACATCAAAGAAGGGGATTATTTGGATGCTTCTATTCACAGCAACAGCCTGCTGCTCAAACCTGTTCCCCGCCAGACCGGTGCTGAAATAATCCAGGAGCACTGTAAACAATATTATAGCGATAAAGCAGCCCTGGAGGAAACTCGCCAAATTCTAAAAAAAATACCGTTTTCCCTTTCGGAACGTGCCAGTAAACTCCGGGAGGAATAAATAATGCCTCTTGAAACTTATTTTGTCGATACCAGTGCCCTTTTCAAAAGATATATTCCGGAACAGGGCTCGGATTTTATAGACCAGCTCTTTTCTAAAGAGACAACTATCTTTATTTCAACGGTTACACTTTGTGAGGTTATTTCAAATTTAAGAAGGTTAGTGAATATTGATAATCTTCTCAGCGAAAAAGAATTTGCCACAATTAAAGCGACTTTCCTTGGTGAAATCGGCAATGAAACAATCGATATTGTGGACTTGACACCTTCAATTATATTAAAAAGCCTGGATATTTGCTCCAGCGAATACGTTACCCCTCTGGATTCCATTCAACTTGCCTCGGCATTATCTATCGCAGAAAAAGCCATCTTTGTGTGCTCAGACAGAAAGTTGCTGCGGTTAGCTGCAAAATGGGGGCTGCAAACAGTAAATCCCGTTGATTACTGTTATTAATCAACGTAATACCGTAACCATTGTAGATGTCAATTCAAATTGGTACATTTATAGGCATGGAAAAAGGTACAGATAGGTTTTACGGTGCAGTGCCTGGCACTTAACTATTTTTTTGCTTATTTATTTACATCCACAAGGGCAATAAAAAACCCCGGTGTGGCATTTTGACCCGAGGTTTTATTCTTGAAATTTGTTTTTTCGTTTTAAAAGCTGTCAATAACCGAATGCATTTATACGTCAATTGGAATCAAATATCATTGGGGATATATCAATTTAAGCGTCAGCTTGGATTAGCATAGCAGTAGAGGCAGCCGCTTTTGCAGATCATACCATACCATCCCAGGTCTATTGAACCAGTGCATCCACACAGCTCTCTCTGGTTTTTCGCCTTAAAAGCGGTACACTGTTCTTTCTGAGGATGCAGTTTGCTCAGCAGCTTTCCATCTATGCACCTGCTTACCGGCGCACCGGGTATACAGCATGCATGGATAATGCCAGGTTCGGCCAGCTTTTTTAGCTTGTTCAAGATCTCTACCTGCATTTCTGCAGAGTAATCCAGCAGGGTATATTCGTGCCGGAACAGTCTTTTCACGACCTTCTTGTATGATGAGCAAAAACTCGTGGAAAAAGTGCGAATGCCGTAACTGCAGGCCACCTGCAGAATCTCCATGACCAGCTCCAGGTTCTCTATTACTTTACCGTTTTT
>JAGVAS010000183.1 GCA_020060185.1 Desulfovibrio sp. | reverse complement strand
GTTTTCCAAACACGGAACCCTTATGCGTACCATCGAAGTACTGGTTGAAACTTCCGAGGCAGGCTATTTCGCCTCCGAGTTGGAGAGTATTCTTAACGTGGGTGTCAAGGATGCACTGCGCAAGCTTTTTGAGCAGAAACGCCTTTATCGTCAGCAGATACAAAACCGCTAGTTGTACTGCTCAAGCGACCCCCACCGCTTCCGGCAGCAGTTGCCGGCACGCCAGCTAGCCGAGGAGGACCCTGTAGTCCCCCAGGAGCTGAAGGCGGCGATAGTTCTTTTTTTCAGCCTCCTGGATGAAAGGCAGCGGCGGCTCTACGCCGGGCTGGAGGCGCTGAAATGGGGCCACGGTGGCGATCGCAGGATCGCTGGGCTGCTGGGCCTGGATGAGAAGACCGTGGCCCGGGGGGGAAGAGAACTACTGGCCCAAGAAGTGGAGTACAACCGGGTTCGCAAGTCAGGCGGCGGCCGCAAGCCGCTAAAAAAGGGGCCCCAGAAGTAATCGCATGTATTGAGGAGCTACTGGAATACGAGATGGCCGGGGATCCCGTAAGCGGTCTGAGGTGGACCCGTAAGACTACCGAAAAGATCGCCAAAGAACTTGAAAACCTCAACATCCGGGTCAGCCCCAACACCGTGGGCAAGCTCCTCAAAGAGATGGGTTTTTCACTGAGGGTCAACCATAAGAAGCTTTCCACCTCCTCGGTTTCGCCGAAAGAGCGCGATGAACAGTTTGCCTACATAGCCCAACAGCGGGAGCGCTTTGCTTACACGGGCGCTATGGTGGTAAGCGTTGATACCAAAAAAAGAGAACTGGTGGGCTGTTTTAAGAACGAGGGGCAGATATGGTCCCGCCAACCCGTTTTGGTCAAAGACCACGACTTTCGCTCACAGGCCGAAGGGATCGCTATCCCTTGTGGTATCTATGATGTGCTGGCCAACCGGGGCTTAAGTTTTTATCGGCACATCTTATGATACCCCCGATTTTGCTACCGATTGCCTGGCCAGGTGGTACGCCGAGGAAGGGCAAAAGCGGTATCCTAATGCTACCGAGCTGCTTATCCTGGCAGACTGTGGCGGCAGCAACGGACCCCACAGCCGCGCCTGGAAGCACGGACTACAGGCCAAGCTCTGTAACTTTTTCGGTCTCACGGTAACTGTGTGTCATTACCCGCCGGGCGCTTCCAAGCGGAACCCCATCGAACACCGCTTATTCAGTGAGGTTAGCAAAAACTGGGCGGGACGGCCTTTGGACAGCTACGAGACTGTGCTCAACTATATTCGAACTACTACTACAAAAACCGGTCTGGGGGTGAAAGCCTATCTCCATGAAACTGAACATAAAAAGGGTGTAAAAATTACCAAGGAGCAAATGAACGCGCTTGCGCTCGAACCGCACACTATTCAGCCAAAACAAAATTATACGCTGCAGCCACAACAAATCCAGGTGCTGGACCAGTGTGAGGATAATTGTAAAAGAACCAGAAGCTCGGATAGAGAATCGTTATCTAACCGAAATCGGGAAGTTATTTTTGCGTGAATACTTTATCTGCATTATAAATTCACCCCTTGTTAGATAGATTACATCCCCTTCTATAACGCCAAACAATATCCCACCCCACAAAACTCAAAGAATATTAGTCCGCAAAACATGCCACATCTCATGAGGAACTAAACCTAAACGCCAGAGCGCAATACCATGCATATTATAGCGCTTGGCAATACCCACTTTAGTCACTATGCTCTCCGCTGTCTCATAAGGTGCAGAGATACCCAGTATTAGTTTTTGAGGCGGGACGACAGTTTTGGCAGTTTCTACAGCCTGGATTACAAGGCTTACCGGCTCTGGCTTGGATCCGTAATCGTAGGCCATAATGATAATCCGATCAGCAAGTTCCCCCAGAGCCTTGTAGTCGTAGCCCTTATAAGCACTGTTAGGAGGGTGAATGGTCAGTGTCAGGCTTTTGTTTGCAGCTCTTAAACGAGGGGATAACAAACGGACAAAGTCTGTAAATACTTTTCTTACAGCTGTTAAATCTTCACCGATTTTTGCTAATCCGAGTTCTTCGAAGTTAAGGTTTACACCTTCGTACAGGACTGCTTCTTCCATGATGGCCTCAATTAACCTGACAGAGGCAGTTTTACTTGTAAGCAGCAAAGAAAGGGTACCATACCTGTCGGTTTCGTGAATCACCATCTCAGTTTTCAGATTGTACTCCCAGGCAGCTTTCAATACATTTTCCCAACCGGGTGGACGCTGCCAGCCTGTCCAACTCCTGGTAAGGAGGTTACCTTCCTCATCCACGCTGTACCAGCCCAGAGCCAGCTCATCGACCACATCAGTATGCCCTATATCTGTTTCAGGATAAGCCCTACCAAAAAGATTCGTCCAACTGCTGGTTTTACTGTCCCCCCCCAAGGCATAAAAGCCTATCACGGTCATCTCTTTAGGGCCGGAGGTAATTTCGACACTGTATGTAGAAGGATTCCATGATACATTACAATTAAAAGCTTCGCTAAAAAAGCGCAGTGGTATTAATGTCCTTCCGTTGATAATTACCGGAGGTACATCTAAGGGGATAATAGCCCCGTTACGAAAAGCGATCTCTTTACCAACTTGTAATTTGATAAAGGTTTCTCTATCTGTAGCATCCACTGTTTGTGTAGTACCGTCCCAATTAACCCCTATGTTTAATACCTCCGCTATGGCGCGAAAGGGAACTAAAGTTCTGCCGTTCAGGATTACAGGTTGTACATCAAAAGTAACTGGAAGCTCGTCGATCAGAACTAAGATTTCTTTTGCCTGTTCCTGGGCAAGGGCTGGTGGTGAGAAATAACTGAATGGAAAAATTATTAGGGCCAATACGATAATTAAGTAGTATTTCATTTTAACCTCCTCTGTGCAATTCTACCTGCTGGAAATCTTTAAAGCTTTCGACGGTTTTCCGCTCATTGTTCCTAAGATAGAGCGATACATCCCCGACAGTTTTTAATATCAAAGATCACCGCATGCGGTTGTAATAAGTAGATAAACAACTTTTCTCAATCTTTCACCTCCCCTTAAATAGACTGGATAAACTTGAAAAAGGTTTTCTTTTTTTATTTTGCAGGAATTTCTTTTTTCGTTAGCAAATAAATGTAGTTATTAATTGGAGGTAGTTTTAAATTAATGGATAAAAGCTGGTTAAAAAACATTTACATAGATTATCAAAACCTTGTTTACCGGATAGCCGTCTCTATTATAAAAGATACTCAACTGGCCGAAGATATCGTACAGGAAGTGTTCATTACTTTTTATTACAAAGGCGCTGATATCCGTGACAAAAATAAACTAAAGCCCTGGCTTGTAAGAACTACCGTCAACAGGGCTATTGATTTTTCCAGGCGGTTCCAAAAGGTAGTTATTCTCCCAGGAGATTATTTTGAGCAACATGAAACCAATTCCTGGTCTGATCCAACCAGAGAAGCAGAAGTTTTAGGAATATCTATAGGAACTGTAAAAACTCGTTTAAGAAGGGCTCGTCTTTCTATGAAAAAACATCTTTTACAGGAAAAACAAGCAGGTAATGCAAATCTTTCCTCTGACGAGGGGGTATCCCGGCATGAATGATAAACATTTGGATGACTTGATTAAGAAAGCTGTGACAATGGAAATTGAAAGCAGTCCTCCTCCTGATTACGAAAGGATATGGCAGAGGATTGAAAGGGCTATAGAATTATATGAGTCTTTAAATAAATCGATGAAGAAGCAGTCTAAAGGAAAACTATGGCTCAAGATTGCCGCATTGCTTGTTACTTTGGTTTTAACCGGAACTGTTATTGGTTTTACACAGGTAGGAGAAGCTTTGCCCTTTGGATGGGTATTTGAGGGATTAAGAAAAATTACAAGTGGCAATCAAATTCTTGTACAGTACAAATTCGGAGAAGATACGGTGCCCAAAAATAAGCCAATGACGCCTCCTCCCCCTGAACTGGAAGCAGAAGAAATAGGGTCCTACCAAACAAATCTGACTGACACTACTTTGGAGGAATTGCTTGGTATTTATCCCAGAGTAATATATTATCCCCGTACCGTACCGGATAATGCTTTAAAAAAAGTCCAGTATCTCCAAATAGGTGATTCCTGGACAATCATTATGGATTTTTTACTAGATCGCCGTAATGTCCTTTTTAGACAGGATGATATTTTAGGGCAGGGAGCTGCTGGAAGGGGATATGGTGCAGACACGGAAATTTCTTTTCACCGCATCGACAATGTCGAATACATGGTCGCCGAGCTTCGTTACGGTATTGTAAATGTTAACTGGGTTAAGAACAACAAACTTTTTGAATTAACCTGTAACCTAACTGTTGATGAGGCTTTACTTCTAGCGCAGTGTATAGAACCCTATAACCCTTAAGTTATTAATTATTATCCAATCCCATGTAATACCCAATAAAAAATTGTTTATGCTCTTGTTGGTTTGATATCGCTTCTGCCGGTTCTCAGCGTATTTGCCGGGAAAAGATATGATAGTGTCTTAATGCAATAAAATTTTCCACCCCAATAAAATTTTCTACCCATGGCAGTATGTAACACCGCCATGGGTGATTGTTTGTTTCATGCGGTTTATTATTGTTAATTATTTTCAGGTTAGGGATCCAGAGTAGCCCATCAAGAAAGACTACGATGCTTATAAGCCTTGTTCCTTTCGAAGAAAAATGAACATCTAATTTAATGCTTGTTACATCTCGTTATGAATGAGCGGCTTATTCATATTATATAAATTTCCTTAGCTACAGTCAAGAAGAATCTCCCAAACCAGAATGAAATATAGAAAAAATCTTTATTAATTAATCTTCCAGAAACACGGTGCTGGCCAAGTGAGGCAGGAAGCGCTCTTTAAAGGCTTGAAAAAGAATAAAGTTTGCCTGCAACCCGGTACAGTGACAAGGAGCGATTTTCTGAAGTTGAAAACTCTTTAGCTCTTTCACAGTATAATCCAGGCGTTCATCAGAAGCATCTACAAGATGCGTGCCCCCGATACAGGCATATATTCGATTCTTTCCCGAAAGGTCGCTTACATAGCGCAAAGTATTGATCAAACCTGCATGGGCACAACCAAGTAGAACGATCGTGCCCGCAGAACTTTCTACAATTATGGCCTGATCATCATCAAGGGGGTCTTCTATGAAGCTGCCATCAGGTTTTTTGTAACATAATTCCCCGTTTTCCTCCTTTTCCTGGTTTTCAGCACGTGGTATTTCACCCGTAAGCATCACACCCTCGCTAATTTCCTGGGGGGCTCTACCCAAGTGGAAATGAGCCCCAAAATCCTCCAGGTCTTCCCTGGACCAGGGAAGACCTATTTGCCTCGGCTCTTTACCCTTGCGAAGGTGATATTTATCCCCAAAAATATTGGGATGAGCATATACAGGGATAGAACCAGTTAGCTGCAACAGGTCTTTCAAACCACCACTATGATCATAATGG
>JAGVAS010000158.1 GCA_020060185.1 Desulfovibrio sp. | reverse complement strand
TGAGGAAATGAACAAAGTCCGGGAGATTGCCAGGAAGTACCAGGGTTTGCTATAAACCTTACGGGTATGATGAAGATCTTATGTTTTTCTAACGGGACTAGAATAGGTGGTGATTAATAACATTTTTTTAAAAATATTATTTCTTTACGAGTTGTTTTTTGTTTTAATTTTTGCTAATTAAATGAAAGGAGTAAAATAATGCCCGGTCAAAAAATATTTTTTAAACACATACGGAAATGCCTGTGTTTTTTCTTGGCTTTTTGCCTCTCCTTCGGAACGGTGTTGCCTATCTTCAACCAGGGAAAGGCCTTTGCCATTGATCCCTCAATTGAAGGAATAGCCGCAGAACTGGGTAGGATCTATCCGTACATAGATCAGAGTGATAAAGCATATATACAGGAGGCTAGAACTAAATTACAGGCTCTTGCCGGTAATCCAGACGACATCGGGTGGAATAGTATTATCGATCCGCTTTTAACAGAGGAAGTTAAAGGTAGATTCGGCGGCGATGCAGCAGCCGCAAAAAGTGCCCTGATTACATTGGCCGCCGGTGCTGCCGCAATTTATTATTCTCCTGATTTACAGGAGCTTACCAGTCGCCTGGATGCTTTCAAGGCACAAAATACGAATACGGTTAAAACCCTTTTTAAATTTAAAAAAGCTGACGGCTCCGATTTTACCGTAAATGAATATTTGAACTTTATTTTGGCCTCCAGGGAGAAAATTCCTGACGTGATCCTGGAAAGCGATCTGGACACCCTTATAAGTATTTTCAGCGGCAACTATCATGAGATCAAGGACAAGCTTTTTGACTGGTCCCTGGCAGCCATGCGCAAAGCCATGGATGATCCCCTTCACTCCGCTTTCTGTGGTGGGCTGGCCGCCATCGGCTGGAACGACAGCACCCTGGCTGAACAGCAGAGGGCGCTGTCGGATATTATCGATCCCCAGCGCAATGCTGAGCTTGCCCTGGCCAAGGCCTATGTTCGCTCCGAAGCCAGGCTGAAAGTGGATACCCAGTGGTTGGGGCCAAGTCCGGATCCGCTTAATGTTCCCATTACGCAGGGGCAAACGAAATCGCTGGGCATTTCCGTCCTTAATCAACCTGCCCTGGCAAGTATCATAGCCCGGCTTGTGCAGTGGACTAGCGGGAATACCAGTATTGCTTTTGTCGAAAATGCTGTTTTAAAGACGGGCAGCCAAACCGGTTCCACACTGATCACGGCCCACAGGAATGGTGCCCCTGCGGATTGGATCCTTAAATTTAATGTAAATGTAACAGCGGCTCCGCCATCACCGCCGTCTCCGCCCGGCGAGCCATTACCACCATCGCCGCCATCGCCGCCGCCAACGCCGCCAACTACGCCACTGCCACCAATACCACCATCGGAACCTGTCACTCCGGGCGATCTGACCGCGGAACAGCAGCAGGCTGTCCGGCAGGCACAGCAGGCCCTGAACGAGGCGCTGAATTTAGCTGTAACGAATCCTCTGGGGGCGGCACAGGCCTTAAATCAAGCGTTGCAGAATGTATCACAGGTGGCCGTAACCCTGGATCTGCAAAAACAGGCCATGAAAACAGCCAGTCTTATTATGCAAAATGCAGGGAAAATTCCCCCTGAAAATGTTGTTATAACCGCTCCCGGTAGCGCAAGTGTCGATGCAGGCACCCTCAGCCAGCAGGCACAGTTAGCCAGGCAGACAGCCACAGCAATTAATTCAGGCTTGGCGGCTGTTGGTGCACCCCCGCAGCGCCCCCAACTGGTTGTTCCCGTAACTGAAACCCAGAAAACAACCGCTATCGATGCGCAGGGAAGGTCGGTAGCAGTGGAGGGTGCGTCTTTAAGTACCAGCGCCGCTGCTTTGAAGGGTCTTGCCGATGAAGGTGATACCATTGATATCGGCCTGGAAACGCCACTGGGAACACTGTTCTTGAAGGGTGAGGAATTGGCTGGGCTGGCCGGCGTGGACGATGATGCCGTGGTTACATTTTCCATGAACGAGATTCCTGCCAGTGATGCCGATACGGCCCTTGAAAATGCTGCAGATGCTCTTGGTGTTGATATTTCGCCAGCTTCAAAGGTGATCGATTTTGAAATCAAGGTTGGAGATCAAACTGTAAGCAGGGCCAGGATCTTAATTCCCTTTGTGGGGGGCAACCCCATGATCGTCCGTATTAACGACGATGGAACACTGACGCCGGTCATGAATACCAAATTTGTAGACCCGGGTGTAGTGCAGGCTGATTTAAACGGTACCAGCAAGTATATGGTCGTAGAGTTTAAAAAGACCTTCAGCGATATCGCTGTTCACTGGGCCAGGCAGGACATCGAGTTTATGGCCGGGCGCCTTGTTGCCCGTGGGGTAACTACTGATTTATTTGCACCTAACGATACGATTACCAGGGCTCAATTTGTTGCCCTGCTGCTTCGTGTCCTGGCCCTTTCCGAATCCAGTCCTGGCACCGCTACTTTTAGCGATGTAAGCAAAGACAAGTGGTACTACGGGGCTGTGGAAGGTGCTTACAGAGCGGGCCTTATCTATGGGGTAGGAGATAACATGTTTGCTCCTGAAGCCAGCATTACCCGCCAGGAAATGGCTGTCATGATCGCACGTGCCCTGGAAAAAGCAGGCTTCTATACGCAAATATCAACAGCAGGTATTGAGAAACGCCTTGAGCCCTACAGCGATAAAGAAAATCTTGCTTTCTGGGCCAGGGCTGGTATGGCTGTGTCTATACGCAGCGAGATCATCAAGGGAAGGACTTTAGATACGCTGGCCCCGTTGGCCAATGCCACCAGGGCCGAAGCGATTGTTATCCTGAGACGCTATCTGAAAGCTGCCGGTGTTGTTCCCAATTAAAAAAAGGGTTATGAAAGAGGTACGAAACTTGACTTATTTAAACACTCGCAAAATTATTGCCCTGGCTATCCTGCTGCTTTTTTGTCTGGACATTCTCAACAGTGGTCCTGTTTTAAAAAGGGCCGGTGCACAAAGCCTTCAGTCTACGTATGAATTGTTGAGGGATAATCCTCAATATGCGGGTTATTTGGATGAGCTGAGAGGTGCCGGGGTAAACGATGTCCAGATTAATGCTTTTCTGGATGCCCTCGATGCTGAAGTTGCCGCGCGGGGGTCTCTAACAGAGTCAACTTTTAACAGTGTGCTCTTTAATTCCATGGACTCCCTGCGAAGAACAGGGAATTATAACGATATGTTTTTTGCTATCCTGGGAATGCTGGAGTCTGATGAAATTTTGACTATTTTGAGGGGCGGTATTCCCGCCAGCTTGATTCCCCTGCGCAATGCAGTCCGGGACAGCATGTTGGGGCCGCCAGGCGCTTCGCCTGCGGCCCCGGGTTCTGCTCCCGGTGGTGGTTTTGGCGGAGGTCTTATTATCCCGCTCCCGGATCCCCTGGCAGCCGAAATTCAGCGCCAACTGGAAACAGGAGGGCCGGTTGTCCGCCTTGTACCGGCCGGTAGTACAGGCGAGTTTGTCTTAAGTGGTGCTCTGCTAAACAAAATTAATGCGGCAGGGAAAGAACTGGAGCTGGTTTTCCCCGGTGTAACCTTTCGCCTTCCCCCGGGTGCAATGCAGCTGGCGGGGGCAGGAACACTTGCTATCAGCGCCCATCCTCTTGACGCAGCCCTGGCCGCCAGACTGCTGCAGGATATTGGCCCTGAACACCAGCTGGTGGGATCTATTTACGAACTGCTCGGCAGCACCGACTCCAGTATTTTGGGAGTTAATTTCTTCAGGCCCGTTACCGTTGTGCTTTCCTATGCCGGTGCCGGTGGAGAACTCCTGGACGTATATTATTATGATGAAGACTTAAATGAATGGATAAAGATGAATGGAGAAATAGACGAGGGTAACCAGACTATAAGCTTCACTACCCTCCATCTGAGCAAGTATGCAGTATTTTCCTCATCATCAAAGGAGCCGGCACGCCAGGCCGTTAAGGTTTCCTTTACCGACATGGCCGGGCACTGGGCGGCCTCGGACATCGAGACGATGGTCAGGCTGGGCTTGGTAGCCGGTGTAAGTCCTACGCAATTTGCTCCGGATCGTACTATCACCCGGGCCGAATTTGCAGCGCTGCTGGCAAGGGCAACGGGATTGGAAACAGCCGGGCAGGTTACAAATTGTTTTACCGATGTGCTCCCTGGTAAATGGTACTACGGGGTAGTAAACGCAGCTGCAGAGGTCGGGTTGGTCAGCGGCTACAGCGCTGCGGCCTTCGGTCCCGATGACCCCGTAACCCGTGAGCAGATGACGGTCATGATCGCCCGGAGCCTGGCTTACAAGGGCAGAAATGCGGGGCTTGCCGCAGAAGAAGTGAACTTGCACCTGGCTGCCTTTAAGGATGGGGAGAAAATTTCCCCGTGGGCCCGGGGCAGCCTGGCTCTGGCCGTTAAGCTGGGAATTGTCAAAGGCAGGGAGGGAGCCCTGGTTGCTCCCGGTGCTACTGCTACCAGGGCTGAAGCAGCGGTGATGATCCTGCGCATGCTTGCTCATCTCTAAGCTTTCCCTGCTGGAAGGAGAGCCACAGCAGCACGGGGATCGTCCCGTAGAGATCCAGCAGGACATCCAGGAACATGCCGCTGCGCCCTGCGGAGAAGAACTGCATCCCCTCGTCAACCATGGCTACGGCCAAAACGATGGCCAGCGCCAGGGCAAAGGCCCTGGCAGCGTCCCTTTTGTATAGGAGCTGCTGCTGTATAAGCAGGAAGGCCAGGGCGGCATAAATAATAAAGTGGCCCTTTTTGCGCAGGAAGAAATGCACGAAGTTATACGGCTTTTTGTACGTTATCCTGCTTGTACCGTAATGGAACTCCCACCTGGGCAGCATCTCGCCCAGCCTTTCCTCGCTTACGGTATTTTCCAGGAAAGGCCGCAGGTCCTGTTTTTCAAAAGGCTGGGCCCCCTGGTAGAGGATAAAAACAGTCCACAGCAGTACCAGAGAGGTCATGGTCGTAAAGATGGGGATTTGATAAACCCTTCCCCAGGACCTTAACTGTTTCATACGTTCCTGCAGCAGCTTAACAACAGTTCCTTTGATGAACTTGTTTCTCAATTATAATCTAGATCCTTTCTTTTGGCAAAAATTATCGAAAAAGTAAACTGTTTTCCTCTTATGATATTATGGTAAACATTAACGGGGTAAATACAAAAAGTTTAAGTTCATATTCACACAATTTCAGTTTTTTGAGGTACAGGCATGATCGATTTTCATTGTCATATCTTATCAGAAATAGATGACGGGGCCGCTTCTCTGGAGGAATCCCTGCTGATGGCCAGAGAGCTTGCCGGGATAGGGTTCACCCAGGTTATAGCCACGCCCCATATCATAGAAAATTATTTTATGGCAACCGCGGAAAAGATTGTTACAAAGGTGGAGCAGCTCAACGAAGCCTGCATATGGGAAGGAATTCCCCTCCATGTTGTCCCGGGGGCGGAGATCATGCTGTCGCCCCGGTTTTTAGAGGAATTTCCTAATCCCAGGGTTCCTTTCTTAAACGCTAGCAGTTACCTGCTCCTGGAAATACCCTTTTCTCAACCCCTTCCCCTTTATACAGAGGAAGTATTGTTCAGGATCAGGACGGCAGGCTACTCCCCTATCCTGGCCCATCCCGAACGCTGTTTATGTTTTCTGCAGGACCCGGAGAAGCTTTACGACCTGCGCAGGTATGACCTGCTTTACCAGGTAAATATGGCCAGCTTTGCAGGGGTTTTTGGGGGGCGCAGCAGGAAGGCGGCCCTGGCCATGCTGCATAAAAATATGATCGATTTCCTGGGAAGTGATGCGCACCGGCCGGGGGAAGAAAGGCTCCTAAAGGTTCCTTCCGTTTTGAATATCCTGAAAGATGAGCTGGGAAAAGATAGCCTGCAGGTGCTGCTCGAAGATAACCCGCGCAAAGTGCTTCTAGACGAGCCCCTGGAACTCCGGCACTCTGCTCCGGAGCAAAACGGCTTGCCCTCCCCCCGGAGATTCTTTTTTTTAGATTTATTAAGTGATACAAAAAGCAGAAAAAAAAGAGTCTATAGAAGGGAAAGGTAATTCATGGAAGAAGAACTCGAACTTCGAGATATATGGGAAGTTATCGTCAAACGCTGGATGCTTGTGGTTCTTATCCCCCTTGCAGCTGTTATCGCCAGTGCTATTGTCAGTTTTTATGTACTTACTCCCCAGTACGAATCTTCTACCACACTCATGGTTTTGCATGCTCCTGAAGCAGGGCAGGAATATTACCCCCGGAGTTCGGATATCCAGCTCAGCAGGCAGCTGGTTAAAACGTACGGCGAAATTGTCAAAAGCCGTCGTGTAGCCGAGGCAGCCTTAGCCATGGCCGACCAGGATAAAAGGATTTCCGTAGGCGCCCTGCAGGGTAAAATAAAAGTGGGGCTGGTTAAGGATACGGAGTTGATCCATATTACCGTGGCCGATAAGGAGCCCTCGGCAGCGGCCTACTGGGCCACCCTTGTGACCCAGGCCTTTATGGAGGAAGTAGTGAAGATCATGCGCGTAGAGAACGTCAATATACTGGACAAGGCTGTGGCACCTTCTTCTCCGGTTAGTCCCCGCCCCAAGCTGAATATGGCCGTAGCCTTTGTCCTTGGTGTCATGGTAGCTCTGGGGCTGGCTTTTCTGCTGGAGTACCTGGATAACACCATCAAGCTGCCCAAGGATGTGATCAATACCTTGCAGCTGCCTGTCCTGGCGGCCATACCGGATTTTTCCCAGAAATTAAAATAGGTGCCCTGCAAGGAAAATGTGGAAAGGACTGTCTGCTCGAAGATGAGAAAAAAGCAAACAAGTGGTTATAACGGCAAAGTTAATCTTATTACGCTTACTTCTCCCAAATCTCCAGTAGTAGAAGCTTATCATTCTTTAAGGACAAATATACTTTTTTCGGGGCTGGACAAGCCGATCCGCTCCATACTGGTCACAAGCCCCCTGCCCAGTGGAGGTAAAACCACCACCGTTTCCAACCTGGGGGTAACCATTTCCCGCACCGGTGCCAGGGTGATTATCGTTGACGGGGATCTGCGCCGCCCTGCTATCCACCGCGTTTTCGGCCTGGATAATAAAATGGGGCTGACCAACCTTCTCGTGGAGGAAAATTTGACAGTTGACGATGCCCTGCAGGAAACCGAAATGGAAAACCTTTATATTCTCACCAGCGGGCCCCTGCCCCCCAACCCCTCGGAGCTGATCGTAAGCGCAGCCTTCAACAAGCTGATCGAAAAAGTTAAAGAGCAATGCGATTTCCTGCTGGTTGACTCCTCTCCTGTCCTGGCCGTAACCGATCCAGCCCTGCTTTCCCGCTACGTTGACGGCACCATCCTCGTACTCAACTTCGGTGATATCCCGCGAGAGGTGGCTCAAAAAGCCAAGGAGCAGCTTGACAATGTCAAGGCCAATATTATTGGTGCTGTTCTCAACAGGATTCCCTCCAACGGTACCGGTTACTATTACTACTATTACTACCACTATTATGGCGAACACGGGGAAAAAGAGCGCCGCAAAAAAAGGCGGCACCGCAGTCCTGAAAGTACAAGCGAATAATAATATTGCTTAAAGGCGGGATTTATGTTGTCACACCCCGACAGAAAAATGCTGCGGGAACGTAAAAAGGCTGCCAGGAAAGAAAAAATGCCCGGGCGTAAAAACCTGTTTGACAGGCTGGATCTTACTCCCTACAATGCCGTGGGCGTAATGCGCAACCCAAGGTTTACTATAAAGCTCAAGTAAGAGAGTAAATAATTTAGGGGACACAATACTAAATTACTGGTATGTTTGAAAAACGAAGACATTGTGGATAACTAGTAGCTGTAGCAGCTAGGATGGATTTAATTTAGGGGACACAATACTAAATTAAAGCGGGATCCTCATGAGCCAAATCTTTAATTAAACCTTCATAAAGGTATTTTCTAACAAGCTCTGACTGAGATACTTTTTTTTTCTTGGCTGCCAACCGTATTCGTTTATGCAAGTTTTCTTCAAGATATACTTGTAAGGGAGTCTTTTTCATGAATCCATACACCATCCAATTGTCTAGTTTCGTTAACCTTCATCAGCCAGGCCATTTTGGCCCTTTGCACTTGCTTATACGGCAGGGAACCGTTGTTAACGACTTTCTCCAGTTCACCGGTAACGGTCTCCTGATAGATATTTTCCCAAGAAATGCCCAAACGCAGGACGATACCGGCTATCCAGGCTAGAAGCAGGATAGCGGTCGGTCCAGGATTCAGCTACACAGAGAACATCTCGTTGTTTTAATAAGCTAGGTCACTGCCCTGTTGGGGTGATAATCAACCTTTTTGGGGTTGAACCATATATTTGTAAAAGATGGTATAGCGCCCCGTGCCTTTTTCCAGGGAACGGGGCAATTTTTATAAAAAAATGTATGAACAGCGGGAAAGGATGAGTACAATTATGTACAAGGGCGGACCTGTTCCTCCAATTTTATATAACTGGTGGTGAACGAAGGTCAGCAACAAAAAACCCGCTTTTTGCGGGTTTTTTATAAAAGAAAAAATTACATGTTTATGATTTATCTTTCTGCCTGGAAATCAAAAAGGTATGGCCTGGGAGAGCTCCTCGTCGCTGAGGTCGAAGACATTGTTTGTGGGCGGCAGGGGTTCGCTGTACATGAACTCCGGCAGCCTGTTAT
>JAGVAS010000101.1 GCA_020060185.1 Desulfovibrio sp. | reverse complement strand
GCCCACAGTATATCATATATTATGGTTGTTATGCAAGCTTTACTGTTAACCGATTATATTGCCTTTTCAAAGAGCGGAACTTATTTGGTGCTACACTAGTGTCAAAAATATGTCATCATCATAAAAATATTTATTACATTTTGTTTGGTACTATTTTACCTTCTCCAGGTGGGTAATAGGTAGAGGGATATTTTATCACGTAAAATATTTTTTGGGGTATTGACAGATATATTGAGCCATGATAGAATTAGGTTAGCCGAAAGGTCAGTAACATGGTGAATTATGTACTTTTACAGAGGTGGTAAGAAGTGCCAGCTAGTTTATATAGGAAAAAACGCCGTGAAGAATTTCATCAGACGATTATGGAGCTTGCAGGATTTCCTGCTTCAATTGCCGAGGCGAAAAGTATTTTAGGCGAAGATGAATGTAAAAAAATCTCACAAGCTCTTCGTGCAAAATACATGCGCTTGGAGGTAAGTTCAAGGACGTTTACGCATTCAGACCCTACCTACCGTGAGGCTTTCATTCTTATGGACAGCAGCAGTTTGGCAGATATTAAAATCCCTAGTGCGCTACCCATGGCAGAAAGGATAACATCCCCTTCGAGATCATGCGGTGAGCAGGAAGATTAACAACATAATCGAAAGATGGTATTTAACCTATGCCTAAATCAGCATGGGTTTTTTAATGGGCCTAATACGTCAGCACAAGCTGGCGTTTTTTTATGCCCTAAATTTTATTTAGGAGGTGTTTAAAATGACTTCTACAGTAAAGGATCTATCAGAACTGCCGGTGTCTCTTAAAGTGGAGGACCTGGGGAGGATTCTTGGTATTAGCAGAGCATCAGCTTACAGCCTGGCCCGGAGCAAAGGCTTCCCGGCGGTGCGAATTGGAGAGAAAAGGGTTGTCATCCCCCGGGATCGGTTTATCGCTTGGTTTAACAGCAAAGCCGACCAACCCCTTGATTAAAGGACAGGGGGCATGGCTTAAACAGAGAGAGAATGAGGCTTCAGGGAGGGAGTACACAAATAAGACACAAATAAGAAAGCTCCGCAGGGGAACGGAGCGGGCGAAAGGAGCGGTAGTATGTGATTAATTCTGTTTCTATTGTACCAGATTTTTTCCAGCGAGTAAAGACAATTTCCTTTCCAGAGGTCATACGGGTCTTTTATGATGAAGAACCCAGGAGAAGCAAAATACATTGCCCCTTCCATGAAGAAAAAACCCCTTCCTTTCATATTTACGAGAATGGGTTTTTTTGTTTTTCATGTGGTGAAAAAGGAGACAGCATTGACTTCATTGTAAAGCTGTATAACCTGCGGCCTATTAACGCAGCAAAACTTATAGCGGAACGTTTCGGCCTGCCGGTCAGCAATGGCCCGTTAAGCCGGCAAGATATGCTACGGCTGGCCCGGGCAAAGGCTGAACGGTTGCGGGAGAAACGATTAAAAGAAGCGTTCGACAACTGGGCCAGGCTAGCCGGCCAGCAGGTGAGGATACTTGCCGAGGCTATCCGCTTGCAGTTAGAGGAAAAAGGACTGGATATTGAAGAGGACCTCCTCCCTCTAGTGCATGAACTTCCCCGGCTGGAATGGTGGGCGAACATTTTAGCCGAGGGAACGGGTGAGGAAAAATTGGAGCTTTTCAGGAACAAGGACTTTCGGAGGTGGTTTACATGCAAAAATTAAGCAAGTTATTAACGGAGCGGGAGCAGGTAGAATTATTGGGAGAACAGCAGGAGCAGGAAACAGAAAATCCTGCTGCCTCCTGGCCGGAGCCCGAACCAATAAAGACTACTTTACTGCCTGTAGAAAAACTGCCCCCGGAAATAATACCTGGCCCTTTTAGGGCGTGGGCGGTTGATGTTTCGTACCGTATGCAGGCTCCTATAGATTTTATTGCTGCTGCCGTAATGGTGATGGCCGGGGGTGTAATTGGGGCAGGCTGCGGTATCAAGCCTAAAAGGAAAGATGACTGGCTGGTAATTCCCAACCTATGGGGCGGTGTAATCGGCAGGCCGGGGATGTTAAAAACTCCGGCCCTCCAGGAAGCCATGAAGCCATTATCACAGTTAGAAGCGGAAGCTAAAAAACAATACGATAAAGATTTAACAAACTATGAGGCAGAAAAGGAAATCTTCAAAGCCCAAAGAGATGCGATGAAAAGCGAAATGATAACCGCGGCCAAAGGCAAGGGTGAACGTTCTCTAGACGATATTAAAGCACGGTTTTTAGAACTGAAAGAACCTTCTCCCCCGATATGGCTAAGGTTTAAAACCAATGATTCGACCATTGAAAAAATGGCCGAATTGCTAGAACAAAATCCAAGAGGGATTTTATTATTCCGAGATGAGTTAATAGGACTTCTGACAAGCTGGGACAAGGAGGGCAGGGAACCGGATAGAGCTTTTTATCTGGAAGCCTGGAACGGCTACGGCAGTATAACGACCGACCGCATAGGACGGGGAACCGTCCACGTGAACAACCTCTGCGTTTCAGTATTAGGGGGAATACAACCGGCCAAACTGCTGGCATACCTCTTCCAGGCAACAAGCGAACTGGAAAACGACGGCCTTATACAGAGGATGCAGCTTCTTGTTTATCCCGATGAACCTTCTAATTGGCAGTTAGTTGATGAGTACCCTAACAAAGAAGCAAAGGGACGGGCGTTCAGGGTAATAAAAAAGTTATCAGAAATGGATTTTACCGAGTACGGGGTCGCAATAGATGAGGGCGAAAAAATCCCCTACCTGCGTTTCGATAATGAAGCCCAGGAACTATTTAATGAGTGGTTGACAGAGTTACAAAGGAAACTGCAAGTTGATGAAGCTCCTGTAATTCTTGAACATTTAAACAAGTATAGAAGCCTAATGCCGAGTATTGCATTAATCGATCACCTAGTCAATGTTGCTAATGGCATGGCTGGCGGCCCTGTTAGGCTGGAATCGGCAGAAAAGGCTGCTGCCTGGTGTGAATATCTGGAAAGCCATGCCCGGCGGATTTATGCCCTCGTAGGAGATGTTGGACAGCGGGCGGCGGCGGAATTGGCGAAAAAATTAAAGGCCAGGAAGCTCCAGGACGGCTTTACAGTAAGAGACGTTTACCGGAACCAGTGGCATTTATTGACCAGCAAAGAAATTGTAAAAGCTGCTTGTGATGAACTGGTAGAGGCTGGCTGGCTTATGGAACAGAATAAAGATATTCCAGGGCGGCAGCCTATTAAGATTTATCTTATCAACGCCAAAATTTTTTCCTGAAATGCGTACCCTAAAGAACTGACAAAGCTGACATTGGCACATAGTAATTTCCAAAATTACCATAAATTAGTTACCAGTGTCAGTAATGTCAGTGCCTCTGGGTACGCGTTTGGGAGAAAAAAGGAGTGAAAATATAATGCCCGATGAGATTTTCAAAGACGCCGTTATTGGTTGGATTATTTCAAAGTGCAAAATCCAGAGAGATAGTGAAAAATATTTTATTCATGCTGCCCCGCTTGCAGTTAGCTATGAGGGAATATTAGATGAAGACGATCTTAATGGGGACCTTAACGATGAAGTAATTTCGGTTATCCCTGCCTCTCCTGGAACTTACCAGGTATGGGGAGTGATGCCGGACGGCATTTGTGAGGTATTGGGCTATGAGTTACCGGGGGCTTATTCCCCGGACTGGCAGGAACTGCTAAAAGAAAAGAAGTCCAAAAGGGGTGATAAAAATGGGAAAATGGCTAGCAAAGTTTGAAAATAACCCTGAAATGCCTAAACGACGAACTGACAAAACTGACATTGCCCGGGCGAAGCGGGAACCGGCCCAGGTAGTTAGTCTCCAGGAAGAGGCTATAAAAAGAGGGCGGCCCTTTCCCTATCCCCTGCCGGAGACCTGCGGCATAGGCGAGTGGGACCCTATGGACATACGCTGGATAAATGGCAAGCCGGTCCTGGAGCCTGGCTGGTGGAGGAACATACCGAGGGGAAAAGGATAACACTTGATTAATTATCAAGAGGCTATATCGTAAAGCCTCTTTTTTAGTGCCTTCTAAAGGCGGTTACTAAAGTTTGACATTCAATAAAAGGGGTGGTATTTATGGCCGAACGGCTGTTGAAAATGGCAAAACTAAAAGAGGCAGAAGAACAAGGCCCGGTGCTTTACCCGTTAAGGTGCTGCATTTGTGGCCAGGCACTGCCCGAAGTCCCGGAAGGCTCCCAGGTCCTATGCTGCGGCCAGTGGTGGACAGCAAAAAGCCCGGAAACCCTGGAACAGGAGAAGCAGGAGCGGTTTTCAATACCTAAGAAATGGAGGAAGTCAGATGACACTTCAAAGAGAAGAAATTCGTAAGGCTTTAGAAGAGGCCCACCAGGGGCTTGACAGTGAAACCCTGGAAAGAATGACAGACCAGACCGTTGCGAATCTTTACGGTGGTGAGGCGGAATATGCTGAACGGCTTAAAGCCGAGGCCGAGACGGAACTTGAGGAAGATTACAGCGGCCCGGATTATACCGAAGAATTCAATGAAGAAATAAGCAAGATCAAAAACATTGATGCAGCAGTCCATTTTGAGCGGCTAAAGGCTATGCACATTAACAGCGGCTATTCTGAGCCGGAAGCAGAACTTCTGGCCAGGCAGGCGGTCGAGGGGCAATTCGGAGATGCAATTTATGAGGAAACTCCCTTCGACAGCGAAACATCAAGGCAGTTGGAGGCCCTGGAAAGGACTGTTTACCTTGAAGAAGGGGACAAGCACAAGGTGGCGGTGTTAATGAAGCTTGAGGGGCTTAATGCTCTGGAGGCATACAAAAAGTTAAACGAGCAGGTTAGGGTTAGGGAACGCATGGAGGAGGCCGAATACCAGGCATTATCTGACCGGGAAAAAGAATTCTACGAGTTGTTAACTCCCAGCGACAGGCGGATTCTGCGGAACTTGCAAGCAGCCCAGCCTGATTCAGGATGGACAGCCGAAAAGTTATGGCGGTCCTTGAACGAGGGTAAGCGGAAACCCAGGCGGCAGCCGGAGGCGGAGCCGGAACCAACAGTCTCTTGGGAGAAATACGAGAGAGAGACAAAGCTGTTTCAAAGGGCAAAGGAAAAGCTGTTGGCAGCTGGTTTTCACCCCGATGAATTGGAAGCGACGTTGGCGAAACTGAAACTGGAGGTGGAATAATGTCATATGTGCGAATTTTAGGCAGCCACAGTTTTAAAGTTGACAAGATGGGGGCCGGAACCATTGCGGCCCCTTTGGGTGCAAGCTATGAATGTTCAGAGGTTTTCATTCAAAACAGTACCGAAAACGCCGTCAATATACTATTGGGAAGTTCAGAGCAGCAGCTAATCTCTTTATCTCCGGGCATGGGGTTTACTCTCCCGGTTCAAAACATAAACGACGTTTATGTCAAAACAGTTAGCTCTACGGCTACAGTAGTATTTTTAGCGAGGAGTTGAGTGGTGTGGGAATGATGATACACGCTGTAAAAAAGAGACAACCGGAAATACAGGAGCTTAAAAACGAAATGGCCAGGCTGAAAGAACTTCTGGAAAAAGAAAAGCCGGTTCCCTGGTGGAGAAAATTGTTCTTAAAGTGAGGTGAAAGTTGCAATGGCAGAATTGAACAAAGTTGAAGAATACCGGCCTACACCGGCAGAGGCTAAACTATTGAAAGTGCTATTAAATCCCGAATTTGCAACAGCGTCAATGGCAGAAAAAATTCAAGAGGCCGGAATCTCCCATCAGAAGTATTATGATTGCTTTAAAAATCCTGAGTTTGTCAACCTGTTAAAGAAATCAGCGGTAGACCTTATCAAAAAGGATGTGGCCCCTCTTGTTAATGTAGCTATAAAGCAAGCTAAAAACGGGAGCTTTTATCACTGGAGGGTTTTAATGGAGATGGCTGGCATGTACACGGAAAAGAAGATCAGCGAACACACTGTAACCCTGGAGCAGGCCCTAAGAGAACTGAAGGAGACAGATAATGATTGATAAAGAACTGCTTTATAAACTTCAAAAAGACTTTTCCTTTTATGCCCCCAGGTGCTTGAAGATAAAATCCAAAGAGGGCAAGCTTGAAAAGTTTAAATTGAACGAAATCCAGGAAAAAATTAATGACGTAATAGACCAGCTAAAGGCCGAGGATAAGCCGGTCCGGGTTATCATATTGAAGGCCCGGCAGGTGGGCGTTTCAACCCTGGCCGAGGGTAGAATCTTCCATGATACGGCTATGACAGAATTAAAAACATCCCTCATTGTAGCGCACAAAGAGGACGCCAGTTCCAACCTGTTTAAAATGTCCAAGCTGTTCTATGAGGAATTGCCCGATGGATTAAGGCCACAAAAGAAGGCCTCCAATGCTAAAGAGCTTATCTTTGAGAACCCTACACCGGACCCGGAGGAAAAACGAAGGAACCCCGGCCTGCGGTCCTGGATTAAGATTGACACGGCTAAAAACTTAGGGGCTGGCCGGTCCGACACCATCCACAACCTGCA
The DNA here is from genome assembly GCA_020060185.1 of Desulfovibrio sp. GTDB lineage: Bacteria > Bacillota > Dethiobacteria > DTU022 > UBA8154 > UBA9862. Next base: position 636 of record JAGVAS010000101.1, on the reverse strand, counting down.
TGTGTCAGAGTTGGCTTTTTGGGATAATGCAGAAACGGTTATGACCGGCTTAATGCAGGCTGTCCCTAATAATGCTAATACAATGGTTATTATAGAATCCACAGCTAACGGCGTAGGCGGCTATTTTTATGACCTTTGGCGTAGAGCAAAGCGGGGAGAAAACGAGTTTGTACCTTTGTTTTTCCCCTGGCACGAACACAGCGAATATTCCTTACCTTTTGCTGGCGTAAACGCTGAACAGGCTTTTAAGCAATCCCTGACCCCGACAGAGAAAACACTGAAAGAGCTGTATGATCTCACCCTGGAGCAGTTGAACTGGCGTAGATGGTGCATAGAAAACAACCTAAACGGGGATGAAGAACTCTTTAAACAGGAGTATCCTTCTAACGATGATGAGGCCTTCCTGGTATCCGGGCGGCCTGTATTCGATACCGCAAACCTGATCTACCGAAAAGAACAGGTTACAGGAACCGGGGAAACTGGGGAAATTAGGGACGGTGAATTTATCCCTGACAAGTACGGCAGGTTGAAAGTATTTAAACACCCCCAGGAAGGCAGGCCCTATGTTATCGGTGCTGATGTAGCAGAAGGCGTAAGCGGCGGTGATTATTCCGTTTGCCAGGTATTAGACAACAT
>JAGVAS010000174.1 GCA_020060185.1 Desulfovibrio sp. | reverse complement strand
TGGAAGCCGGCAGCCGGGAGGTGAGTAGGATGCGAACTCTCCCGGGAAGGTCATCGGAAACCTGAGCTGAAACGTAGAGCTTTCAGAGCGGAACTCGGAACTCCGCTAACAGCAAAACGCTGCGCTATTTTTATACTAATAGTCAGAAAGAAGATAATGTGCTAAAATAACTTTGTAACAAACATGCTTTACTATATTATACCACAATTAAACTACAAAAAGGAGTGGCACGAACAGATGTTTACCTAACGAATAGCCGCCTTTCATCCCCACCCTTCACTGCGTTTAGAACGGGGACTTCCCGGCGGGAGTATTACTTAAACCCCGACACATGGCTTTTAAAATATCCCGAAGAAAGGGTGCTTTTGCTCATGATTGAATTTAGATCAAAAGTGGTAACCACCACGATAATGGATCCCCGTGAAGATTTTGCCCGGAAAGTTATTGAGACCGAGATCCGTTATGACCCTCTCACGGGGGAAAGCGGCAGGCTGGCCCATTTCGGCATGATTAAACCGCAAAAAGAGGATTTCTCCTCCTGGGACACTCCCGAAAACCGCAGCCGCTGTCCTTTTTGCCCCCCGAATATTGAAACGGCAACACCGCGCTTCCCGCCGGAGCAGCTGCCGGAGGGGCACCTGCACAGGGGTGAGACAACGCTTCTCCCCAATATTTCGCCTTACGATCAGTTCAGCGCCCTGGCGGTCATAAGCCGCGACCATGTCGTGCCCCTGGAAAAGTTGTCACCCCGCCTTTTAAAAGACGCTTTCGGGGCCGGACTGGAATTTTTCCGGATCATGGCAGCAAAGAAAACCATGCTGCCCTACCAGATCATCTCCTGGAATTACATGCCCCCCTCGGGGGGCGGGATAGTTCACCCCCATCAACAGGTCATCCTCAGCGATTCCCCGGGAAATCTGTTGAGGAAAACCCTGGAAAACAGCAAACGCTACTACCTCGCCTACCGGCAAAGTTACTGGAAGGAGCTCTGCCGCACAGAAAAAGAACGGGGTGAAAGGTTCATCGGTGAGCTGGAGAGGAGCTGCTGGCTTACCGCTTTTGCACCCCTGGGCGTCCTGGGAGAGTTTTTAGGGATTTTTTCGGAGGTCCACACCATCTTCGATGTTGATGAAGCGGTGGTTGATGAGCTGGTAAACGGACTGGAGCGCCTTTTCAGGTACTTTTATTCGGCGGATATTTACAGCTTCAACATGGGCCTCTTTTTTGCGCCCGAAGGCGCCGAAGAATATTTTTCCCTGCATGTCCGGGTCATACCCAGAATATTTTTAAACCCGATCCAAAAACCTCCGGACGTTAACGCGCTGCAAATGGTCCTGCAGGAGCCCTTTACAGTAGTACACCCGGAAAAACAATGTGCAGAGCTCAAGCTTTTCTGGTAAACACAGGGGGCATCTTCCACTTGTGTGCACTGGCCTGCCGCATTGCTTCAATTTTTGCTCCTACAGCGGGATCAACTTTCTCGCCCTTTAAATACCTGTCCAGCTCCCTGTAAGAAAAACCCAGCTCGTCTTCATCGCTCTGACCTTCCCACAGCCCCGCTGTGGGTTTCTTCTCGATTATTTCGCGGGGTATCTCCAGGTAAGCGGCAATTTCCCGGACTTCTTCCTTCAAGAGATCGCCGATCGGCTCGAAGTCAACCGCCGCATCACCGTGCTTGGTAAAATAACCGATACTGATCTCGCTTTTGTTTCCGGTCCCGATAACCCGGTAAGAATTCCGTGCTGCATAATAATAGAGAACGCTCATGCGCAGGCGGGGTTTAATATTGGCTGCAGCCAGGCTTCTTCCGGCTTCATCTCCCTTTTTGCCTTCCAGGGCCAGAAGCATCTCGTCGAAGACACGATCCAGGTTAATGATTTTATAAGGTATAGCAAATTTTTTTGCTACCAGTTCGGCATGCTCCCGGTCTATTTCCCGGCTGTAACACGGCATAATCACCCCCAGGCAATCGTCAGCAAAAGCTGTTTTACACAAAACCGCCACCACAGAAGAATCGATGCCCCCGCTCAATCCAAACACGGCGCCCCGGCCTCCCGAAGAAAACACTTTTTCCTGCAACCAGCCGACTATGTCCCGGCACAGTCCCGTCATCTCCATATTTGCAGTCTCCTTTCTCTTAGAGTCGAACTTGCCTAAAGCAATGGCAACTTTCCGCCCATTGACTCCTGGAAAAAAAAGGGTTGAGCGGGCCATATACCGCTCTTTTCCAGGGAAGTTACAAATCTCTGGTAAAATGACGGATAACGGGAAGTAATAAAATCCGTTATTTCCCCCATTTCATGCCTTTTTGTTTCACCGGCGACAGGACAGGGGTTTTTAATGACCGGCAGATTCTCCAGCCTGACAAGGGAGGAAACTGTACGCTGGGTTATAGAAACCAGTGGCCTTATAAGATAGAGGTCCTGCCGGCTCAGATAGGTATGAGGTTTAAAGGTATCCATTTTTCCTGTATAAATTAAATTGAGGAAGAAGGTTTGTATGACATCATCGAGGTGGTGCCCCAGGGCCACACGGTTACAGCCCAGCTCTTTTGCCGCTTTGTGTAAAGCCCCCCGCCTGAGTTTTGCACATAAAGAACAGGGGTTCTTTTCCTGGCGTACTTCGAAAACAATCCTGGATATCCTGGTTTTCTCCACATTAAATGGTATCCCCAGGTTTGAACATAAATCCTCAAGAGGAGCAATATCCATCTCCCATCCCATATCTACAAAGATAGCCTGCATGGAAAAATGGAAAGGCGCGTGAGACTGAACCAGGGACATAATATAAAGAAGGGCACTGCTGTCTTTTCCCCCGGAAACACCAAGGGCAAGCTTATCCCCTTCCTTAAGCATACCATATTTAATTATTGTCTTCTTAACTGCAGTTAAAAACCACTTATTGTAATTCCGATTCACTGCCTCGAACCTTCCCGTCTCGTTATACTAATGATATCACATAATTTTCCTCCAGGAAACGATTATTTTCATGGGTTGTTTTTTCGGATTTTCTCATTTTTGTTATTGACATCTCCCGCCGCAACTGCTAAAATAAGTCGAAAGTCAAAAGTTCCTTTAAACCAGTCCGGAGAGGCTGGAAAGGAGTTAACAGGTTGCTTGATACACTAAAGGTGGCTTTTAACCTCCTTAAGCCGGTTCCGGCTGTGGAGGTTTTTTTATGCCGTCACGGTTTTGGAGCAAGGTTTGTGCTCCTACTATACAAAGGAGGTAAACGAATATGGAAGCCAGACTTGTTTTGGAAGACGGCTCCCTGTTCAAGGGCAGTTCCCGCGGAGCCAGGGGAGAAGCCTGGGGTGAAGTTGTTTTTAACACCAGCATGACAGGTTACCAGGAGATTCTAACAGATCCTTCGTATTGCGGCCACATACTTACCATGACTTTCCCCCTTATCGGTAATTATGGTATAAACCGGGAAGATTTCGAATCCAGGCGCCCCTTTTTAAGGGGTTTTATTGCCCGCGAATTTTGCCAGGCACCCAACAACTGGCGCTCCGTAATGACTGTGGAAGAATACCTTAAAGAAAACAACATTATCGCTATGGATGATATCGATACCAGGGCCATAACGAGGCGGCTCAGGGAAAAAGGCAGCATGCGAGGGGTTATTACCACAGAAGACACGCCCTTTGAGATGCTCCTGGAAAAAGTAAGGAACATCCCCGGCATATCCGAAATGGACTTTATTCCGGAGGTGACTGCACCGGAAATGTACACCTGGGAAAACGACGGCCCGCAAATTGTGATCATGGACCTGGGGCTCAAACTTTCCATCGGGCGCTCCCTGCATAACACCGGCTGCCGTGTCACTGTAGTCCCGGCTTCTTTTACCGCCCGGGATATCATGGAACTAAAACCGGCTGGGGTGGTCCTCTCCAACGGACCTGGAGACCCGCAGATGGCAAAAGGGGCGATAAAAGCGGTCCAGGAACTTGCCGGTCAGGTACCCCTGCTGGGGATCTGCCTGGGCCACCAGATTATAGCCCTGGCCCTGGGAGGCAAAACCTACAAGCTAAAATTCGGCCACCGGGGAGCTAACCACCCCGTAAAAGATCTTTTCAGGGACAAGGTTTACATTACCTCCCAGAACCACGGTTTTACCGTTGATGATGACAGCCTGCCGAAAGGCCTCCACGTAGCCCAGCGCAACCTCAATGACGGTACGGTGGAAGGGCTGCAGGAGGAAAAATTAAAAATTGTTTCCGTGCAGTACCACCCCGAAGCATTTCCCGGCCCTATGGATTCTCACTATCTTTTCGATCTCTTCCTGGAGTACATGAAAGTTTCATAAGTTTTAAAGCAAATTACTGGAGGTGTCCAATAATGCCGAGAGACCCGATGATAAAGAAAGTGATGGTTATAGGTTCCGGTCCCATTATTATCGGCCAGGCCGCAGAATTTGACTACGCCGGATCCCAGGCCTGCCGCGCCCTGAAGGAGGAAAGCGTGGAGGTAGTCCTGGTTAACAGCAACCCGGCCACGATTATGACCGATACAAATATGGCCGATCGTGTTTACCTGGAGCCGTTGACAGCAGATTTCGTAACCCGCATCCTGGAAAGGGAAAGGCCCGACGGGCTCTTGCCTACCCTGGGGGGACAGGTCGGTTTAAACACTGCCAAGGAAATCGCCTACCAGGGAGTCCTGGATCGACTGGGTGTCCGGCTGCTGGGAACGCCCCTGGAAACGATCGAAAAAGCCGAGGACAGGGAAAAATTCAAGCAAATGCTTCAGGACATAGGTGAACCTGTACCGCCCAGCGGAATCGTCTCGACTATAGAAGATACCTTAAAGCTCGCCGAAGAGATCGGTTACCCCGTAATCGTCAGGCCGGCTTATACCCTGGGAGGAACCGGGGGGGGGATAGCCAAAGATGCCGATGAGCTCCAGGAAATTGCCCGCCGCGGCTTAAAGTACAGCCTTATTCACCAGTTACTTATTGAAAAGAGTGTCACCGGATGGAAAGAAATCGAATTTGAAGTTATGCGGGACAGCGCTGACAGCTGTATTACGATCTGCAGTATGGAAAATATAGACCCCATGGGAATCCATACCGGGGACAGCATCGTCGTGGCCCCGGCCCTTACCCTCACCGACCGGGAGTACCAGATGCTGCGCAGCGCTTCTTTAAAAATTATCCGCGCCCTGGGCATCGAAGGGGGCTGCAACATACAATTTGCCCTGGATGTCTCCAGCTTTAACTATTACGTCATTGAAGTCAACCCCAGGGTAAGCCGTTCCAGTGCCCTGGCTTCCAAAGCTACCGGCTATCCCATTTCCAAGGTGGCCAGTAAAATCGCTATCGGCCTCAGGCTGGATGAGATTAAAAACGCTGTAACAGGTAAAACATGGGCTTCCTTTGAGCCCTCCATAGATTATTGCGTGGTAAAATTTCCACGCTGGCCTTTTGACAAGTTCGCCACTGCCGACCGCAGGTTGGGAACACAGATGAAAGCCACCGGGGAAGTGATGGCCCTGGGGCGTTCTCTCCAGGAATCCCTCCTCAAGGCGGTCCGCTCCCTGGAGATAGGCATATTCCACCTCGAATTACCGGAGCTGAAGCAGGTGTCTCTCGACGCGCTGAGAACGGAACTTTCTTCCCCGACGGATCGCCGTCTCTTTGCCGTTGCCGAAGCCATGCGCAGAGGACTTTCCATAACGGAGATTAACTACCTCTCCGAAATTGATCTCTTCTTCCTCCACAAAATAGAACAGATCATCCAGCTGGAAGAAGAATTAAAGGCACAAGGTAAAGAAGGCTTGGGCAAGGAACTTCTCTCCTCCGCCAAGTATTACGGCTTTTGCGATTACACCATCGGCCAGCTAACCGGAACCGGAGAGGAAGAAATACGTTCCCTGCGCCAGGAGTATGGTATACAACCGGTCTATAAAATGGTCGATACCTGCGCTGCGGAATTTGATGCGGAAACTCCCTATTATTACTCCACCTACGACCAGGAAAATGAAGTCCGGCCTTCCTCCAACAAAAAAATAGTCGTCCTGGGATCAGGGCCTATCCGCATCGGCCAGGGCATTGAATTCGATTACTGTTCCGTCCACGCCTCCTGGGCTTTAAAAGAAGAGGGGGTTGAATCCATCATCATCAACAACAACCCGGAAACGGTAAGTACGGATTTTGATACTTCAGACCGCCTTTATTTCGAGCCCCTTATCCAGGAAGACGTCCTTAACGTCATTGAAATGGAACGGCCGCTTGGGGCAGTAGTCCAGTTTGGCGGCCAGACAGCCATTAACCTGGCCGAACCCCTGGCCAGGGCGGGAATTAACATTATCGGCACCAGGGTCGAAGACATCGATGCCGCAGAAGACCGCCACCGTTTTGACGACCTCCTGGAGGAACTTAACATTCCGCGTCCCCCCGGGGGTACAGCTGTAACTGTAGAGCAGGCCGAAAAGATCGCGGAGAGAATAGGCTATCCCGTCCTGATCCGGCCCTCGTACGTCCTGGGCGGGCGGGCGATGGAAATAGTATATGACAACAAGGACCTGCGAGAGTATATGGCCACCGCTGTTAAAGTCTCTCCCAACCACCCGGTGCTTGTTGACAAATACCTGAAAGGTGTGGAGCTGGAAGCCGACGCCATTGCAGATGGCCGTGAATGCCTTATTCCCGGGATTATGGAACATATTGAAAAAGCCGGGGTCCACTCGGGTGACAGTATCGCCGTCTACCCTCCGGTAAATGTTTCTCCCGATCTGCAGGAGAAGCTTATTGCCTATACTTCAGAGCTGTCCCGGGCGCTTAACATCAAAGGGAGCATTAACATACAATATGTCTATCATGAAAACATTCTCTATGTCCTGGAGGTTAATCCCCGGTCCAGCCGGACGGTCCCCTTTCTAAGCAAAGTAACGGGCATTCCCATGATCAACCTGGCTACCAAAATTGCCCTGGGCAAAACATTGCAGGATCTGGGGTGCCGGGGAGGCCTCATTGACCCGCCGCCTTTTGTAAGCATTAAGGCACCCGTATTCTCCTTTTCCAAGCTCTACCAGCTGGAAACCTCTCTGGGGCCGGAAATGAAGTCGACGGGCGAGGTCATGGGTATTAACAGGTACCTTCCCAGGGCCCTTTACAAGGCCCTGGCAGCCTCGGGCTTTAACCTGCCACCCCACGGTAACGTGCTGGTCACTATTGCCGACAAAGACAAAAAAGAAGCCCTTCCTTTAATGGAAACTCTCTTTAAGATGGGGTTCAAAATCCATGCCACCATGGGAACAGCCCTGTTCCTGGAAGAAGCCGGCTTAAAGGTGGAACGCATCAATAAAATCCGGGAAGGTTCCCCCCATGTCGTGGATCTTATTCATTCCGGTACAGTTGACCTGGTCATCAATACCTTAACGAAGGGGAAAATGCCTAAAACAGACGGCTTTCGCATCCGCCGGGCTGCAGTAGAACATAATATTCCCTGCTTTACCTCCCTGGACACCGCCCTGGCCGCAGGAGAAATCCTGGAGGAGCTGAGGATGGGGGAAGACCCCGGGGTGTTTTCCCTGCAGGAATATCTAGCCTCAGGAGGATCTTATTCATGGAAAATGTCGTCATAACTTCCGCAGTACGCCTCCCATCGGGAGCTTTGGGGGTGTCTTTCGCCATGTTGTGCCCAATAAACTTGCCTCCATTGTCATTAAAGAAGCTGTAAAGAGGTCTTCCCTGGAACCTGAACAGGTAGAAGAAGTTATTCTGGGAAACGCTATCATGAGAACGGACGAAGCAAACGTGGCCCGGATGGCTGCGCTGAAGGGGCTGGGCCATCCCGGTGGCGCACCGGGGCCAGGATGATTGTAACGCTTGTCCACGAGCTTAAAAGAAGAAACTTAAAACTGGGCCTGGCCTCCTTATGCGTTGCCGGGGGTATGGGTATGTCCATGCTCATCGAAGCCTGCTAAGGCCGAATAGCGCAGCGTTTGCTGGTGGCGGAGCTCCGGGTTCGTATGAAAATGGGGTGGCGAAGGTTGGTGCTCGCTCCAAGGTTCGCTTGAGACAGGTTATACAGCTCAGCTCAGGCCTTCGATTGGCCTCCCCGGCAGAGCTCCCCTCCATGGTCGCCTGCCGGCGGCGGGCGTCCATGTCCGCCGGGCCATCTCAGGCCCTCGCTTCGCAGTGAACTTGCTGCTGCGGCTGCTTGGGTACGCTCGCACACGACGCTGCGCCACCTCCAAGGGGGTAAGGCGGGTGGAAAGATCTATTTAAGTCACGCTTTCTAAAAAAGATCATTTTCGTCCATTTTTGTGGCCCGCAAGGGCCGCGCTGAAGCGGTTCGCAACCCCCGCTTTATGGCAAAGCTCTTCCCACTGGCGTTCCACGTTTTCCTGTATAAAATCGACCTGTGACTGTTCCAGGGAGGAGAAACGCTTCTGCGACTTTAAATATTCATTTACCGGCAGGTACTCCTCCGGCAGAAAATTAATCCTGTAATTCACCCCGCCTTCAACCTCCCAGAGGGGGAAAAGGCGGGTTAATACTGCCAGGCGGGAAAGTTCCACCGTTTTGTCGATAGGGCTGCCCCAACCCTGCGGGCAGGGGGTTAAAATGTGCAGGAAACGGAAGCCTTTTCTTTCCAGGGCCCGCTCCACCTTGGAGCTTAAATCTCCGGGGAAAGCTATTGTTGCTGTAGCTGCATAAGGAACCTGGTGAGCAGCCATAATTTTCATGATATCCTTTTTTGGATTACCTTTTACCTTGGGAGCGGGTGTTGTCGTGGAATAAGATCCATAGGGACTGGCAGAACTTTTCTGCATGCCGGTGTTCATGTATGCTTCGTTATCGTAACAGACAAAAATAATATCCTCGTTGCGCTCGGCAGCACCGGAAAGCCCCTGCAAGCCTATATCAAACGTTCCACCGTCCCCCGCCAGGACAAGTACCTGGGTATGAGGATCCCCTACAGCCTCCAGCCCTTTTTTTATGCCTCCACCTGTTGCGGCAGCCGATGGAAAGGGGCAATGCATTACCACCGTTTCCAGAGCACGTAAAGGAACCACCCCGGAGATAATACTCCAGCAGGAGGCCGGAATAACAATAACCGCCCTGGAGGCAGTGACCTTCATAATATGACGCACTGCGATGGCCGGCCCACATCCGGGACAGGCATTATGCCCGCTTAGCAAAAACTCCTCCTGGGAGAAGCTTCCCATTAAAGTATTGATCATTTTAGATCCACCCCCCAGATAATGTTCCCCCTGTCCCCCGAGTTTAGGGAAACTGCTTGCAGGCCTTTATTTAACAGCTCCGGTGTCAAATCCACTCCCCCGGCCAGGTTAAGCTCATATATTTCCCCCCGGTAAGAAGTACCCTGCAGCAGCGCCCGCAGCTCCTGGGCAAAAATTCCGCCTGTTCCGGCAGAAACATTGCGATCGATAACCACTATTCTCCTGAGGCCCTGCCGGCACAGCAGCGGGACAATTTCATCCCCGGGAAGGGGCCGGAAAAGCCTGAGGCGCAGAAGTCCCAGCTTTTCTTTACCATTTTTAAAAGAATAGAGAAAGCTTTTTACCGTCTGCGCCAACGACCCGGCAGTAACAATTACCGTTTCGGCCTCCTCCAGGCCGGTAGCTTCCGCCAGCGGATAACTCCGGCCGAAAATCTCCTGAAATTCGAGATCTATTTCCTTTACCGCTCCGGGAACCTTCAGCATGGATAAATGACGCTCCCGGAGAACCGGGGACAGGTAACGGGAATCCGTAACTGCCTGAATGGTCTGCGGCCTGGCAGGATTAAAGGCCGCCGAGCAGGGAGGAGAAGGCAAAAAGGCATCCACCTGCTCCTGGATGGGGAGCTCCACCACCTCGTAAGTATGGGAAAGAACAAACCCATCATAAACCACCATACAGGGAATCCGCGTTTGCTCTGCCAGGCGGAAAGAAAAGATTAATGTATCCATTATTTCCTGCACATCTGCACAGTAAAATTGTATCCATCCCGTATCACGCTGGGAAAGGCTGTCCAGTTGATCCGGCTCAAGGCTCCAGGGAGCCCCCATAGCCCTGTTTACGTTTACAAGGACAATAGGCAGGCGGGCTCCGGCGGCCCAATGCAGCAATTCATGCATGTAAGCCAAGCCCTGGCAGGAGGTAGCAGTAAAGGTCCTTGCCCCCGCATAAGAAGCCCCGATCAGGTAGGACATGGCAGAGTACTCTGATTCCACGCTTACATACTCCCCGGGGAAATTACCCCTGGCCCACATTTCCGCAATATTTTCCACAAGGGATGTCTGGGGAGTAATGGGGTAAGCACAAACCACCTGAACCCGTGAAAATTTTACGGCCAGGGCCGCAGCCTGGTTCCCATTCATAAGTTTACGCTCCACCGGAAGTCACCTCCTCCATATCCAGGGCGCCTGCCGGGCATTCCCTGACACAAATCCCGCAGCCCTTGCAATAATCAAGAAGAATTTCAAAATCCTCCCTACTGCCGGCAACGGCAAGGTCCGGGCAAAAAACCCAGCAAACCCCGCACCCGTTACAAATCCCACAGCTAAAACAGCGTCCTGCTTCTTTCTGCGCTGAACTGAAGCGCCCCTGTCGCGGGAAAAGGTAAGGATTCAAAGTATCAAATTCTACAACCTCTTCTTTTCCGCCAAGAGGAGGAGCAATGCCGGGGAGATCTCCAATTCCTTCCCCCGGCCACAATACGCCGGCAAGAGAAAGGGCCGCTTTCCGGCCGCTGAAGATGGCGTCAGCCACAGTGGCAGGCCCGCTCAGGGCATCACCAGCGGCAAAAATGATACTTTCATTATTAAAAATTCCTTCCGGCGAAAAAGAAAGGGGCGTCAATTTAGGCAATCCGCTTTCCTGTCCCGCCGCAATGATGATAAAATCACACTCCAGGTCAAAATCTGTTTCGGGAAGGATCTGCAGTGTTTCCCCGCGCCGGGAAGGGGCAGTGCGGGCCGCGCGTACCCTCTGAACTTTTCCCGAACCGGTAATTTCTTTTAACACCGTTTGGAAAACAAAATTTACCCCGGCATCCCTGGCAGCATTTACCTCATCGGGATGAGCAGGCATTTCCTCCAGGGAACGGCGGTAAAGCAAGGTTACTTCTCCCGCTCCCTGCAGCGTTGCCGCGCAGGCTGCATCAACGGCGGCATTACCGCCTCCCACCACGACAACCCGGCCTTGAACTTCCCTTACTTTACCCAGGTGGATATCCCGTAAAAACTCCACGGCTCCGGTAACACCGGGCAGGTCATCCCCAGCTACTTTCAGCGGCCTGCTCTCCTGGGCACCTACTGCCAGCAAAACAGCGTCAAAGTTTTGCTCCAAATCACTTAAACTGATATCTTTTCCCACATCCAGGCCTGTTTTGATTACAATACCTTCTGACTGCAAAATTTCCAGCTCTTTTTTTAAAATACTCCGGGGAAGACGGTATTCCGGAATACCCGTAGCCAAAAGCCCTCCGGCCAGGGGCATTTTTTCCAAAACGGTCACCTCCGCACCCAGAGCGTTAAGATAATAGGCACAGCTCAATCCCGCAGGCCCGGAGCCCACAACAGCCACTTTTTTACGCTTTCCTTCCCGGCCTTTCAGGAGATTGTCCCTGTCAGAAGCGGCCTTATTAAACCCATAATTTTTATGGCGCCAGAGCCCGATAGCTTTCTCCACTTCACCGATGGCAATGGCATCATCGAGGGAGCTCCTACTGCATTTTTCCTGGCAGAACCGGTAACAGGTATAGCCCGTAATGGCCGGAAAAGGGTTGTACTCCTTCATAATAAGCCAGGATCCCTCCCAGTCCCCTTCCCTGGCCTTGTTCATCCAGCGGGGTATACCATTTTCAAGGGGGCACAGCATCCGGCAGGGTGAAATTTTTTCCTTGCGCACGGGAGTTAAAAACCTCCAGAGCCCTGTTTTATTTACCGGAGTCGGTACCGTTTCCAGGTATGCGGGGGGCGGAGAGTACTGATTTTTATTACCGGAAGATCGCATCCTTTACTACCTCCTTAACCTCTTTGTACCCCCTCCGGGCTCCTTCAAGGTTTTCTCTTTCAAACTGGGGAATCTTTCCTTTTAAGGTTTCCTCCAGAACTTGCAGCGAAGCCAGCCGCAGGATCCTGACCAGGGCCCCCAGCATAACGCTGCTTACAAGGGGCATCCCGGAAGAAAGCAAACCACAATCAGCAGCGATATGGGAAGCATCGATTATGTGAAGTTTTCTCCCCGCAGCAATTCCAGACCATGCAGGTAAAACATCCTCTGAAGCGTTAACCAGAAGTACGCCTTCTTTTTTAAGCCCCTCCATTATTACTTCCTTCGGGAGTGCAGCGTCAAACACCACGACACAGAAAGGCTCGTAAATACGGCAGCGGGGCATAAGAAAAGACTTGCTGTAACGTAAAAAAGCCGCTACCGGAGCACCCCTTCGCTCTGCTCCAAAAAAAGGAAAAGCCTGGGGATAAAAACCCCTTCGGAAAGCCACTTCCGCAGCCAGAGTAGCAGCTAGAACAGCGCCCTGCCCACCCCTGCCGTGGATACGAATCTCCACCAGGTCTTCTGTATACATGAAACTCCTCCCCTTACAAAAATAACTGTATAGAACAACAAAAGTGCTACTTTCAGGTAACCACTGTCCAAAAGACTCCTGGGACTTGGGGATAAAAAACCTTTTTATGCAAGCCTGGTAAAAATTTTACAATTTACCTCTATCATTATAACATAGAAAAATAGGAAAGATACCAGCTTTAATAATTACAGGAAACCATTATCTGGCTGAGAAGTAGAATTTTTTCAATAATACCTCCTAAAAGTAAAAAAATCAAGCACAAAAATGTGCACAATTCACCGCAAAACCTTTTAAATAAGAAATACCGGAGCAAATTCTGCACATTTTCAGCTTCTTCGTCCAACCAGGCAAGATACCTTCAATTAACGTCCAGAATATTCAGTCATAAAGGGGCTACCCTATAATGAGCCCCTAATAAAAATGTGCCCTTCTATTATCAGAACCGGGTGCCTCGTGCTTTTCATCCAGGACTATACTTTTAGGCTTCTTGTAAACATACAGGGGAATACCCATTCTGTTAAATTCCCTGGAGACAAATATTATAGTCACCAGGAAAGCAAGCAGGTCAGCCAGCGGGGTAGCCATCCATATACCGGTCAGCCCGAAATAGTAGGGCACAAGGAGGATGAAGGGGATATACAACAGGAACTGCCGCAGCAGGGAGAACAAAAGCGAGGGTGTACCCTTGCCAATAGCCTGGAAAAAAACAATTGCATTCTTCTGCACAGAAAGCAGAGGGTACATGAGAACCATGATGCGTACAGCATGCATACCTGCCGACAGTATTTCCTTATCGGCACTAAAGATACGCAGGAAAAAGCCCGGGAAAATAAAGAAAGCCAGGCCGGCCAGGGTAACAAAGACGGTTCCGGCACCGGTTCCTTTTAACATGGCCTCGCGGATACGAGGATACTTGCCGGCACCGAAGTTAAAACCTATTATGGGAAGCAGTCCCTGGGAGATACCCAGGCTGGGCATAAAGGCAAACATCTGGAAACGGGTCACGAGTCCCATTACAGCAATGGGGATATAACCAAAATTGCCCAGAATGCGGTTAACAATGATCAGCGATATGTTGGGAGACATCTGAATAAACATGGAGGGTAGCCCTACCCGGTAAATCTCCAGAATAACCCTCCAGTTCGGGCGCAGGTGTTGCAGGCGGACATTTAAAATACTCCTGCGAGTCAGGTAGTAACTGAGCAGCAGGAAAACACCGATCATCTTGGCCAGAACGGTAGCTACCGCCGCACCGCGTATACCCATTCCCAGCACAAAAATAAAAAAGGGATCCAGGATAATATTGGATACAGCCGAAATAATCATTGCCAGCATCACAAACACGACATTCCCCTCGGCACGGACCGCATTGTTTAGCATCGACATCAAAAACAGAAATATCGCTCCGCTGGCAATTACAGACATATAATCTACGGTCAGTTCCAGGATTTCCGGTGTCGCCCCGAAAAAAAGAAGCAGCGGGCGCAGGTAAAAAAATGAAACCAGCATGATGCCCACTCCAACAAATAATGCCTGTATGATAAGCTGGCCGACGGCAATAGCCGCGTCTTCTGTTTTCCCGGCACCAAGGGAGCGCGCGATAAGGGATGCTGCGCCTACACCGGTTCCGATACCAATCGCGCTCAGCAGCATTTGAATGGGAAAACTAACGGAAAGGGCGGCTATAGCCTGGCTGCCAAGACGTCCTACAAAAATCGTATCAATTATATTATAGGAAGCCATAACGGCCATAGCGAGTGTTGCCGGTAAAGAAAGGCGTAAAAGCAATTTAGTTATGTTCTCTTCACCCATACTTGCCACGTTGTTTTGTTCCATTTAGTATTTCTCCCTAATATAATGGATCAGGCATTCCGCCCCTGTAAAAATGGCTTCTTTTTATTCCCTATTTCGAAGGAGAGCGCATGAAAAATATCAGCTTATCCAGCTGGATTACAGCAGGATTAAGGACAGACAAAAACAGGTTGTTTTAGGGCTTAATAAAAACTAAGGCAAAATTTGGAATGGTGAGTGGTAAAGTAAAGCTTGATCAAAGGATTATTTTTAAATCTTTAGAAGCTTAATCATGACCTTTTAAACTTTCTTACGAAGGCAGTTCTTCCAGCTCGGCAGCAAGCTTTTCCCATTCCTCGTACAACAGGCCGACACGGTGGCGTGCCGCCTTAAACTCTTCCGTAACCCTGCGGGCTGCTTCAAAGTTGTCGTACGTCCCGGGATTAGCCAGTTGTTCCTGTAAAAGCGATATTTTTTCTTCTTTTTTATGTATTTCTTCTTCCAACCCGGCAAGGAGCTTTTCCAGGCGGCGTTTTTCGCGGCGCAGCGCCAGGAGTTGCTCCCGTTCTTCCCTTTCCATTTCCCGTTTTTCACGGCGGGATATGGCCCCGGGTCTTTCCCCCCGGACCGCAGCTGTTTTTTTTCCTCCGGCGGCCCTGGCTTCCTCAAATTCCTGGTAAGTTTCCTTGTATAACCTTACCTGCCCCTCCCTGATCTCCAGGATTTTCGTAGCCGTGCGTGCCATAAAATAGCGGTCATGGGAAACTACCAGCAGGGTTCCGGGATAACCGGCCAGAGCGGTTTCCAGTTCCTCTACCCCTTTGACATCGAGGTGGTTGGTAGGCTCGTCCAGGATAAGAAAGTTCCCTTCGGACAGGGCTACTTTTGCCAGGGCC
Source organism: Desulfovibrio sp. (assembly GCA_020060185.1). Taxonomy (GTDB): domain Bacteria; phylum Bacillota; class Dethiobacteria; order DTU022; family UBA8154; genus UBA9862. Next base: position 1,580 of record JAGVAS010000174.1, on the reverse strand, counting down.
AGCCTGCTCCTTTCCCCACCGCTCAAATCCCCCACATTTTTAAATACTTCTTCACCCCGGAAAAGGAAGCGGCTTAAATGCTGGCGCGCCTCCGCCTCCTTTAAACCCGTCTGTCCCATAACAGTGTCCAGGGGAGTGCTGTTCAAATCCAGACGTTTTTGCTCCTGGTCAAAATAGGCTATCCTGACACCGTGCCCGACCCTAATACGGCCTGAACTCTGGAAATCTTCTCCCGTAATAAGGCGCAACAGGGTGGTCTTACCTGCGCCGTTGGGCCCCACCAGGGCCACCCGGTCTCCCCATTCAATTTCAAAAGTAGCTTCTGCAAAAAGCTTTGTCTCTCCGAAAGACTTGGACACTTTATCAAAGGAGAGCACCAGCCTGCTGCTGCGGCCGGCAAAGGTAAAATTAAGATTGATGACTTTATCACTGCGGGGCTGGGAAAGCAGTTGTATTTTACCGAGGCGTTTTTCCCGGCTGTGGGCCTGGCGTTTTGTCCTCTCATCGGCGGAAGCCGTCCTGATGAAGTCGAGCTCTTTTTTTACGGCTGCCTGCTGCTTGTTGTAAGCCTTTTCCTGGCTGGCCCTTTCCAGTTGCTGCTGGGCAGCGTAGGCGGAGTAATTGCCGCGGTAGCATTTAAGCTCCCCCCTTTCCAGGGAGGCAATCCTGCTGACAACCCGGTCCAGGAAATAGCGGTCGTGGGACACTACCAGGAGAGCGCCGGGCCAGTTTCGCAGGTAATTTTCCAGCCACTCCAGGGCCTCTAGATCCAGGTAGTTGGTAGGTTCATCGAGAAGAAGCAGCTCCGGTTCTTTTAGAATAAGAGCAGCCAGCTGCACCCTCGTTTTTTCCCCTCCGCTGAACTCCTCCACGCAGCGGCCCAAATCATACTCTTTAAAACCCAATCCCCGGGCCACTGTTTTAAAGCGGCTTTCCAGGGTATAGCCCCCCTTGTTTTCATAAAGCTGAGACAGGTGGCCGTACCTCTTCATAAGAGAGTCAAGGACGGCATGGTCCCCACTGGTTCCGGACAGGGACATCTCCTGTTCCAAGACAGACAACTCCTCCTTTATAAAGAGAATGTCCCTGACTGCGTCCCTTAAATATTCCCGGAGGGTTGCCCGGTTTAAAAACACAGGTTTCTGCTCCAGGTAACCCAGGGAGGTCCCCCTGGATAAAAATACCTGCCCCTCATCAGCTTCTTCCTCGCCTGCAATAATTTTTAACAAGGTCGTTTTCCCGGCGCCGTTAGGGCCCACAAGGCCCACCTTTTCTCCCTGGTGGAGCTGAAGGGAAACTCCCGCCAGGACCTTGTTCTCCCCGTAAGCTTTGTGGATATTGTTTAAATTCAGTATAGACATTTCCGCCTCCAGCCGAACAATTTATGCTTTAAATTTATTCCAATCTGCTTTATCTCCCTGAATTCTTATGGCCTCTACTTAATATAACAAATGTTTAGGACTCCTGCCAACTAGATAACGGAAACCAATACCCGGCCAAGAGACCCATATCCCATATATTCCGAAGGAGTTTAAAGGATAGCAAAAACGGGGTACCCGGTAACCATAAAGCCGGGTACC
>JAGVAS010000038.1 GCA_020060185.1 Desulfovibrio sp. | reverse complement strand
CCCCGGAATCTCTTTTAGCCGTTCCAGAGCAAATTCTGTCAAGCTTTGTTCGCGGGCTCTGATCCGCTCTACACCTTGTTCCAGGATGAACCTGGCTGCGGTGCCCAGACCTGCAATACCCGCTACGTTAAGGGTGCCTGCTTCGAAGCGGTCCGGAAGATGAAGGGGCATGTGCTCCGGGAGGGATTCTCCTCCTGTTCCTCCCTCTTTCAGGGGATTTAGCATAATTCCGGGGGCGACATAAAGCCCGCCGGTGCCTGTTGGACCCAGCAAACCCTTGTGGCCGGTGAATGCCAGCAGAGCAATATTAGATTTCTCTACATCAATGGGATATACCCCTGTTGTCTGAGCTGCATCGATCAGCAGGGGTATATCGTGCCGTCGGCAAATTTGGCCCACTTCTTCTACAGGCATAAGTGTACCGGTGACATTGGAGGCATGGTTTAAGGCCACAAGGCGCGTCTCAGGACAGATGGCCTGCTCCAGTTCCCCGGGGTCCAAGGGGCCGCCTTCCGGGCAGGAAATTACGGAAATCCTTATCCCTCTCTCCCGTTCCAGGAGTTTTAAGGGGCGCCACATGGCATTGTGTTCCATTTGGCTGGTAATAACATGATCTCCGCTCCTGAGCAGTCCTTTTAAAGCCAGATTTAAAGATTCGGTAATGTTTGCCGTAAAAACAATACGGCTGACATCTTTAATGTTAAAAAGCCTACCTAAAAGCTTTCTGGCCTGATAGACAAGATTATCGGCCTCTAAAGCGCGGCGGTAAGCGCCCCGACCGGAGCTTGCACCAATATGACGCAGGTAATGGTCTACGGCCTCATAAACTTTCTCCGGCTTGGGGTAAGAGGTGGCCGCATTGTCCAGATATATACCCATGTTGCTCATCTCTTTTGCTTTGAGTGTACAGCCCAAAAGGTTTGTAAGCTAAAAGTTAAACAAATGTTTTCTGCCTTTTTTCCCAATGGTTTTTGAGCAATTCCTTACATAAATCAAGCAGCTCAAAAATCTTCGGGTCGTTTACCCTGTAAATAACTCTTAAGCCCTCTTTATAGCTGGATAGTATCCCTTCCTTTTTTAAAACGTGAAGGTGGCGGGAAACATTGGGCTGTTCCATTTCCAGGGCAGGGACGATTTCACAGACACACCTTTCCCCGTCCCTTAGAAGATGCAATATTTGTATACGTGTCGGGTGGGCCAAGGCTTTAAAAATTTCTGACTCATAAACAATCACTTCACTGGGCAAGTATATCACCCCTTAAATTTAAGCTAAATACTCGACTCCCGGCCGGAGGCAAAGTCAGGTGGGTTACCCATACAACATTGCTGCTTTCCGCACCCTATCACGCACTCGCCATCAACCCGCAGAGCGATCCTCTGGCGCAGGCGCTTAAGATCACCGTTGAAAACTTCAGGCGGTATGGAGACGACGGACTGCAGCAGGGCGCGCCGGTAAGGGTCAAGATGCTCTTTTAACCTGTAATAGATCCACCTTCCCCGCTTATTAGCGACGACCAGCCCGGCTTTGGCCAGGAACTGAAGGTGGCGCGAAACATTGTACTGGTTTTCTTGAAGAGCATCGACAATTTCGCAGACACAAAGCCCCGTATTCACTTCTTTCATAAGAAGGTTCAAAATCCGCAGGCGAGTGGGCTCCCCCAGTGCCTTTAAAACCAATATATACTCCTGCATCATACCTCACCTTTAGATAATATATGCGTCATCCTGCATACATAATAACAAGCGTGAACCCTTATGTCAAGAATAAAAATTAAGATAATTTGTGCCCACGGCAACCCTTATTTTATATTACTCTTAGCTTAGGAGGAATGCTTTCCGGCAAACCTACGGTTTAACCTGGCTAAATACCTCAACCCGGGCCTCCATGATAGCCAATAGTAACCTTATCTTTTTCAAGCAGAACAGAAACACGATCTGCACCATACTTTTCCTTGACTTCCTTTAAGGCTTTCCTGTCATAAGAAATACAAACTTTATACTTATTTTATTATATAGTAACATAATTATATATTTTTTAGCAATAACTTTAACCATTCATTTTGTTTAAAAATTTACAAGCAAATCTAAAAGGCCCACCAATTTGAGAAGCGGTTGTTTTTATCCTTAAAGCAATTTAAAAGTAAATAATATGAAGGGGCCGGACCCAAGGTCATTTTGAACTGTCAGGACGGCCCCCAAACAGGCTCTTTCTATTATTTTATGATACTGCTATCCTACTCTTTTTCTTTTTTTACTTCTTCCAGCCTGTCGCAGATAAGCCTGTATCCCAGGCCGCCAAGGGCCGCAGCAACAGCCAGACCGCCGTAGGAGCTAATGGCCTCCCATCCGGCGGCACTGAGGGTAAAGCCTTCCTTGACAAGCCCGAGGCTTTCCGGATCCCCGTCGATAACCAATAGAACTCCAGTATCATCCTTGCCATAGAGAGCTGCTTTGGAGCGGCCAGCGGACTTGAGAGCTTTTACCCTCTCCTCGCCCTGTGCAAGGAGCGCTTCGCGTTCACCGAACGCAATGGCTCCTACCGGGCAGGCCTCGGCACAGTAGGTCGAACTACCGTTCACCACCCTGTGAGCACAGAAGCTGCATTTCTCCATTTTTTTATCTCCGGGATCAACCTGCGGAACACCGAAGGGACAGGCGCTGGCACAGGTGCCGCAGCCGATACAGGTCTCCTTGTCAACTACCACCATGCCGCCGTTTTCCCCCTCGACACGGTAGATAGCTTTAACGGGGCAGATCTCCTCACAAGCAGCTACTTTACAGTGCATACAGGCCTGCTTCCTAAAGGCTGCTTTTACATGGGGATAGCTGCCGCTTTCATAACGGATCATGCGGGTACGCAGCACACCGAAGGAGGCTTCATATTTACCCTTGCACTCCACGGTGCAGGCACCGCAACCGATGCATTTGGTCTGGTCAATCAACATGGCATATTTCATTTTTTCTTCCTCCTTCGATCACCTAAGCTTTATAGACCTTAACACAGACATCGCTCATGTAGCCGGAAGCGCTGGGGTCCTTGGCGGCAACCAATTCCTCCACGGAGAAACCGGGAACCAGGTCGCCTTCGTTGCCACCCACTCCGAAAGCAAGGGTCAGGTCTTTCGACCAGTGGCCGAAACCGTGTTCCACACAGACACAATCGGGGCGGATGCCCTCGATCAACCTGGCTTTCAGGGTAATCCTGTTAACGCGGGATTCCACCATAACCTCGTCGCCGTCTTTGATGCCGAGCTGCTGCGCAGTAGCCTTGTTAAGGGTGGCAAAGTTTTCCGGGGCGACCTGCATCACAAGCTCGTTGTTCTGGCTCTCCGACATGCGGTGGGCAGCATGGCGCGTAACTATCAAATAAAGAGGATAGGTATCTGAGGGCAGCTCTCGCTTGGGCTGCCATGTAGGTACGGGATCATAGCCATGTTCTTTGAGTACAGTGGAATAAAGCTCAATTTTCTTGCTGGGAGTTCCAAATTCCTCCCGTGGCTTGAAAGGTTTCTGGTCTGACCAGAGTCCGTTGGGGCTGGCCTTAAGCTCATCCATGGAACTCCCTAAGGCTTTTAGCTGCTCATCGGCAAGCTTGGTGCCGCTTACTCCTTCAAAGTGCTGGCCGAGACCCATGGCCTTGGCGATACCGATAATAATGGAGCCGTAACCCTTAGTATCATAAAGCGGGTCTCCTACCGGATCCTTAAGGGCAATCTGCGGGTAGAAAGCGAAATAAACACGATCAGTCATTCCCGATGTCTCCAGGAAGTGGGGTTCGGGGAAAACGACGTCAGCCATCTGCACGATCTCGGTGGGAAGGATATCCGCCACGGCCACAAAATCCAGCTTCTTGAGGGCTTCCACAAAGCGCGGGGCATCGGGAACAGCCAGCACGTTTTGTTTGCGCACGAACATGGCTTTGACCGGGTAGGGTTTCTCGTTCAGGATGGCTTCGCTGACAGTTACAAAACCCAGTTTCCCCGTAGGGCCAATAATGGGAAATTTTTCTTTCCCCATGATCGTTTCCTTGCGTGCCGCAGGAAATTCCAGCGGGGGGAAAACCTCGTCAAAAGGCTTCAGCTTGGACCTGCGCTGGAAAACAACTCCACCCTCCCGGTCGATGCTGCCTACCAGGGCGTTGAGAATAATGAAGGCATAGGAGGTGCGCCAGCCGTTAAAGTAAAGGGGGCCCCCGGCATCGCGCTTGTGGTTGGGAACTATTGCCGGTTTGGTAGTGGCAAACTCCCGGGCCACGCGCTCGATGGTTGCCGCCGGGACTTCACTGATCTTCTCCGCCCACTGGGGAGTATATTCCTGGACGGCCGCTTTCAGCTCCTCGAGACCTGTCGTATATTTTTCTACAAAATCCTTATCGTAGAGTTCTTCGTTGATAATCAGGCGGATCATTGCCAAACAGACGGCCAGGTCGGTCCCCGGTTTAATGGGAATCCATTCATTGGCTAACGCTGCCGTGGCCGTCAGTACGGGGTTAAAAACTACCGCCCTGGCGCCGTTATTGAGGGCATGGATATATCCCTGGGCAGACATGTTTTTTCCCTTGGCAGGCTGGTCCCAACCGAAGGAGAGAATATACTTGGCGTTATAAATATCGAGCATCCAGGGACGCCCGGTGCCGGTTACCGCGGCCCGCCAGGTAGCCTCGTGGGTGGTATAACAGGTGTCGAGGTGCCTTACCAGGTTGGGCGTACCGATGGCCTTGGCTAGGCGTACGGCAAAATCATGGGGCCGGGTAAAGAAAACGATTGATTCCGGGCCGTACTTCTCTTTGGCCTCGTTAAATTTCTGCCCGGTCAGCTCAAAAGCCTCTTCCCAGGAGATCTTTACCCAGCCGGGATCCACGCCGGGACCTTTTTCCGGGTTGGTGCGCTTCATGGGGAACTTGATACGGTCAGGATCATAAAGCATTTTATAGGAAGAATAACCCTTGACGCAGAGACGGCCGCGGGCCACCTGGTCATCGGGGTTACCCCGGATCCTCCATACCTTGCCGTCCACGATATCACAGATCATGGCACAGTTTGCGCTGCAAACATTGCAGACATTAAATTTGCTTGCTGTTACTTCCGGCTCGGCAGGCAGCGGCTTTCGAGGTTTTTCGTCAACTGCCGGTTTGTCCTCTTTAGGCTGGCAACCGGAAAGCAGAAAGTTCCCCGCTGCACCGGCAGCGACGGCTGCACCGGAAGCCAAGAGGAAAGAACGCCTGCTTATTTTCCACTTTTCAGTTTTATTTGTCATACTCTGAACCCGGCCGGGAACATTTAAATATCTTGTTCGTCTTTTAACAAACTCAGATAATATTTTACCCGGAACCAGGTTCTTACCCCCCTTCTTTTTAAAATGTTAGTCAGCTTTGACAGTAAGCATTGTTAATGATTCCTCTAGCATTGAAAGATCACATGCGAGAAACCACCTGGTTAGAGCAGCGACACCGTGATAAAAAGGATGGCGTGTCTTTGCCATAATGTCATCGCAAAGACCCGGTGCCCATTTAAGTAAATGCTGCTCCAGAAAATCATGCTGTACCTGGATCAGGAATTCCTTTTCCTCTTCATCGATCTTTTCTTCGCCTTCGTAAGACAGAAAATCGCCGCTTAAGTAGGAAAAGCTGGCCATAAAACCCAATTCCACAGCTATATGATCTTCGAGATGTATTTCGCTTTTGTCCTTTTCGATCCCGATACTGCGGTAAAAAGCTCTAACCTCCTCCCAGGGTTTATCCATCAATAATTTTTTCTTCCCCAGGTAGACGGATTCAAAAGGGTACACACCCTGAGGTGTGAGGAATAAATAAGCAAATTCCTTTCTTAAATCCAGGCTGCCGAATTCCTTTTCTTTCCCGTTAAAGTTCCTTCCCGCACTCTCCCTTAAATTACTTAAACATTGATTTAAGAGTTGAGCTTTTTCCGGAGGCAGTTGAGCAATAATACTAGCTAATACTGTCATATTTTCTTCCTGGAAAAAATCAGACACTTTTTGCCAGCCAACTTCATCCCTGAATACCTGAGACAGAAAACTGTACAAAATCCCCCTGCCTTTACCATTAATCCATTGTGCGTTTTCCTCTTTCTGTTTTTTTATATCTATCCCCCCTTTCTAAATAATTTTCTTTTTCCCGGGATTGTTATAGATTTCTCATTATAAAGCAGTATAACAGTGCTGATTCGAAAAGAGATATTATCGATATTAATAATTATTTCCTTCATGCCTAACAGCAACAAAAAAAGTGGCTAAAGGCATAGCCACTAAAATAAAAGCGCATCTGTAGGCATTTTCGCGCATATTTGCAAAATCTTCTGTCAATAATTAAAATCTATCGTCATTTATGTTACTAATTATAAAAAATGCAGGAGCTAAAAAATCTTCTTTCACGTAATCAGATATTTTAATAAAAATTTTCCTCCAAAAAAAGAGCCGGCCAGGGTAAAGAATCCAAAGACCCAGCCGTGCAGGGACAGGGAAGGTATTGCGCTAAAAAAAGCCCCTATATTGCATCCTAAAGCCAGCCTTGAACCATATCCCATCAAAAAGCCCCCCAGTAAAGCAGAACCTATAAAACGTCCGGAGCGCCATTTCCTGAGGCGAAACTCCCCGGCAAGGAGCGAAGCCAATAAGGAACCAATGATTATGGCCATAAAATGATACACCAGGGGAAACCTGAAATAATCAATTTGTGTTTGTGAGATGAGCACATAGTTACCTTCCAGGAGCTTTACTTTTTGGAAAAATGCCCACTTTTCCGGTGAAAAGCCCAGCAAAGTGCTTAACCATGCTGCAAAATAGGTAATACCTCCGGTAATCGACCAGGGAGCCTCCCATACCGCAAACAGTGTAAAGTTCAAAAATGCCAGGATTATACTCCCTGCGTAATAGGGCCAGGGAATTTTAAACATTAACATATAGAATTTTTTACCCTTTAGGCTGTTAAGCCATTCCAAGATTTTTACAGGTGGTTTCCCGGCAAAAGGATTCTTCAACAGAGAATGAAAATTTGTCCAACCTTTTTCAAAAACAAAAGCCATAACAAAAAGGGTACAAAGAAGTATCAACTGTAAAATAATTGCTCCCGACCAACCGAGTATATGTGGCAAAAAAACTGCAGGGGATTTAAGAATGAAACGTTCCATCCACCAGCCCAACTGCCAGGCTCCAAAAGCGGAACCTACCAGGAAACCAAGCATGCAAACCCACTGCATGAGGTAGCCCTCACCCATACGCATGAGCATTCCTGACACACACCCTCCGGCTATGACCATTCCAAATCCGAATAATAATGCCCCAATACCAGTAAATAACCCTACCGGCTTTACCTTAGCCATGGTAAATAAAAGCTCCTGGCCAGGAGTAAAATATTCCAGAAGTAAAAAACCTGTAGATGTTACAGCCAAGCCCAGGATAACTGCTCTAGTTAAAATTGTATTACCAATAAGGAAAATATCCCGGAATGAAGCGGCAAAACAAAAACGTGAACGCTGGAGAACAAAACCAAAGAGCAAACCAAATACCCAGGGGAGTACTCCTCCCGGATAATAGCTTCCTAAAAAATAAAGAAAAAGAAAGTTACCAAATAACAATATTAAACCGCCACGGACCTGTAGAGAAAACTGTCCTGACTTTTTTTCCGGAAAGATTTCTATTTTTTGCAGGCTATCTTTCATGAACTCTTGTCCTTTCGGATTGGACATTAGATAATAACTTATTTTAACTTAACACTATATTTAAAGCAATAATAACAATTAATAATATAGGGAAATTGAGTTCGTAAAGGCAGGGACCACTTTACCGTAACCGCTTTAAATGGTATAATTATTTTTAATCATGGCATTACCCGGGGATATAGAGAATATCCCTTAAAAAAAATTCAATTAAATAGAGTAATTTCCCTTCTTTATCAACAATAAGCGGAAAAAACCACGATACCGAATATTACATGACATAGGAAATTTAAGATAAGCCTCGATTTTATTATTAATTAATTAAAAAGTGAGAATCAACACCATGAATTTAAACCACCTTGACGCTTTTTGCCTTGTAGTTAAAACCGGAAGCATAACCAAAGCCGCCAAAAAACTTCATATCAGTCAACCGGCTTTAAGCCTTCAAATCCAGGACCTGGAAGATAATTTCCAGACCGTACTGCTGGAAAGAAGCAATAAAGGAGTACGGGCTACTGAGATGGGTAAGCTTGTCTTTAATTACGGCCAGAAAATTTTAAACCTAACCAAGAACCTTCAAAAAGAAATCGATAACCGTAGGAATACTGTTAAAGAAGAGCTTTTTGTGGGTGCTTCCAGTTCCATCGGCAACTTTGCGCTGCCCTGCAGCATTTATATTTTTAAGGAAAAATTTCCTCAGAATAACATATTCCTGGATATCTCCGACACTAAAAATGTTGTGGAAAAACTAATTGAGGGAAGCATTAACATTGGTGTTATTGAAGGCCCCCTTGTTAATTCCTTTAAAGAATTAATAAAATCAGAAGATTTAAGAGTTAGAAAAATAGCTCAGGACGAGCTCGTTGTTGTCGCTCCCTATAACGAGGAATGGCAGGATAGGAATGAAATCAATAAAAAAGAACTCAGAGAGCTTAAATTGATTCTACGGGAAAAGGGTTCCGGAATCAGGGAAACGATTGAAGAAACCTTCCGAGAAAAAAATATTCCCATAAATGAACTCAACATTATTTTAGAGCTAAACAGCATTAATGCCATAGTATCAGCAGTTACGGCAGAAAGGGGGATAACTATCCTTCCGAAAATGGCCCTGCGCAAAGAACTACGGCACCGAACTCTGAAGGGTTTAAAAGTTGAAGGGTTAACCTTTAACCACCCTATCTATCT
>JAGVAS010000103.1 GCA_020060185.1 Desulfovibrio sp. | reverse complement strand
TGGAAGCCGGCAGCCGGGAGGTGAGTAGGATGCGAACTCTCCCGGGAAGGTCATCGGAAACCTGAGCTGAAACGTAGAGCTTTCAGAGCGGAACTCGGAGCTCCGCCAACAGCAAAAGCTGCTCCATTTTCATATTAAAATTACTTGCCGCCCAGGGTATCTTTAACCCGGTCAAAAAAACCTTTATCTTCCTGTTCAGGAATATCCAGGCCGCTGGCCTGTGCAAATTCACGCAAGATCTTCTTCTGGCGGGCATTCAAGCGGCGCGGCACTTCAATTTTTACCTTGACCAGCTGATCTCCTTTACCGAACCCCCGCAGGCTGGGTACTCCCTTCCCCTTCAGGCGGAAAACAGCACCCGGTTGGGTTCCTTCCGGAATGCGCAGCTTTGCTTTACCATCAAGGGTGGGAACTTCAAGTTCGCCTCCCAGGGCAGCCTGAACAAAGCTAACGGGAATCTCACAAATTAAATCGTTATCCTGCCGTTTAAAGATTTCATGGGGACGAACGTGAATGATCACGTAAAGATCGCCTGGCGTTCCTCCTCTTGTCCCGGCCTCACCCTCACCGGGTATGCGCAGCTTGGAGCCGCTGTCTACTCCCGCCGGGATCTTTATTTCAATTTTTCTTTCCCGGAGTATGCGACCTTCACCACGGCACCTGGCACAGTATTCTTTGATAATACGACCTTCACCGTGGCATTTCTCACAGGTCCGTATACTTACGAATCTGCCGAACGCCGTATTTTTTACAACCTGCTGCTGGCCCGTGCCGCCGCAGGTGCTACAGGTCACCGGCTGAGCCCCGTTTTTAGCTCCGGTGCCGTTACACTCGGGGCAATTTTCGGCACGGGGGACATTAATAAAGGTTTCCTTCCCCTGCACGGCATCTTTCAGGGAAATTTCAAGGTCATAGCGCAGATCTGCCCCGCGCCGGGAAGCAGAAGCCTGCCGGTTCCTCCCCGTAGTAAAACCTCCGCCAAAAAAAGTATCGAAAATATCCTCAAACCCGGAGGTAAAATCACGAAAATCACCAAAGCCACCAAAGCCGCCAAAACCCTGGGCTCCTTCCTGATGACCAAAACGGTCGTAATTTTCTCTCTTCTGAGGGTCACTTAGAATATCGTAAGCTTCCTTAATCTCCTTAAACCTGGCTTCACTTTCACTATCACCGGGATTAACATCGGGGTGGTATTGCCGTGCCAGCTTGCGATAAGCTTTCTTTATTTCTTCCGGGGTGGCCTCCCTGCCAAGACCCAGAACTTCATAATAATCTCTTTTAGACGACATGATCCCACCGCTCCTTAAAACGAAGCCTGTTCAGGTATTCAGAATTCAGTAGTCAGAATTCAGAATACTACGAGACGATAAACCATTCTTTCATTCTGACTCCTGTCTCCTGACTCCTGGTTGGTTACTATTTTTCTTCATCCCCGTCAACAACCTCATAGTCTGCATCTACAACATCTTCCTGTTTTCCCCTGCCGGCCCCGCTTTCTTGTCCCTGGGCCTTCCCTTCCCCGCCGGCCTGTTGTTCCTTGCGGACCTGTTCATAAAGTTTGGTAGACATTTCATGAAGAAGACTGCTTAATTTTTCTGAAGCTGTTTTTATTTTGCTGGTATCATTACCGGCCGAGGCTTCTTTTAATTCCTGGATAGCTTTGTCTACTTTGTCTTTTGTATTGCTGTCGACTTTATCACCCAGTTCACGTATGGTCTTCTCCGTGGAGTAAATCAGGGAATCGGCCTGGTTGCGTGCTTCGGCCAGTTCTTTAAACTTCCTGTCTTCTTCGGCATGTTTTTGGGATTCTTTTACCATCTTTTCAATTTCTTCATTGCTCAGTCCGGAAGAAGCCGTAATGGTAACTTTTTGTTCCCTGCCGGTCCCCAGATCTTTGGCTGACACGTTGACGATACCGTTGGCATCAATATCAAAAGATACTTCTATCTGCGGTATCCCCCGCGGAGCCGGGGGAATACCATCAAGCATAAAACGTCCCAGTGTCTTGTTGCCTGCCGCCATGGGGCGCTCGCCCTGTAAAACGTGGATTTCAACGCTGGTCTGGTTATCAGCGGCTGTGGAAAAAATTTGTTTCTTTGAAGTGGGAATGGTCGTATTTCTTTCGATAATCTTGGTAAACACCCCACCAAGGGTCTCAATACCCAGAGAAAGGGGCGTTACATCCAGGAGTAAAACATCTTTTACCTCGCCGGCCAGCACTCCCCCCTGGATAGCCGCTCCCAGGGCTACAACCTCATCGGGATTAACGCCCTTGTGGGGTTCTTTACCCAGCAGGTCTTTAATAACTTTCTGTACCAGGGGGATCCTGGTTGAGCCACCCACTAAAATCACTTTATCAATAGATTTGGCCTCCAGGCCGGCGTCAGAAAGAGCCTGGCGTAAAGGGCCGATGGTTTTATCGACCAGATCGGCAATAAGATCCTCCAGTTTGGCCCTGGTAAGGGTTATATCCAGGTGCTTGGGGCCATCGGAAGTAGCCGTAATAAAGGGCAGGTTTATGTTTGTGCTTGTTACGGTGGAAAGCTCAATTTTGGCTTTCTCCGCCGCATCTTTTAAACGCTGCATGGCTATGCGGTCTTTGCTGAGATCCACTCCTGTCTCCTTCCTGAACTCGGAGGCCAGGTAATTCATAATCCTCTCATCAAAATCATCGCCGCCCAGGCGGTTGTTACCGCTGGTAGCTTTAACCTCAAAGACTCCATCCCCCAGTTCCAGGATGGAGACATCAAAAGTCCCGCCACCTAAGTCATAAACCAGGATAGTATGGTCTTCCCCTTTATCCAGGCCGTAAGCCAGGGCAGCAGCAGTAGGTTCGTTAATAATGCGCAGTACTTCCAGTCCGGCGATACGGCCGGCATCTTTTGTCGCCTGCCTTTGACTGTCAGTAAAGTAAGCGGGAACAGTAATAACAGCTTTTTCCACTTTCTCTCCCAGGTAACTCTCCGCATCAGCCTTTAGCTTTTGCAGAATCATGGCAGAAATTTCCTGTGGGGTATATGACTTGCCATCAATATCGACTTTAAAGTTGGTTCCCATTTCCCTCTTGATAGAAGTAATGGTGCGTTCGGGGTTAGTGATGGATTGCCGCTTGGCGACCTGGCCTACTATTCTTTCTCCTTCCTTGGTGAAAGCAACAACGGAAGGAGTTAATCTGCTTCCTTCCACATTGGAAATTATTTCTGGATCTCCACCTTCCAAAACAGCTACGGCAGAGTTTGTTGTTCCCAAATCAATGCCTACAATTTTCGACATCGTTACCCCTCCTTAAAGTAGTTAAATTTATGTTCGTTAATTTAAAGTAGCCGTGCTCATAAAACGCTGCTAGTAAAACTTTAATAATGAAAAGTAAACATTATTCTGCAGAGACTTTAACCATACTTGCCCGTAAAACCTTATCATTAATCATGTATCCCTTTTGCAACTCCTCCACGACCGTACCGGGGGGATAATCGGAGCATTCTTCCCTAAAAATCGCTTCGTGGCAGTTGGGGTCAAAGGGTTTGCCGACACTTTCAATAGGAGTTACCCCTTCTTTAAGCAAAATGTCCATAAAATGCTTTTTAATCATTTCCAAACCTTCAATAATTCCGTCGGGGCCTTTTTGTGAAGCGAAGAGAGCCCTTTCCAGGTTGTCAATTACCGGCAATAACTTTTGAATCAAATTAAAATTGGCGTAGCTTACCAGTTCTTCCTTTTCGGTACGAACACGCCGGCGGAAATTTTCAAAGTCAGCCTGCAGCCGCAGCAGCCGGTTTTTCATTTCTTCCTTTTCCTGCTCTAGTTCCTCTATTCTTTGCTGCAGCGCTTCCACTGTTATATCCCCGCTTTCTTCCCCGGTCTCCAGGATAGCGTCTGCCCCTTCGAGCTCCTGGGAACATTCTTCTTCCCGGGAAAGCTCCTCTTTTTCTTTACTACTTTCTTCCCCGCCGGTAATATGTTCTAATTCTCCTTCCCCTCCATCGGGGGAATGAAAAATATTTTTTTCCTTCATCATCTCCTCACTCCTTTTTATATGCTAAAGCCTGCCAAGTTGATTTACAACCTGTTGTACTACAGCAACGGTCTTGGCATAGTCCATGCGCGTCGGGCCCAGTATGCCCACGGTTCCCACTACTTCCTTTCCCAAACAATAAGAAGCTAAAACAAGGCTGCATTCCTGTACTTCTTCGAGGATATTTTCCCTGCCGATCTTGATTGTAATCCCTTCCACACCGGCTACCGGCCTTGCCAGCAAGGTTGCCAGAAGGGAGTGCTGTTCAAAAAGTGAAAGCAGGGATTTTACTTTTCCGATATCCCCGAACTCCGGCTGGTTTAGGATATTGGTAGTACCTCCCAGGAAGACGCGTCTTTCATCTTCAGCCAGGCTATCTTCAAGCAGGGTAAAAGTTTCTTCCAGAAACTTAACGTGATGGTAAAGGTCCCGGCGCAGCTCGCTGATAAGCCTGGAGGTGATTTTATCAATAGTAAGGCCTTCCAGCCGCCTGTTAAGGTATGAAACAATACGGTTCAATTCGTTGCTGGACAAAGTCTGGGGCAGGTTGATGACATTGTTTTTTACGAAACCTGTATCAGTTACCAGGACAAGCAGCCCCCTCTGGTTATCAAGGGGCATGATCTGCAGCTTTTTAAAAGCACTTTTTTTAAGCTGCGGCCCCAAGATTAAAGAAGTATAATTGGTAAGCAAAGAAAGGAGGCGGGAAGTGTGATGGATAATTTCCTCTATCTCCTGCAGTTTCTTATATTGAAACACCTGTCTTATTTCTGCTTTTTCTTCTTCTTCAAGGTCCGAGGTCTCCATAAGCTGATCAACGTAGTAACGGTAACCTTTTTGGGAAGGAATCCTTCCTGCTGAAGTATGGGGTTGAACTAAATAGCCTGACTCTTCCAGATCAGCCATTTCATTGCGGATTGTAGCAGGGCATAACCCCATCTTATAGCGCCTGGCCACCGTTCGAGACCCAACAGGTTGTGCTGATTTAATATAATCTGTTACAACTGCCTGTAAAATATGCTTTTTACGTGTGCTGAGCCCCATTTTTTACACCCCTTTTTCTAAATTAGCACTCTGGCATTGAGAGTGCTAACCATTCTTTTTTACAATAACATCCATTTAAAAATTTGTCAAGACAAAATAACTGGGAACAGTGCTGACGCATGAAATTATTTTTAAATCTTGCGGGATCTGAAATTGACGTTTTTTCAGCTATTGCCTATCGGTTTTTCCGAAAAATTACCGGTT
>JAGVAS010000093.1 GCA_020060185.1 Desulfovibrio sp. | reverse complement strand
GGTTCCATCGCTATGCAACGGCTGATAACCGGGCAGAACATGGGGCAAACATCCCATATCACAGGCTCCCTGGACATTGTTTTGACCACGCAGGGGGTTTATGCCGGCATGAGGTTTACCAACATTGCCAGTGGCCAAAGCCAGATTGGTTAAAGCAAGGACATTTTCTGTGCCGCAGGTGTGCTGCGTCACTCCCATACAGTAAAAAATTGCGGCGCTGGGGGCAGTGGCATAAAGACGGGCAGCACGAACAATATCTGTTGCCGACACCCCGGTTACATCAGAAACATATGCTAAGGGATATCTTGTCATGATGAATTCTTTCATATTTTCAAAGCCATTTGTCCGTCTGGCAATATAGTCTTTATCCTCGAGCCCCTCCTTCAAAATAACATACATCAACCCATTAAGTAAGGCAACATCTGTCCCCGGTTTAATGTGCAAATGAACGTCAGCTATTTCGGCAAGCGGGATACGGCGCGGATCAACAACAATTAACCTGGCCCCCTTTTTCACTGCTCGCCGGATCCGGTAACCAACGATGGGATGGTTTTCGGTGGGATTGGTACCGATCAGCAAAATGGCGCCACAACCTTCTATATCGCTGATGGGATTTGTCATTGCACCGCTGCCTGTGGTAGTGGCCAGACCGACCACTGTCGGGGCGTGTCAGAGGCGAGCACAATGGTCAATGCTATTAGTCCCTAAGGAGCGTAGCAGCTTTTGGAAAAGGTAATTCGATTCATTTGTGGCTCGCGCCGAGCTTAAACCACCCAGAGCTTCCGGTCCATATTTTTCCTGTACCTCCCGAAACTTGCTTGCCACCAGGTCGAGGGCCTCATCCCAGGAAGCTTCTTCAAAGCGGCCATTGCGCTTAATCAGTGGTGTTGTCAAGCGGTCAGGATGATTGATAAACTGATAGCCAAAACGCCCTTTGACACAGGTCTGTCCCCGGTTGACAGGATTGGAAGCATCTCCTTTTACCCCAACCACCTTATTATCTTTTACATAAAGCTCCAGGCCGCAGCCGGTGCCGCAGTAGGGGCATACAGTTTTTACCTTTGTCAGTTCCCAGGGGCGTCCCTGGCGTATCCCCTGCTTCGGTACCAGGGCTCCAACCGGGCAGGCATCGACACACATGCCGCAGAACACACAGGAGGAGTTCTCCAGCGGATCGTCGAAAGCAGCAGTCACCTTGGTATCAAAACCTCTTTTCATAAATTCAACTGCACCGGCTCCATTGATTTCGTGGCACTTACGCACACACAAACCGCAGAGGATACACTTGTTCATGTCCCTGATAAAGAAAGGATTGCTGTCATCAAGCGGGTAGTTTTTCCGCGCACCGCTGTATTCGCTTTCTGAAACCCCATATATATAGCAGTAGTCCTGCAGGCGGCAATTTCCTGTCTTTTCACAAGTAAGACAGTCCAGGGGGTGGTTGGCCAAAAGAAGACTTAAATTGGCTTTGCGGGCGGTGTAAACCCTTTCCGTATCGGTATGCACCACCATGCCTTCCGCCACGGGCGTACAGCAGGAAGCTACCAGGGTCCGGGCCTTCTCCACTTCTACCACGCACATGCGGCAGGCTCCCACCCTGGTAAGCTCCGGATCATAGCAAAAGGTGGGAATGAAAATCCCCAGCTTCTCAGCCGCCTGTAAAATGGTGGTTTCGGGCTCCACTTCCACTTTTTGACCGTTTATAGTTAAAGAAACCATCTTTCTCCCTCCCTTGCTCTTTTTATTTCTTCTTTACAGCGCCGAACTTACAGCGATCGAAACAGGCGCCGCAGCTGATACATTTCGCTTCATCGATGACATGGGGTTCCTTCTTTTCACCGCTGACGGCTTCCGCGGGACAGGCTTTGACACAGGCACGGCATCCTGTGCAGATCTCTGCGTCGATATAATAGATGAGCAGGTCCTTGCACAGCCCGGCAGGACAGCGGCAGGTCGAGCAGCTTCTCCGGGATGCAGCCGCCCGACGGGCCGCCGATCTGCACCGCCTCGAACTTCTTGCCGCCGCGGATGCCTCCGCCGATGTCGAAGACGATCTCTCGCATGGTAATCCCCATCGGCACCTCGCAGAGGCCGGTGTTGTTCACCTTGCCGCTCAGGGCGAAGACCTTCGTCCCCTTGCTCCCCTTGGTGCCGACCGAGGCAAACTTCTCTGCCCCGTAGCGCAGGATCAGCGGCACATTGACCAGCGTCTCCACGTTGTTGATGCAGGTCGGCTTCCCACAGAGCCCCTTCACCGCCGGGAAAGGCGGGCGGTTGCGGGGCACTCCACGCCCACCCTCGATGGAAGCGAACATGGCCGTCTCCTCGCCGCAAACAAAAGCCCCCGCCCCCTGGAATATCTCCAGATCGAAATCGAACCCGCTTCCTAAAATATTTTTACCGAGAAGCTTTTTTCCCGTGCCTGAGTTATCGCAACTTGCAACCGTTTGACCGCCAGGGGATACTCGGCCCTAACGTAAATATAACCTTTTTGGGCGCCAACGGCATAACCGGCGACAAGTAGCCCCTCCAGGACGGCATGCGGGTCACCCTCCAAAAGGGAGCGATCCTGAAAAGATCCCGGATCTCCCTCGCCTGCATTGCATAATACATATTTAATGCCGCCTGTGCCCGGTAACACTCTTCCCACTTGATTCCCGTCCTGAATCCGCCGCCACCCAGGCCCCTCAGCCCGGAGCGCTTTATTTCCTCAGTCCAGGACTCAGTGGGACTTTAACCCACCTGACAGCCACGCGGCCACGCACACACTATGGCCTCTGCTGACTTCTGGCAGTTCAGCCGTACATCGCTGCATGGGTTGTCACAGAGGAAGTTCATCCTCTGTGACGTACCCGCCAGACCTCCCCGGGTAAGAGCCACCGCCTTCCTCCCAATACCCGCCACATTTACCGTGCAAGCCTCGGACGGCATAGGGCTTCGTTTTGTTTTTGCAAACTCACCCGACTTGCTCCCGCCTCGAATGTGGTTCGTGCATCTCGGGCCAGGATTTTGCCGCTGGCTTCCTTCAGATTCCACCTCACAGTGGGCACCCTTGCCTTTGGCTAGTGATTGGGACCGTCACCCCCCATAGCGGACTTTCACCGCCAAGCTGTCGCCCATGCCGGGCACACCAAAAAAAAATCCAACACCCATATTTCTGGTGTTGGATTTCAAATTAACCGGTAAAACTACCCTTTAACTGACTTCCAACTTCACGGTTCTTTACGGTTCTCTTAGCAAATATCTTTTTCCGTTACAAAAACAAAAATGCGCTCTCCTGTTTTGGTGCTAATATCCGTGTGCAAGCTGACTACCTTGGTGGAGGTCACCTGAAAAATCATATCTTCCAGTTCGTAACGCCCCTGTTCAGTTAACTGCATGCGCAATTTTTTGATCAGAGCCATTCCTTCTTTGTTGACTGCTAAGTTTTTTTCTGCTTGGGAAAGGACCCCTTTTAGGGTGACGATGACCATGTTTCGGACAATATCCGTCCTGGCCTCTGTAGGCCCCCGGCCCATATAATCCTTTTCCCACTGGATCATGGCCTTGGTTATCTCATCTTCCATTTGCCCCTTGGATAATACCATAACGTAACCTCGTTTATTCACACGAACTGGTTCAATTCAACTGTAACTTAATATGTATTGTAAAACAAATCGCAGCTAAAAGCAATAATGATAACCCAAAAACTTAATTTTTTTACCAACCATAGCACCATTTAGCCCTAATAAAACCCATGTGGCGGCTGAACCAGCAGATGAAAAATTGTAAAGAACAGGGGCTTACCCCAATTCTCTTGGAGTAACCGATGAAGGACTTGAAGTTGTAAGCCATTATCTTGCAGTGGTCCCAAATCCGGGAGCGTACCAGGCCCCTTACTGGAAGGTGGTCGATATTGTACCCTCTGCGCAGTACAGAAGGTACCCCTTCGACCCCGGCCCGGAAGTCGCCGAGCTCCTTGTGTCGTTCGGTCCCCAAAAGGCTGCGGTACGTATCAGCAATCAGCTTCTTTCCCGTATAAGGTTACCAGGTTAAACTTTATTCGCTCTTTGAAAATACAGGGACCAAAGAGGTCGCAAGAGGCACAGTCTTCCTTGGCAAATCTGGCTGTGAACACCTTTCTTTTTTCGTCATGCTCTGCCGAAAACGGCTTGATGATAATGAGTGTGACTGTGTTACGTTTAGAAGGTTCTGCTACCTTTTTGGGTTTGAATCATATATTTTTTTCTGAAGTGCTGATGACCATGCTTCAGACCTGCTCACACGGGCTTACTGTTGTGAACATTTATAACGGTTTTAGCGCCGGCGTTTTTGCGGCACTCATCGCCGGGCAAGCGAAAACACCTGCCTGAGCAGCTTACCGCACTTTACCCCGGGACTGGTTATTAAGTTTCGCCGGTGGTTAAATTTTTATTCCGGGCATTGCATCAGTGCTGGGAGGAAGAGGAAACTGTGCTCATTGACAGTATATTGACAGTATTGGGTTATTTTGATATAGATATAAATACTACCAAATTAATTTGCGCAGGTCCAAAGGCGCGATTGAGTGTCTCCTTTAGCAGTCGGCAAGAAAATAGGCTTGCTCAGTCTTGTTCATGGCTGGCTGTTGTAATTGTAAAGGATATTTTCTCCCGAAGTCTGGGAGTAGAAAGTACGGATTACCTTGTGGAATCATTTTCGGATTCATTCTACCGCTGTCGCCCACGTATAATTTAGACTGGAGGGAGACAATGGAACGGAAGCTCAGCAAAGTACTGGTGGCCAATCGAGGTGTACCGGCGGTAAGAATTATGCACACCTGCCGGGATCGGAAAATCAAGACGGTAGCGGTTTACAGCACCCCGGACCGGCTTGCGCATCATGTAGCCATGGCTGATACGGCGGTCCATATCGGTGACGCACCTCCCGGCGATTCGTATCTGAAAATTGATAAAATCGTAGATGCAGCCCTACAGAATAATTCGGACGCCATACACCCGGGGTGGGGCTTTCTCGCGGAAAACGATCTTTTTGCCAGGAAAGTGATGGACGCAGGCCTGGTATGGATCGGCCCTCCACCCGGGGTGATCCGGGCGATGGGGGATAAGATCGAATCCAAAAAAATGGCCGTAAAATCAAAAATACCCGTGATCCCCGGGATCAGCAATGTCACGACTGCAGCGGAAATTAGGCAGTGGATGGAAAGCGATGGCGTTGATTTCCCCATCATGATCAAAGCCTCCGCCAGCGGGGGTGGCAAGGGGATGCTCAAAGTGGAAAATGAAGCACAGGTAGCGGCGGCCCTTGCTCAAGTGCGGTCCGAAGCGGTGAAATTCTTTGGAGACGATACTGTGCTAGTGGAAAAATATATCGAACGAGGCAGGCATATTGAAGTCCAGGTAGTGGCGGACGAGTATGCTAATGTGGTGCACCTTTTTGAGCGGGAATGTACCATCCAGAGGCGCAACCAGAAAATAATTGAAGAAGCACCGTCGCCCTCCCTGGATGATGAGCTGCGCCGGGAGCTCTGTTCGGCGGCGGTACACCTTATGCGGGAGATCGGATACGTTTCCGCAGGGACAGTGGAGTTTCTTTTTGATTCGCGTGCGCGGCAGTATTATTTCCTGGAGGTGAATACCCGGCTCCAGGTCGAGCACGGCATCACCGAGCTGATTACGGGTCTGGATATCGTCGGGATTATGATTGATGTTGCCATGGGCAGGCCTTTACCCTTTAAACAATCCGAAATACGCCCGAACAGGTGGTCGCTGGAAGTCCGCCTCAATGCCGAAGATCCAAGAACTTTTAGCCCCTCTTTCGGCACCATTACCCGGCTCTACTCACCCCAGGGTCCGGCGGTAAGAATCTCCCCCGGGTATTATGAAGGGGCGGACATACCGCCTTACTATGATTCCCTGATTATGCTGATCATGGCCACCGGTGCCGACAGGGAAGATGCCATCAGGGTAATGGACCGGGCCATCAGCAAAAATCTGCGTATAGAAGGAGTAAAAACGCTGGCGCCCTTGCTTTTAAGTATCATCAGGCACCCGAAATTCATCGCTGGTGAATTTTCCACCCGTTTCATCGAAGAGCATCTGGATGAGCTGGTTTCGATGTTCATTGAAAAGGACAGCGAAGATGAAATACTTAAAGTAGCGAGGTATGTTGCCGAAATATCCGCGTTGGGCACTCCAAAATGGATTTGAGGATGGATAGACATGGTGAAAGATTATATCTTTGTCAAACCGGGCTTGCCCCCCCGCGAGATTGTTGACCGGGTACGTTCTTTGAAAGGAGTTTGCTTGACTTCTACTTCCATGAGGGATGCCGGGCAATCCGATTATAAGAACCGTCTCCGGATCTATGATTTGAAAACCCTAGCTCCCCATTACAACAAGATGGGCCTGTTCAGCGCGGAATGCCATGGCGGCGCCAGGTGGCACGTGGGGGTGATGAACAGGAGGGAAAGCCCCTTTGAGGAAATCGATCTTCTCAGAAGCTTGATGCCCAATGTTTTACTGCAGACGTTAATCCGCGAAACAAACCTGTGGGGATACCGCCCCTATCCCCCCAATGTCATCAAATACGTCGTGTCCAGGGTGGATATCGATGTATGGAGATGTTTCTCATTCTTAAACGATGTCAGGAACATGCGGGCCGTGGCGGAAGTGGTGATGAACAGGGGGCGGCTCTTTGAACCGGTCATCTGTTTTACCCAGGCCGATTGGGCAACGAATAGCTATTATTTGGGAGTGGTTAAAGAAATAGTTAAACTGTGCGGCGGGACCGGCGAAATTATCCTTTGCATCAAGGATATGGCGGGCGTCGGCAGCCCGCGGCGCATCGGCAGCCTGGTTGACGCCATCAAGCAGAGATATCCCGATTTGCTGATTCAGTATCACCGGCATACAACGGACGGCCTGGCCATGCCGGCCCTGCTGGCGGCGGCCCAAGCCGGGGCGAAGATCCTTGATGTCCAGGAAGACTCCCTGGCCCGGTTTTACGGACAGCCGCCGATTCTCAGCGTCCAGGCTTACCTGGAGGAATCAGGGATTCCTGTCCACCTGAACCGTCAGGAAGCGGAGGCTGCCGTGCAGAAAGTGCGCAGCTGGATCAAGCTCTACGAGTGGGCGGAATCGCCTTTTAGAGGCTTTGATTATCACGTAGTTTACCATAGAATGCCGGGCGGCGCTTTCCCCAGCTCCTTTGAGCAGGCGGAAAAGGGCGATTTCCTGCACCTGATGCCAGCCGTTTTGGCCCTGATGTCCCTCTACAACAAGATTATCAAGTACTTCGATGTCACCCCGGGTTCCCAGATAACATGGGTAACCTGCAGCGGTATCGTGAACAAGTACATGAAAGAGGGTGGAGAAGCCGGGGTAAACCATCTCCTCAACCTGATGACAAAATTTGTTGAGGAAAAGGCACAAAATATAGACCTTATGGAGCCTGAAGAGCAGGAGGAGCTGTATACTCTTTTCAAAAATGCCCCGAGCGATTTTAAAAACCTTATTCTGGGAAAATATGGAGCGCTACCGATGGGCTGGCCCGCCGATTGGGTTTACCGGAGTGCTTTCGGTGACGAGTGGAAATGCAAGATGCTTGAGCGTAACAATATTTCTCCCCTGGAGCTGTTGCAAGATGAAAATCTGGAAAAACAAAAGCAAGACTTGACCGTCGCCCTTAACAAAGAGCCGTCAGAGGATGAGTTCATCCTTTATTTAATGCATCCCAAGAACACCCTGGAATATATTCAATTCCGTGAAAGTTACGGCGAGGCTCCCCTGGTCCTCCCAACGGATGTCTGGAGAGAGGGTTTGCGAAAGCCCGGCTGCAAGGTTGATTTTGAGTTGTGGGGGAAACCCTGCTGCATCGAGCTGGTATCCGTCGGGGATGAACACGAGGGGTTTATCTATGTGGTAATGAGGGTCAACAATAAAACCAGGGTTTTTGCGGTAAGCACTCCCAGGGCCAAAAAAAGGGAGATAAGGATGGCAAAAGATCCTTTTGAGGTCGGCGCGCCGATAAACGGAAACCTGTGGAGGATTGGTAACCCCAGGAGAGGCTCGCTTAAAGTCGGTGACATTGTGCATCATGGAGAGGAAATTGCCAATATCGAGGCTATGAAAATGGAGAATGCCGTGGTGGCTCCCTTTGACGGGCAAATTGAAGAAATATGTGTAAAGTTAAATGACATTGTCCGGGAAGGGCAGATCCTGTTTATCTTAAGAAAAATTGCTCATAAATGAGAGATATTATACGAAAGAACTCTTTGAGCTTGATAATGAACCAAAAAAAATAGACGAGTTTTTAGATGACGAGTGTTTCATGGAGCCCTTTGTTGAGCATTTTAAGTCTAGCACCGGCAGACCAACTGTACCTGTTGAAACCTACCTGCGGATAATGTACCGCCACGGGTTAGGATACGAAACGCTGGTCAAATTATACACAGCGAGGAAGTGGTTTTCTTTAACTTTTGGTTCGGG
The DNA here is from genome assembly GCA_020060185.1 of Desulfovibrio sp. Lineage (GTDB taxonomy): Bacteria > Bacillota > Dethiobacteria > DTU022 > UBA8154 > UBA9862. Next base: position 2,986 of record JAGVAS010000093.1, on the reverse strand, counting down.
AATTACAAATGTGCCCTTTCCTAGCTAGGGAAAAATACTTAGGATATTTTTTTAACTTCGGCAATAAGACAGTTTTTCCTCTAGTTCAGAAGTCTTAGGCAGGCCTTTTAAAAAACTGATAAAATATAAAAAAACCCTCTTGCTGAAAAAAAGTTCCGCATTATTTCTCGTTAATTGGATAACCCCACCCGAAATATCTCTTTTATTTTTTGCATGACCTCATCCAGTACAATTCCGCTTAGAAGCCGGCGGCCAGGAAGGTCTTTTTCCACTGGAAGAGTTTTCCGCAGCACAGCAGCTTTATCATTGCTAAACCTGCCGAGATGCTCCGCAACCAGTCTGCGGGTGCTGACAATCGGATCATGAAGGTGCTCAATCAGGATATCAATTGGTGCATTAAAAAATGCTTTTTTTTTCGGGCAAATTAATCTGCTATTTGCTGAACAACTGATACTTCATTTTTCCACCCTCGATGTAAAACCTATAAAGCCTGCCATCTTTTCTTGCAAAAGCATAAAACGAACCGCTCTCAAGTTTAACTCCATGCAAGTGTTTTAAGCTCTCGATAAGAATATATGTTTTTTCTGGCGGGTTCCTTAAAATAAGCATGAGACGTGTAGAACCGGTGAGCAGTTCACCCAAATGGAAGACCCCGTGACCGGGGATCTGAACTTTGATTAAAGGCTCATTATAAGCAAGGACCTTGGCATCTTTAAACATATTTTTAAACTCATCCAAATAAATGTGTCTGTTTACAATCATTTTGGGAATAACTTCCGGTTTCTGACAAATCTACATCAACGCTGACTTCGGGATCGATCCCCTGGCTCTCCGCTTCATCAAGAGAGTTATCTATCAAGTTAACGGGGTGTTTAACATGAGAAAGATGGAAAATAAGCGAGATTATAAAAAGGGCTATTCTGTCACCTGTTTCTGGGTGGTACCTGTTTTTAAGGATTTTTTATTCATTGGACACATCTTTTATTTCTCATCTTCTTCGCCTTCTTGAAGTAGAGCTTTAATTCCTTATAGTGGAGATCTCTCCAGTCACAGCCATTGCTCACGGAGTTTGGTCGCCTTCTTGGGGACATTTCTGCCGCTCAAGTATATCAACTTCACCGTTTCAGCAAGTTACTTCAGCTTTTAGCAGAATCATTAGATTCTCTTTGTGTCCCATATCGTCTTTTCCCAATCAACCGCCAAGAGCTCTTCAGAGTTTATGCCTTGAAAATTAATATTTCCTTGACTCTATAAAATTTCAATGATATACTTTAAAATAAAGGAATAATAATAAGTTAAGTGGTGACAGTAATGATCATTGAGAAAAGCAAAATAACAGGAAAAGGACAAATACAACTCCCGGTTAAAATTCGCAAGGCAATTGGGGCTAATAATGGAGATGAAATGCTTTTTAAACTAACAGATAAAGGAGAAATTACAGTGGAATTAATAAAAAAGAGAAGCCTTTCAGATTTTGCTGGCGTTCTCCCGGTAAAAAAACCTTTTCCCGGAATTGAAGAGGAAGAAGAAAAGACCAGGTTAAAAGTTGCTAAAAAAAAAGGGAAATACGATGAGAGAAAATAAAAAGTTTGCCTGGCTTGATACAAATGTTGTTCTCCGCTTTCTAATAAGGGACCACGAAAAATACTTTTTAGCAGCAAGAAATCTTTTTGCTAAAGCTGAAAAAGGTGAGCTTTCTTTCTTAATTCATCCGCTTACCGTGGCTGAACTTGTATGGACTCTGGAAAGTTTTTATGAATACGAGAAAAAAGAAATCGTAAATACATTACTGGGGTTTATTGAGGCAAAAGGAATAGAAGTTCTGGAGAAAGAAATAACAAGAAAAGCCCTTCTAGATTATGCAGACAAAAATGTAGACTATATAGATGCCTATCTAGCTGCTTATGCCAGTCAAATTGGCCCTCAAACTATCTTTACCCTGGATAAAAAACACTTTTCACGGTTAGAAGGAGATATCAAATTCCTACTTTAAAGTTGTAGAATTTTCAGGCCTGAAACCTGAACTAACGCCTTGAAAGCCTGGATGCCGCAGCAATGGGAAATGATGTCTTTTCATGGGAAGAGCACCTCTATCAAGAGGCCGATAAGAAGGGCGAAAATAAAATTTCAAAGAAAACCCTCCGTAAATTAATGTAGCATGTCTTTTTCATTTGCTCCTATCTCAGCATAGGATATTTCTCCATCCTTAGGACAAGGGAGCCTGTTCCCTCCAAAAGAGCAAAAATTGCGTCTTCCCCGGGAAATATCTCCAGGAAGGAGCCGCTACCCAAAACTTCCTTCCCAGTTGCTTTTTACCGCTGGAAGGTGCAGCTGGAGATTTCCCCAGGCTTTGAGGACCTCCACGTCGATTTCTTCTGGAACGAGAACAGTAACCTCTTGCTCCGGTGGTGGATAGTCAAAGAAATGTCGACAGTATCTGAACAGGTAGCTTAAAACATGCATCTTATAAATCCTGCCGAGAATTAGCAATACTAGATCAAGACAAAACCAAAGGTTCCTACCCTCCACTGTCTTGTTTCGCCTTTTTGCACGGGACGATCTTCTTTTGCCGCCGCTTCAGCATTGTTATTCAGTTCATGGTTATTGTCCACCGCTTTTCACCTTCTTTCCTCAGGGTCATAGTAACCGCCAGTATCGCTCTCATTCCAGTATGTCCACTGTTCTTCCCGGAACAAGGAATGGTTTCCCTTCCGGCAGAAGTCCAGGGATTTGTTCACTGTTATACGCACAAGCCAGGTGGAAAACGAGGACTGAAAACGAAAACTGCCAAGAGAGCGGAAAGCCTGCCAGTTCGGGGATGATGAACATTTCTTTCAAACGTAAACCTGTAGTGATGACTGCTTTTCCCAGTTTAGTGACGTAGTACTTGTATGTCCCTTTGACCTTTTTGATAAGGCCGTGGACTCGCAGGCGTTTAAGGATTCCGGAGATCTCGGCGGTGCTTATCTCCGGGAAGTGCTGGCGT
>JAGVAS010000080.1 GCA_020060185.1 Desulfovibrio sp. | reverse complement strand
TTAAAAAACGTTCCCTTGCAGTCATTGCCGACATTTTATTTACCTCCTCCATAATTTATGACATTACGATGCGGACTTTTGTTTGCGCACCCATTTTTCTGCACCATATTTTTCAACAGCCTCTACCATGGCTTTAACATTTTCCGGCTTGGCCTCGGGCCAGATATCACAGCCGGGCCAGATGGCGTCAATACCCTGTTCCAGGGCAGTAACGACTGCTTTTTCCACATCCTCCACGCTATCAAGAACAAACAGTTTATAGGCATCAAGGTTGCCAAAAACCAGCGTTTCAAATCCAATGTCTTGCCTTGTTTTAAGCATGTCGTTTTTTGCCTCAACGCTGATAGCATCGGCTCCGGCCTCGTTCATGAGCGAAACAATGGCATTGGTCGCCCCGCAAATATGCAGGATATTGGGAATTTCCATGGCATTTAAGGCAGCATGTATTTTCTGGAGAGGGGGTAAAATTAAAGTTTTAAAGCTGCGGGGACTTAAGATATCAGTAGTTGCCCCCATTTCCCGCACGTTAAGATAGTCTGCACCCGCATTGCGGTAAATTTCAGCCAGTCTAATCAGGACATCAGCCAACCTGTCAAGCATTTCGCCGACAAGTTTCTGTTTTTTAAAAGAAAGTTTGAAAAGCTGATCCAGGTCAAAAAGCTGACCCGCCAGGGTAAATGGGGCAATCAGATAAGTGCCGACAGCTACTTTGTCACCAATCTTTTCTTTCAAGCGCCGGATGGCACCGACAACTACGGGCACCCGCCCGGCACTGGCAAGATCCTCCGGAATAGGAAAGGTGGTAAATTCATCCTCACTATGTATAGCCTTTTCTTTAATAGTGGGATAAAGAAGATGTTCAACATCTTCATAGGCATTCATTATGCAGCCCAGGACCTCTGCCTCCACGCAGAAATCAAAAGGGACAACAGCGCACTCATAACCATACAGCTCATGGGAAGTCGCTGCCAAGTTCGCCATCTTTTCGGCATCGCTGTGCACATGGGGGAACCTGTAGCCCAGCTGTTTCAACCCCGTTACAGTTACATTGCCCATCCCGCTGTAGCAGGGCACCCGGTCTATCTCCTTTCCCTGGAGCTGGTTTAAGACCCGTTCTCTCGATGTCAAAGTCATTTCTGCACCACCTAACTGTTTTTTTATTTGTATATTAAAGTTATGAACCGGTTCAGGAGCCGAAAATTAATTATATTAATGGTTCCGCTTGAACTCGTTGGCTGTCAACTTAGCCGGAAATTTATTTTTTTTAATCATTTACTGGCCTTCAACTTTTCCACAAAGTCCCCGAAAAATTTATAGAGCGGGTGATTGGGATTAGATGGCAAACTGTTAGTTTCGTGGTAAGCGAATGTCGCCAGCATTAACGCTGCACTTACCACTGCGGGAAAAACCCGCGGTGCTATAACCTGCGGCCCGTAAAAGATGGCATCGCACCAGAACATAGTCGCCACTGCCTGCCCCGCCACATTCATCGAGGAAAAGCCTTCGTCTCCCCACATTTCTCGGGCCGCCTTCCACATAAAAGTACCGTTTGATGAAGCGAGGGCTACCGGAACCCCGAATTCTTCCTTAATCAACCTGTTTGCTACAGAAGAGAAAGAAGTAGCAGGCAGGTTCATCACGGAGGTATCCACCAGGACAGTTTCAAAAGTATTCTCACCGATCATATCCATCATTTTCCGAAAACTGGTAACTCTTCCCTGTGGAGTGGGATCATTCTCATCGTAAACCTGGACAACAACATGTTTGACCCCCAGTTCTTTAAGCATTGCCACCTGGCCGGGAATATCCTTATCCCAGGGAGTAATGCTGTTATAAAGCAGCCGGTCAGTTAAGCCGATCTCCGCAACGTATTTCACAGCTTCAACACGGGGCTCCTGCATCCACATGTCAATAGCAAACGGCTTATTGCTCAACCCGGTGTAAAAATCTACATAGCGCTTCATCTCATCGGCAGAATTGGCCACCATGGCGGTAAGAGCAGGGATACCTGTTTGGTCGGAAAGCTCCTCTTGACGCTTGATATAATCAGCAGCCTTTGTCTTGTCAAATTTTCCTTCCTTCCGCTTTTCCAGGATACGATCACCTTTATGAAACATGGAAGCAATTAACAGGGGAGGATTCTCTCCCGGCTGCCCGCCAATTGTCCATGGCCCAATCTGGCAAACCTTTTGTTTTTTTTGTAAGGTAAACATCTTACGTAACCACCTTTTTTCTTCATAATTCTAAACCATAAAATTCAAAATTTACTTGGGAATTTTATCAAGAATATGCTGGATACTGGGAAATGGATGGCTTCTGTGGGGGAAAGCCATGGCTTCCGCAAAACGGGGCTGGAAATCAGGTTCTGTTGCTGTTTCAATGAATTCCACAAACCTGGCTACTTTCTCTGCTTCCCGGCGTTTTTGCATGCTCAGGAGAGCCAGCTTGGCTCCGTCACCGGCGGCATTCCCCACGGCCTGAACATTTTCCAAATCGCAGTCAGGAATCATACCCATAACCATAGCGCTCTCTTTATTGATATAGCTGCCAAAAGCCCCGGCCAGTACAATTTGATCCGGTTTTTCCATACCGCGCTTTTCAATAAGATACTCGGCACCACAGTAGAGAGCTGCTTTGGCCAGCTGAACAGCCCGGACGTCTCCCTGTGTAACGGTAATATCCTTTCCGATGGAAGTTTCATGGGCAAAACAGAGCACATATTCCATTTTTCCATCATCCCTTCTGCGAATTCTGGGGCTGTTGATCTTCTGGTTAATACGTCCGGATTTCTCGATAACCCCGGCTTTAAACATTTCTGCAATAACGTCAATGATACCGGATCCGCAAATCCCCTTAGCCAGGGGTTCGTCGCCTTCTTTATACCAGTCATTTTGACCGATAACTTTAAATTTTGGTTCTTTCGTTTCCGGATCAATCTTTACCCATTCAATAGCTCCAGGAGCCGCCCGCATCCCAAAGGCAATCTGGGCGCCTTCCAGTGCGGGGCCTGTGGCACAGGAAGTTGAGAACAGTTTTTCCCTGTTGCCGAAAACAATTTCTCCATTAGTACCGATATCAATAACCAGCGCCATCTTATCCTGATTATATGGTTCCTCGGCAATCAGCACCGCAACATTGTCCGCACCGACAAAACCTGCTTCAATCGGCAGCCAGTGCACATACGAACTTTTATTGATGTTAATGCCGAGATCACGCGCCTTGAAATCAATACCGCATTTTAACGCCGGTGCAAAAGGAGCACGGCCGACATACTTGGGATCTATAGCCAGCAGAAGATGATGCATAGCAGTATTGCCTACAAGAACCATATCCACTATTTCTATCGGGGACAGGCCCGCCTCCTCTGTGATCCCCTTAACAAGAGAATTAATACCCCCAATAATCGCCTTGCTCATTTTTTCCAGCCCGTCCTCATTCATCATCGTATAGGTGATGCGGGAAAGGACATCTTCTCCAAAGGTAATCTGGGGATTCATCATGGATTTTTTTACGGGAGATTCACCTGTTCTTAGATTACAGAGATAAGCCGCCACTGTGGTGCTGCCCACATCAATGGCAATTCCCCAGGGGTTTTCCACAAGCCCGGGAGAAACCTTGATTATTTCCCGTTCCTTCCAGACGCTGACCGTTACCTTCCAGTCAGCGGAACGAATTGTTTGGGGCAGGTTTACAACTGCAAAATAGTCAATATAATCTATCTCTTGAAGGCCGTACTTTTGTGCGAGGACATTCTTAATACGTACAAAATCATCGGTTTGATCTTCCAGCGTTGCAGGTGTCATTTCTATGTAATAGTTCCGGACGGCAGGATCTACAGAGATTTCCCTCTCCCTTCCGGTTTCAAGGATCACCTGCTGGGCACCGCGGGATTCTTCAGGGACAAATACCAGGACGTTCCCCCGAACTTCTGTACAGCATGACAAACGGTAATTGCTCTCAAGCTCAGAATTTTCGAGTTCCTCTTTTTCTTCTTCCATTAGGGGGGAAAGATTGGTCATTTTGGATTCAATCCCAAACTTTTCAAAAAAGCCTTCCTCAATTCTTACTTTACACTTGCCGCATACCTTAGATCCCCCGCAAGGTGATTCAATATCCACTCCCAGCTCGCGCGCCGCCTCAAGAAGAGTCTTTCCATCTTCAACAATACCGCGCCGGCCGGAAGGCTGAAAGATTACGGTGTGCCCCATCGTTTCTCCTCCTTAAAAACATTTTCAATTCTTTGCTTCCTACCTTAAGCTGATTCAGCTTCTTCTTGAATTTTTTTCAGTGAGCTCAACATTTTAATCGCATCTTTTAAAGCGTTGCTGGCATCCGGAGCATAACCATCAGCACCAAATTTATCAGCAATTTCTTCTGTTACAGGAGCACCGCCGATCATAATCCTGGCACTAGGGTTTTTGGCTTTAATCTGGGCAATAATATCTTTCATCCCAACCATGGTGGTGGTCATCATCGCCGATAAACAAACCAGATCGGCATCGGTACGGAGCTGCTCTTCCACGAAAACCTCCAGGGGAACATCACGTCCTAAGTCATGTACTTCAAAACCGGCTACATCGAACATCATCTTAACTATGTTTTTGCCGATATCGTGAACATCTCCCTGGACTACGCCCATTACCACAACTCCCGTAATACCAAGATCTTTTTTGGACATATGAGGCCGCAAGATATTAAGGCCGGCATACATGGCATCTGCACACATTAAAAGTTCAGGAACAAAATATTCCTGCTGTTCATACAGTTCTCCAACATGTTCCATACCCGGCACCAGGCCTTCAAACACAGCTCTTACGGCGTCAATCCCTTCTTCAACTACCTCTTTAGCCGTTGCAGCTACTTCTTCCTCGTCATAATTGATAACCCCTTGCTTTAACCTTTCAAAAAGCTCCTTTTCTCTTCCTTCAGACATTATTCTGCCTCCCTTGTATATTTGCTTTCTCAAAACCTCTATCTTTTCTACCCTTTCATGTTTAACCTTTTATATTGTCATGCAATTCCAAACCTTAAAATAAAATACAACTTAAATTAATTTATTTTCACCTTTACTAAAATTTAATTGAAAAGTTTATTTTCACTGCTACTAAAAACAGGGTATAATAAAAAATCCCGCAGAAAAATGAAGTGGAATTAAATGGAATTATTTTTTTATTGGCAGGGCAAAATACTTGTAAAAGTATAATAGCAAAATCTTCTTATTTTGTCAAGTATGAATTCTTTGAGTTTTGAGGTTTAACCATAAGCTTAAGTTTTTGTTTCCAGATCCTGATTATAAAGGCAATTCTTGTACTTTTAGGAAAGTAGTTTACCTTTCATTTTTTGAGTTGCCATGCAGTAGATGAATACTGTAACAACATGAAACAAAAAATCACCCTCTAAAAAAGGGTAACCTTAACTAAGCCAGGCATTCCTGGTAACAAACACCTCATATATGTAGGGGAAAATTTAGAGTCAGGTTAATCCATAAGCTTTCTTAAAAGCCTCCGGGTCTATGCGCATAAAATATTTAGGTGGCTTACCCATGAGAATACTGAACTCTTCAATATCGAAGATGCCGTAATAATCACCGGCAATAATAATGACCTTCGAACTCCACACCTCCGTGAATTCCAATTATGAATTCTCCCACCATACCCACTTGAAAAGCAAGGTTTGTTTGTTTTTTAATTTCTTTAATTGCCTTCAATGTAGCCAGAAATTCAGCATCGCCTGCCGCTCCCACCGTATCTAGATTCATACCGTCAGCCCCGCTCTCAAATAACTTTTTGCCGACAAAAACCATGTCCCGGACGGCATACTCCACAGCCTCCTCCTGGGCCTGACACGCCTCCTTGATCTTTCCCTGTGGCAGGAGTTCAGAAGGATTTCCGCAACAACCATCCGGTCGATAATAAAGGCCCGGGTTCGGCATTGCACAGTAAAAAACTGGAGCAATTGTTAACGCCAGGGCATTTTCCAGGTCCTGCTGCTCCATAGAGATAATAGGTTTAACAGGTTTATAGCTGCCATCAACGGGTGCAAGTTCGATGGTATCTCTTGCCAAAACGCGTTCAAGGATCATCATGACAGTATATCTTTTTTCTTTATCTTTAATCGGCACGTGTTCCTCAAGTATTTTTACCGCAGATAACATTGCTTCTGAAGCAATAACAACATTGGGAAGGAAAATTTCCCCCCGGTCAAACAGAATACTAATTTTTTGCATTCCGGCAGCAAATCCTTCGGTAATTAGTTTGATCGGATCCAATCCCACTTCCAGCGCTTTCTTTGCCACTTGAACCGCAGCTTCCTCGTTACCGTCTACAACAGCCCTTATGGCATCATTGATAAAAGATTCTTCATTCAATCAATCTTCACCATCCCTTCAGGAATATTTCTAAAAAAAGGTCTATTTTATAACTTAAAAGAAGGTTAACATTCTTCTGATTATTTAACTATAACGCTTTAGCATTATTTTTTACATAAAAAAATACCGCTTACAGCGGCATTATTTAGAAGTAAAATTAAAAAAGATAAAACGAGAATATAGTGACGGAAACAAAAAAAACATAAATAATATGGAAATTCTTAGCTATCTATTTATGAAAAGAATTTAGGCTGAGTAGTTACAAAAATTTATTAAATAAAGTTACATTTTGGTTTGTTTTAAAAGATCAAGCTTATTAGCAATGCTTGTTCTATTGTTTACATTCAACTTTTTAAAAATATTACACATATGAACCTTAACAGTATTGAGACTAATAAACAAAGTATCAGCAATTTCCTGGTTGCTAAAGCCTTTAATTACAAGGTTAAGGACTTCTTTTTCCCTATTTGTTAAAGAAGTACCTAAAATATCATGAGACGATAAATTTTATTATAATAATCATCAATATTTAACGATACTGGATCGGTTAAATTCTCCTGGTTATCTATTAAAAAAAAGCAAGTGCGATTATAGCCAAATAAACTGTTTAAGGAAAATAACACTTCTTTCCTGAAGCTTTTTGGCGGAGCTGCCATAACATCTAAAAATTCAAGTATTTTAGAACATTTCTCTTCAGGCCATTTTTCAAATGAAGAGGTTCTTTGAAAATACATAACTCCTCCATATAACTAAAAAATTGTTTTAAGGATTTGATCTGAATATGCACTTTGGACCAAAAGGCTCCAGACGAAAAAGTTCAGCTGTTAATCACAAGTTCCGTTTCCTTATGTATGCTTTACCATAATGTAAAAGTGTTGCCTATAATTCTTTAGTATTATTTTTAATTATCACAATATATTTTACATTATAATCCACTAAAATGTTAAGTTGGGATAAATTGAATTTAGGGTAGAAATTCAGGATAGTATCTTCCTGTTTCTCTTAAAAAACTGCAGGTAGTTGAGGACATAACGTAGTTCTGCCGAATTAAAATCCCTAATGGAGCGCAGCACAGCCTGGACTTTGTAATCACTAAGGATTTCAAGTAAATCAGGTCCCAGGGAAGATAAAAGATTTTCTACTTCCTCGTGTTCAAGTAAAAAATAATTCAACGTGGTTCCCAGCACTTGAGAAAGCCGCTCCAAGGTATCCAGGGAAGGTATAGTATACCCACCTTCAATCTGGCTGATCAGACCCACTGAAACACCTGCCTTTTCAGCAAGGAAAGAAAGTGTCATCCCCTGGGCTTCCCTTAATTGTTTAAGACGAGTTCCAATGCTGGTCTTATAGTAGCTCTTTTCTATAAAACATGTTGCCGTCAAATTTAAAGCCGCAGCCAGGCGCTCCAGTTGCTCATAGTCTGGTTGAGCCTCTCCGGATTCAAATTTTTCAATCATCGATACCGGTATGTCGCTGATTTCTGCAAGTTCCTCCACGGAAAGTCCTCTCCCCTCGCGAAGAAATCGCATTTTACCCCCCGTAAAAGCTTCATCTTCCGTTCTAACAAGCAAAGAAGGAGAAACATTGAGCGCCTCGCTGATCTGTTTCATTACTGGAATTGATGGCTTTTTAAGGCCTCTTTCGATAGTACTCAAATATGAAGCCGAAAGGTTGGCCATCTCGGCAAGTTGCCCCAGAGTAAGCCCCCGTTCAACGCGGAAAGATCTTATCCTGTTGCCAAGTATACTCTTGTCGGCTTTTTTCATTATTGGAAACGATGCTTTTTCCCTTTTCATAAAAAACGCTCTTTCATCAAAATTCTAGACCCGCCCTGGCCTTAACACCCGCCTGGAAATGATGTTTGACCTCTTTTACCTCGCTGACGAGATCGGCAATGTTTATGATCTCTTCAGGGGCATTACGTCCGGTCAAAACCACATCCACGTGTTCGGGGCGTTCAGAAAGCATATCTACCACTTCCTGAACGTTAAGCTGCCCGTGATCCATAACTACATTTATTTCGTCAAAGATTACCAGGTCATACTCTCCGCTACGCAGCGCCTCTTTCCCCTTATTAAATCCATCTAAAACAAGACTTACCTCGTCATCAACAAGAGCCCCGTCCGGAGACATTTTATTTTTTCCTGACTGCAATACTTTGAAGTTAGGCAAGTACATGCTAATTGCCTGGATTTCCCCGTAACTGGGATTTCCTTTTTTGAACTGAACCATAAATACGCGAAAACCATGACCGATAGCCCTCAGGGCGAGGCCCAGCGCTGCTGTTGTTTTTCCCTTTCCACATCCCGTATAAACAAGGACAAGACCTTTCCGCTTCTCCAAAAGCCTAACCCCGCTTTCTTCAAAAAACATATTGGGAATTTTTCAGCTTAATAATATTTCCTCATTTTTATCATACTTTCCTGCCTGTTTAACTTATTTTTTATCTGGGTGTTGTACCGCAATCAGATACCTCTCCCTGCATCAACTCAAGGGCATGGGGAATGACGGGAATGATTACCTCTAGGCATTCTCGTACCGCCCGGGGGCTTCCCGGCAGGTTTACAATAAGAGCTTTCCCGCGCACTCCGCAGACAGCACGGGAGAGCATGGCATGGGGGGTTTTTTTAAGGCTCTCCATTCTCATCGCTTCGGCTATCCCGGGAACTTCCTTGTGTATGATTTCGAGTGTGGCTTCAGGGGTAAAATCCCTGGGAGCTAGGCCCGTTCCACCCGTGGTAAGGATAAGATCAGCCTTTAATTTATCCACTATCTTCACCAGCTCCGCCTTGATAGTTTCCTTCTCATCGGGAACGATCCCGTAATATGCCACTTCCCAACCGTTAGATTTGGCAACCTCTTCAATCACTTTTCCGCTAAGATCTTCCCTTTCACCCCGGGCACTACGGTCGCTGGCAGTTAAGATAGCCACCTGTATTTTACAAACGTCCTGCTGGATTACTTCCATAAGTATCCACCTCTTTTTGTCAAAATCCTTGTAGTATGAAAATAGCACAGCGTTTGCTGGTAGCGTGGTTCCAGGTTCAGCTGAAGCCAAGTTCTACTACTCATCTCGAGCTTCCGACGACCTCCCCCGGCGGAATTCCCGTCCATGGTCATTACCGGCAGCTGACATCCTGTCAGCTAGGTCGTCTCCAGCTCTCGCTTCGCAGTGAACTTGTTTCTTCGCTTCACAAGTCACTCCGCCAACAGCAAAACGCTTCTTTTATGGAACAATTGCGGGATCTAAACCCCGGTCATTTTTATCCATTATTGTACGTTGCTTTTTAAGCTACGGTTGGGAGCTCCAGACAACCTTCCCGCTCTGCTGTAAATCATAGCCCCCCATTTTCTCCACTGCTTCCCGGAAAGAAGGCGAACTGACAACATCCAAAAGAGCCCGGCATTTTGGAGAGTTATAGAAAAACCAGGGAATGGCCAGATCATAGGACTCCTGGGCAAGCGGGATAAAATTCACGCCCAGTGCTTCGGCAGCAGCCCGAATTCCCAGGCCCGCATGTGCACTGCCCGCAGCCACGGCAGCAGCAACAGAAAGGTGATTGTATTCTTCACGCTCATAGCCCCTGATACCGGCGGGGTCAATTCCCTTTTCCCTGAGTATGAAATCAAGAAATATGCGTGTCCCTGCCCCTTTTTGCCGGTTGACGAAAACAACGTCGCTCCTGCACAGATCTTCTACATTGTTAATTTTACGGGGGTTGCCCGCTGCAACCATAAGGCCCAGCTCTCTTTTGGCCAGATGGACTAAAACGATTTCCGTTTCGGGCAAATAACGCTGTAAATAAGGTATATTATAGATGCCGCTATCCGGGTCAAGCAAATGTAGGCCGGCCAGGTGAGTCTCTCCCCTTTTTATAGCTATTATACCCCCCATGCTTCCTACGTGTGCAGAAGAAAGGGTATAACCCAGCCCTTGCTTTTGCAGGTGATCGTTGAGGATATCGAGACTTAAGTCGTGACTTCCCAGGCAAACAATGGTATTTTCAATTTCCCTGGCAGAGCGCCATAATTCTACGGAAACAGCTTCCCCGGCCTCGATGCCTTCTTTATCCTGGGGAATTGAAGTTACACCGTCGGCCCGCACCAGGGACATAGTCACTCCCGAGCCCCGGGGCAGGGGAGTAGCTACAAATTTATCATTCACTTTCCCTACTTTTAAGCGTAAAAACTCCTCTTCTTTTAAAGAAGATATAATGCGCCGGGAACTATAGGCTTCCAGGATGCCGCGCTGGGGGGGATTTTGCTTCTGCCAGTGGTATAAAAGGGGCATAACAAAAAGCTCCAACGCCATATAGGCGGCAACGGGGTAACCGGGAAGGCCTACGATCGGAGTTGAGCCAATCATCGCCAGGATAACCGGTTTTCCAGGCCTCATGGCCACCCCGTGTACAAGCACCCGGCCCAGTTTGTTAAGTACATTGAAAGTATAATCCTTGCGGCCCGCGGAAGAGCCGGCGCTCATTAACAGCAAATCGCTTTCTCCGGCAGCCTTTAAAAGGGCTGCCTCCAGTTCCTGCAGATCATCTTTGACAATGGGAAACCTGACGGCTTCAGCGCCCCAGTTCCGAACGGCAGCGGAAAATGTATATGAGTTGGACTCCAAAATTTTTCCCGGTTCGGGTAAACTTACGGGATCGATAAGCTCTGAACCTGTAGGGATTAAAGCAACCAGCGGTTTCTTTAAAACTTTGAGGGTAAATACGCCACCGTTTAACAAGGCCCCGATATCAAAAGGTCTGATTTGATGGTAGGATGGAAGGATCATTTCCGTGGCCACGATATCTTCCCCAATAGAACGGACGTGCTGCCAGGGGGTAGCAGGCTCTCTTATTTCTATATCACGGCCACTATCTTTATCCGGGTAAAAAACATCTTCAATCATAATCACGGCATCGCAGCCGGAAGGCAGCAATCCCCCGGTGTCCACGTGAAACGCATTTTTTTCCAGTTTAAGCCTCCGGGGAGAGGTAGCTGCCGCGCCAAAAGTATCAGAGGCTTTAACGGCAACACCATCCATGGCCGCAGCATGGTAATGAGGTGAGGAGAGACGGGCAAAAACAGGCTCTGCAGTTACCCTTCCGGCAGCATCCGGGGTTGGGATCTCTTCACTTCCCAGTTCCCTTTTAAGGGCTGCCTTCCAAAAAATCTCCCGGGCTTTTGACAGCGAAGTATTGCTAAGATAAATTTTTCTTTCCATTTAAACGTACCTCCTGTAGTACATAAACCTGAAGCAACTTTTATCACCCGGGAGCCTTAATGCCTCTGTCGATCCTTTAAAGTCCCGTACCAGGCTCAGGTTCAACGGGGTCTAGAAAAGAAAACAACCGTCTCGGGTAATGCCGTGTTAAAAAAGAAACACTTTAACCATGCTTCCTTCAGAAATACCTTCTACATCGCGGGGAATAACAAAATAACCATCCCCTTTAACCATGGTGCTCAGCAGGCCCGGTCCGCCAAAGACAGGCCTGGCCCGGGCTGGTACTTCTTCCCCGGAGGATTCTTCCCTGTAAAGCATTACTCTTATGTAATCTTCCCTGCCTCCGGGAGACGATAAATTTGTTTCCAGGCAAGCCTCAACATAAGGGGGAAAAGCCGGAAAAGCGGGCAGGCCCTGTATCAGGCGCAAAACAGGCCTGACAAATAAAATAAAGCTGAACATGGCAGAAACAGGATTACCTGAAAGACCAAAAATTGGTTTGCCCCCACTGATCCCGTAAATAACGGGTTTTCCCGGTCTCATGGATACCCCATGGAAAAGCACCCCGCCTCCGGGCAGTTCATCAATTACCTTTACAGCAACATCCCTGGTACCTACGGAGCTCCCCCCGGAGATAATGATAATATCGGAATGATCCAGAGAGGCAAGCAAGCTGCTTTTTAGTTCTTCTTTTTCATCGGCAATAATACCCCGGTACTGCGGATCCCCCCCGTTTTCCAGCACCTGGGCCGAAAGGGTAAAGCCGTTAATATCCCTTATCTGGCCGGGCTTTGGTTGTTCCCCAGGGGAAATAATTTCATCCCCTGTAGAAAAAATACTTACCCTGGGCCTGGAATATACTTGTAATTGTAAATGGCCCAGGGCTGACATAATTCCTATATCCTGTGAACGTATCACATGACCCGCAGGTATAACAGTATCCCCTTTTTGAAAATCATCTCCTATGCGGATCATGTTCTCCAGGGGGGCAACAGGACGGTAGACAGCCACCTGGTTTCCCATTACTTCGCTGTATTCTACCATTACAACGCTATCGCTGCCAGGAGGGAGCATACCCCCGGTAGGGATGGCCATAGCTTCACCGGGCCCCAGGTTTCCTGGGGGCTCTTTCCCCATTAGGATATTGCCTTTCAATGTGAGCAGAGCGGGAATACTTTCCGATGCTCCAAAGGTATCGGTACTGCGGACAGCAAAACCGTCCATGGTAGACCGGGCAAAAGATGGAACCATTTCCGCAGCGACAATCTCTTTAACGGCAACACGGCCCAGCGAATCCATGACAGGAACGATTTCTATATCTGTCCGTTTGCCATCTAAGGAATTAAGGATACGTTGTTGAGCTTCTTTAACAGTTAGTACTGTAAGCAAGGAAAATCCTCTCCACTTTACATACTAGAAACAACCAAGCTGGCAGCTTACTATCTTGATTTTTAACTCATTACAGAGATCTCCCACCTCGGCCACAGAACAATTGCATTCCCTGGCAATTTTAAAGGCCATAACACAGGGTATCTTACCCTTTGGTGATGCTTCTATCAACTTTTTTTTAACTTCTTCCATTATTCTCCTTTACCTCCCTAAAAAAGATATAAATTCAACTTTTAAATTACATCAATCTCTTCTTTTTGTCAATTAAAGCGGGATAAAGGTAAGATTTAATATCTCTCAAGCTACATAAGCCAGCAACTTACCGCTCCGCAGGCAGCCCTTGACCTAGTTAACAAACTTGATAAAGCTATTTCCAACCTGGTACATTTTCCTTTTCGGGGAAGAGCTAATTCTTATGAGATTGCCTACACCTTCTATGAACTTGATGGTAAAAAGGTGGTTGTACTGCTTGCTGGTTCCAGGGAAAACTTTTACAGTAAAAACTTATATTGCCTGCGCCCGTATAGGATGCGGCGAATTTCCACCCTCTTGCCGTTCGCGACATAAAACACCAGATAGTTGTGCACTATCAGCACACGGTAGCCCTTCGCCCTCAACACAGGGATTTTCAACAGCGGACACCGCATAGGCATTTGCGATAGCGCGCCGATACCTTCTACAATTTCGTCGTACAGCTTGAGCGCGGCATCCGGCGAAAGCTCGTTGACATAGTCGGCAATGTCCTGCAAGTCCTGCTTTGCTGAGGGAAAGATCAGTAGCCTATACTTTCCCATGAACATTTGCCCTCAGCTTCTTCGCGACCTCAAAAAATTCTTCGCCAACCGCGCCGTTGGCAATCTCAGCCTCGGCTTCAGCCAGCTTTCCATAGAGATCAATGAGCGCCTGCTGCCTCTCGTATGCTTCTATGCTCATAACCACCATATCGCCTACACCGTTTTTTGTGATGAAAACCGGCTCACGTTCCCTGTGGCAAAACTCGGAGATTTCATTGGCGTTGTTCCGCAAATCTGAAATTGGCCGAATGTTCGGCATGATAAATCCTCCTTGCTCTCAATATCTATGCACTTAATATAGCATAATTTTGAGAGAAAATCAAACTGCCCTACGAAAAAGATATCTTTAGGCAATGGCTTTGAGGCCGCTCTCTAAAATCAGTTTCGCGCTCACCAGGTCCCGATCCATTTCCAGTCCGCAAGCAGGGCAGCCGGGGGCCATATTCCTCGGGAAAACCGTCACCCCTTCGGTAAGGCGAGCCACCATGCCGCCTTCCTGGTCTACAGCGATAAAAACTTACAAAGCTAATGCCGGGAAGAAACTTCATTTTTTCTGAAGGCATCAAGGGGCTGCCGTTTTCAAAACTAGAAATCGATTCCATCGCTTTCCGTACCTAAACCCCTCAGGTGGCAGGTTTCATTAAGCAGGATAAGAACAAAACCGGTTTCCGGCTGGTACTGCAGGATATTGATGGCGCAGGTATCCTGGTATATAGACCAGAAACGGGAATTGGGCATCTCCAAACAACCCAGGAGCAGCAGCTTGAGGATTACTCTGTGGGTAAAAACAGCAAAAACTTCTTTCCGGTGTTTTTCTACAAGGCTTAGAAGAGCATCAAAAGCTCTTTTTCGTGCCCTTTCCAGGCTCTCCCCGCCTTCTACTGACCATAAATGAGGCCATTTTTCCCATGCCTGGATTTCCAGGGGAAAAGTGCCTCTTACTTCTTCCAGGGATTTTCCTTCCCATATTCCGAAGGAGAGATCGCTGAACGCCTCCAGGGGATTAATTTCAAGTCCTTTTTCAGCGGCCAAAAAAGCGGCCGATTGTAGGGCTCTCTGCAAAGGGCTGCTGTAAATAGCACTTATATTAAACTTCCTCAAAAATACGGCAACCCTTTCAGCCTGTTTTAAACCTTTCTCGTTAAGGGGAAGATCATGTTTCCCCCTGAACACCTTTTCCTTGTTCCAAATGGTTTCACCGTGCCTCACCAGTATGATCCTTGACAAAACAAAACACCCCCAACTGAGGAGTTTTTCCATAACCAGAAACTCCGGTTTTTACATGTAGAGCGCTATCAAAGGTGCAGCTTTTACTTCAAATATTTGTAACCCGGATCATGTCTTCCTGAATGGCATATATTACTTTGACCATGGATCTCGTTTCGTTAAACTTGTAGCCTCGCGCACCAAAAAAGAGCTGTACATTTTCATAAACCTTGCGAAACCTTGCTGTTGAACCCGAAGTTAAATAAATATTTCCCTGCTTTAGTATTAAACCGGGAGAACCGGCTTCGCCGATAAAAACGTTGCCTTGCGCTTTAATTCCCCCCCCGCGAAAAACTCCTTCTATATGTATATCTCCCCCGGCGTTGAAAAAAGTATTATAGCTACCCGCTCCCCTGATAGTGATATTTCCACTGCAGTCTAAATAAGAGTTTTGTATATAGGTAGCAATAATATCACCCTGTATCTCCTGTGCCTGCTCGGCATAAACCTTGGCACTTTTGATATTGCCGGCAATGTGCTCAAAATGATCCCTGCTTTGGATTCGTGCAAAATCTTTAAAAATACTACCTGTCTCTTTAATGACATTCTCCAGGAAAGGTGGAGGGGAAAACCTGGTTTCCTTGAGCGTTGCCAGCATATTTTCAGCCAGCTGGGGCAGTGTTATAAATTTACGTTCTACCAGGAGTTTTACCAGGTAACTTGTTTGCCTGTCATCTATTTCTTTTCCCCGGCTGGATAAAGTATCCTGCAGCTGGTTCAAACCCTCTTTTAGGGAATAAAAAATTTCTTCCATTTCTGACAGGTAAGGAAATATTTTCTGGTAAAAACCTTTCATAACTCCCGCTGTGACCCTGGAGTTAATTAGATTTTTATGAAAAACAACGCTGCCACCGGCCATAACCTGTGCTCCCGCCGTATTGCCCATAACCTGCAGGCTGCCAAAGCTCTCTACAGTCATGCCTTCCAGGATATCCCCGGTAATTTTCAATTCGCCTCCAAAACGGAGGTTCCCGCTTTTAACATCTACGTCTCCGCTGTGAATGTGGACCTGTAACACTCTCAATATCTCGTTGTATTTTCCCTCTGCCAGGGGCCTGCCTTCTCTTGTAGCCAGGACCTGATCGCCTTTGTCGCTAAGTATACAGCCGTCTTTACAGTTTACCTGTACTTCGCGGACCGGCAGGGGTTCAAGGGATTCTCCTGTTACTAAACAACCGGGGATACCGGGAACGGGAGGATGAATAACTGCCAGCACATCGTCTTCGTTAACCGAAGGGATGATAATTTTTTCTTTATAATCAACTTTTTCCAGGCTTTCTTGATCATAAGAGGAAATCTTTATACCCGGATCGAATAAGAGCTCAACATACCCATCCCGTCCTTCGATCACTTCTTTTCCCCTGGCAACAACCTGAGGTTGCCTGTTGGCTTCCCTTACAGCTTTTTCAATTGCCAGGGGATCTATCCCGAAAACAACCCCTTTTTCCTTTAAAGCAGTGTAAACATCTTCAACCGTTATATCCCTGGATTCTGTACTTTCTTCTTCATAGTTTAAAATTAGCTCCTGCAGTGCAGGTGTATCTTTAACCCATCTTTTAACGGTAATCCGCGGTGTTATTGTTACGGTTGCCTGGAGGCCATCATCTGACAGTGCAACAGCAACGGTACCGGGAAGTTCCTCTTCCCGGGGGAAAATTTCTACTTTGTCGGAAGAGCTGACCGCCTGTTTTACCTCCAAGATTTTATCGTTTATCTTAATTTCAGCCAGTGGATCAGGTCCTATAACAGCGGGAAAACCGCTGCCCACAGGGTTATACACTTTGACGAATCCATCTTTTATCTCGATCAAACCGTTTTCCTTTTCAGTCATTAGCTCCTCCCCCTTACTTTAAATATCTTTTTCGAAAGTTTCCCCTTTAGCATAAAACATTTTTAATTTTTGCCACAATTGTATCAATTCCGTGCTTTTTTGTCAAATTTTGTTTAAATTTCCAACCGATCTTGCCGGTTAATTCTATAGTTATTTTTACTCCTTTAATAAGGATAAAAACCCCTTCAAGTGCAGAAAAAATTATTGGCAGAATAATAAACTCGCATACCTACTTGAGGCTTGAAGTGAAAAGAATGGAAAGAGTTTACCAGGACACAGCTAGCTGCTCTCTTCATTTCTGCTTTTCTGTTTTTCCTTTTCTGTTTTTTTGCTGCTTTTCTTTTATCCTTTATTTTTTCAACTCTTTCTTTGAGGGTAGTACCTCCGGTCGGGAGACAGAAGACGGTCATAAGCATTACTTAGTGATAAAAACAGGGATACCAGTAGATTGTCCTTTCTTACACAATATGGTATAGTAAAATAAATAGTTATTTTGAAATAGCATACTTGGAGGATTATTTTTGTGGACCCTCAAGTTAAAGAATGGCTTGATCAGGCTGAATATGACCTAGATACGGCAAAGAGCCTTTATCGTTCCCGTAGATATATTTACGCTGTTTTTATGGTGCCATTTATCAATTGAAAAGGCGCTTAAGGCCTTTGTTGTTAAACAAACAAGTAAAGCACCGCCCAAAACACATAATCTGATAAGCCTGATAAAACACGGAAACGTTATTTTAACAGACGAACAGGTTAAGTTCACCAGTCGTTTAAGTCTGGCAGGGGTAATCACCAGATACCCTGAAGAACTTAAACGGGCGATAGATGAATACCCCCGTTATGTCACCCTTGATTATTTAAAACGGACGGAGGACGTGATTAAATGCCTAAAACAACAAATCGAGTGAATGGAATTATCAAGCAATACTTAAATACTCTAACTCAAAAAGGTGTCCCTATTCAGTCAGCATATTTGTTCGGTTCCCAAGCTAAAGGCACTGCCGGACCGTATAGCGATATTGATCTTATTATCATCTCTACGGCATTTAGGGGTATGCCCCTTTGGAAACGCTGGGAGATTCTCGGAGATGCCTTGGCTGAAGCTTTAGAACCCATAGAAGTACGCGGTTACGCTCCGGAAGAAATTGAGCAGGCGCAGAAACAAAAGGGTAGCTTCCTTCACGAGATATTAAATGAGCCGGAAATCGTTGAATATAGAGTCTAAAGCGCTTCATCCAGCCATTATACGGATGAATTCCAGCCATTAAGACGTCATATAGTTTCCCTGCAATTAAAAGCTTGTTATCTGCAGCATTCCGCTTTCACTGTCATAACCCACCTTAATCCTCTCATAACCCTTGTCAAATCTGTATACAAACTTTCCGACCTGTACAGTGGTATCTACATGGACCTTATGGAAAAAAATAGAACAATGGGCAGGAACCTTTATCCTTATCGTCGGCTTTTTGGCAAGGTGTTCGGCAGCAGCGGCAATATATACAAACTCTTTAACCCTCACATCCCCCTGGGCTTCAATCGAACCGCCGCGAAACACGCCCTGGACGTTTACCCCTTCGCCGGCTTTAAGCTTCGACAGGTAACTTCCCGCGCCAACAACTTTTATCTCCCCCCCGTGTCTTATATCGCTGTTCTGGATATAAGAGGCGCTGAATACGGGAATATCCTGGAGCTGGCGCTTAAATTTATTCAATATAGGAGCAAGGGTTTTTTCTACCCGTGCCAGATCCTCCGCGGCATCAATCTTTGCCGGTGAGAAACATATTAATTTTAGAAAGGAGAGAAGCTCCCTTAGAGGATTTAACCTCGGATCTTCATGATGAGATAATAATTGCTCCAACGTTGTTATACTTTCCTGTATTAGCGGGGAAACTTTTTCCACTACAGACCTGGTAATCAGGATTAAGGTTTTTTCATCGACTTTTTGCCCCCGTCGTGATAAACCGCTTACTACTTCCTTTATATTGTTCATAACCCCCCCGAACTGATCCCCAAGCTTGTCCAGAACAGGAAGAAGCTTTTTGAGGAGGGCAAAATATAGCCCCCCTTCAACCTGGCATTTTATGATGTTCTTTGTAAAATGAATTTCTCCTCCCGCTTTTATGACAGCGCCGTAGCCGTTTCCCTCTACAAAAAGGTCACCCTGGGCTTCCACCAGCATCCCTTCCTGGATGTTTCCATAGATACGTACATCCCCGTTAAAACGTATATTTCCGCTCTCCAGGTCCACATCCCCGTTGTGAACCAATAAATTTACCACTTTGATATGGTTGCCGTTAACTACCAGGCGCCCATCCCTTAAGGCAACTATCTCGCTTTCACTTTCTCCCGGATCAACACCTTCACCGTATCCTATCCTGGTGCTTTTTACCGGCCGGGGGTGAATAATTTCCCCTGTCACTTTCTGCCCGGGAATACCCTCCACAGGGGGGTGGATCAGGGCTATTACGTCTCCCTTTTTCACTGTAGGAAAACGAAATCTTTCCCTGTAATCAACTTTCTGTTCCTCTTCCCCGTAACTTATCATTTCTATCTCAGGATTAATTAAAAATTCTATCCAGCCATCTTTCCCTTCCTGGACCTCTTTTCCCCAGGCAATGGTTTTAAACTCTCCTTCCGCATTTTCCACAGCTTCTTTTAAAGCAACCGTGTCTACACCATAAACAATATTATTATTTTTAAGCTCCAATTCCGCATCTAATACAGTCAGCACCTTTTCCCTATGCTCTCTTTTCTCCACCCCTGGTTTTAAGCTCGTTTTCATCTCCGTCTCTTTTAAATAAAATTGGCTGATGATGCGGGGATGTACCGCAATTTCGGCATAGAGGCCATCCGGGGAAACTTTACATTCCATTCTGGCCTCCTCCATGAGTGTTAAAGGGACTGCCTCAATGATGTCTTCTTCCCCTACTCTCGTACCCGTCTCAATTTCTTCTCCATTTATAAGAATTCTTACGCCTTCTTCCGGGGGATATAAAACGGCGTACCGCCCGCCATCCTGGGGATTAACGACGATAAATTTACCGTCAACTATTCCCACCTGGCCGTTTTTTCTTGTCTCAGCCAAATTTTCCACCCCCTTAAAGAGCCAAAAAATTCTGTAATATCAAGAAATAATTCGCCCTGTCAGATCTTTTTTCCTTTTTTTCTTCTGTACCTGTTTTAACTGCCCCCGTCCATCTCCAGCACATACCTGCTGCCGCGCTGCAGGGCTTTGAGCATTAACGGTAGCAGTTTTTGTTTTTCTTCTCTAAAAAAAACATCCAGGGCTTCTTCCACCCGCCGTAGTGTTACTACACGGCTAAAAGATACAAAAGCGCCAAGGAGAACAGCATTAGCCATTTTATAATCTCCTACTTCCCTATAGGAAATTTCGCTGGCGGGGAGGCAGATCTTTTTTAGATCTTCCCTGGTGATCATTTCCGGTTCCACAAAAGAAGTGTTGACAATTAAAAGCCCCCCGCTTTTAATTTTATCCTGGAATTTTAAGAGGGAAGGCTTGCTCATGGCAATCAGGCCGCAGGGCTCTTCTGCAAGGGGAGAACCGATTTTTTTAGAGGAGATGACCACCGTACAGCTCGCTGCACCACCCCTCATCTCTACCCCGTACGACGGCATCCAGGTTACCTGCCGGTTCTCCAGCATTGCCGCCTGGGCCAGGATATCTCCCATAAGCAAAACACCCTGCCCGCCGAACCCCGAGAGAATGACATCATAATACACTTTCCCACCTCTTTTCCTCAGGACTCAGGAATCCTGCCTGTTTTTGTAGGTGCCCAGGGGAAAGGATTGGAGCATCTCCCCATCGATTTTTTCAATGCACTGCCGGGGAGAAAGCCCCCAGTTGGTCGGGCAGGCACAAAGGAATTCCACGAAAGAGAAGCCCATATTTTTAATCTGTATATCCAAAGCCCTTAAGACCGCTTTTCTTGCTTTTTTGACCTGGGTAGGGGTATGGAGAGAAACCCTGGCGGCAAAAGCCACTCCTTCCAGGGGGGCGAGCATTTCCGCCATGCGGATAGGATAACCTTCTGTGCGAAAATCCCTGCCATAGGGAGTTGTCGTTGTCCTCTGGCCCAGCAGCGTGGTTGGCGCCATCTGCCCCCCCGTCATCCCGTACACGCTGTTGTTAATAAAAAAAACAGTGATGTTTTCACCCCTGTTGGCCGTGTGGATTACTTCCGACATGCCGATAGAACCCAGGTCTCCATCTCCCTGGTAAGTAAAAATAATATTTTGCGGAAGAACCCTTTTAAACCCCGTGGCTACAGCAGGTGCCCGGCCGTGAGGCGCCTCGCATACATCTAGATCAAAATAATTGTACAGAAAAACACCGCATCCTACCCCCGGTATACCAATTGTCCTCTCTCTAATTCCATAATAATCGATAGCCTCACAAATCAAACGGTGGGCAGTACCATGATGGCAGCCGGGGCAGAAATGAAAATTTATGTCGCGCAAAGAATCAGGCCTGGTGAACACTTTCGTCAATGCCATCCCCTGCCTTTACCAAGTTCTCAATTTCCGCCAATATTTGCCCGGGGGCAGGAATGCCTCCACCGGGGCGGGCCAAAAGCCTGGCCCGGCATCCCGGGTACAGGGACAGGCGCACATCGTCCCACATCTGGCCGGTATTCATCTCTACTACCAGGACTTTTCCCACCTCCCTGGAGACCTCCCTGACTGCCTGTTGAGGAAAAGGGTAGAGGCTAATGGGGCGGAGAAATCCTACTCTTATTCCCCTGGAACGGGCAAGATCCAGTGCGGACTGGACCATCCGGGAACAGGAGCCAAAAGAGACCAGCAGTACATCCATCTTCTCCTGCAGGTCCGTTTCCACCAGCACCTCTTCCCTTTCCAGGCGCCGGTATTTTTCGTACAGATGCCAGTTGTGTTGCTCCATTTCACCATCGGCCAGGTACAGTGATTTGATTAACTGAGCTTTTTTCCCCCTGGCCCCGGTAAGGGCCCACGGTTTTTCGGGGAGAACAAGGGGAGGCGGATTCAGGAAGATAGGTTCTTTCATCTGCCCCAGGATGGCATCTGCCAGGATCATGGCCGGGTTGCGGTACTTGTCAGCAAGGTAAAATGCTTTTATCGTCAAATCGTACATTTCCTGCACCGAGTTGGGAGCGAGGACAATTAAATGATAGTCACCATGACCGCCGCCCCTGGTAGCCTGCCGGTAATCACCCTGGGAGGCGGCAATCCCCCCCAGGCCGGGGCCAATCCTGGTTATGTTTACTACCAGCCCGGGCAGCTCTGATCCTGCCATATAGGAAAGACCTTCCTGCATGAGAGAAATTCCCGGGCCCGAAGAAGAGGTCATGGCCCGGGCCCCTGCGGCTGCTGCACCCAGCAGCATATTGATGGAAGCTACTTCGCTTTCTGCCTGGATAAAGACCCCACCAACCTGGGGAAGCCTGGCGGAAAGATATTCAGGGATATCATTCTGGGGAGTGATGGGGTAACCGAAATAAAAGCGGTATCCGGCTGCTATTGCTCCCTCGGCGAGAGCAACACACCCCTTAAGTATTTGGCGTTCGGACATTTGCTTTAACTGCTCCCTTTTTTTTGCGGTACACTTCGATCAGCGCATCGGGACATATCTCGGCACAAAGGGCGCATCCCAGGCAGGGCTTCTCCGGATTGTCCACAAATCTTGCCGGGTTATAACCCAGGACATTTATCCTGCTCTTATCAATCTGCAGCAGTTCCCTGGGGCAAAAAATAAGGCAATATTGACAACCCTTGCAGCTTTCATCCCTGATTTCGATTCGGTTCAACAAAAAACCTCCTGTGTTTATAAAACTAATGAAAAAGAATATACTTAAATTTTAGCTCAGTAAACCATCTTTTACAGATTTCGATACTTCAGGTAAGCATATATGATTATAACCTTATAACAATAAAAATGGCAACTAACAATTGTTCGTAATTGTTCGCTTTTTCTTTAAGATATGCAGGAAATTTAAATAAAGAGGGCTCAATCTCTCCAGGAAAATTTTGATCAAAAAAATCTCTTATAAAATTTGCCGTTTATTCTTGCAATTTGCATATATCGTTTTTGTTATTTCTTTTTTAACTGAGGAATATAATTTGGATTATTGTTTTTGTTATTAGACCTGCCTTGGCAAAAAGAACAAATTTATAATTAAATTTCCGGTTAGTTTTAATATACCTTTAAAAATTACAAAAATAGGTTCAAAATCAGTGACTTTTAGATCAGATCTTAAATTCATCGAATGTTTCTACGGCGAATAAATCTTTAACAGTCATTTTTTCGGCCGAAAGCCCCTGTTCATAGTGATAACGTAGAAACGTCTCCAGTGTTTTATGGTTTTTGTCAATTCCATAGGGCCACCAATCGTCTCCCATAACCTTCCTTGTCTCGTCCACTTCATGTATGACCCATGGGAGAGTTATTCCCAGGGCCTCTGTCTTGGAGTAACTCTTAAGCGCTATTTTTTTTGCTTCAGAAAAAGCTTTGTAGAGGCTCATTGCTATCCACGGGTTATGTTTATATATCTCTCTTTTTATAACAATTACATGCATGATGGGAAAGATACCTGTTTTTTTATAATACTCCTCTTCAACTTCACGATAATTCTCAAATAACCTGGCTACATTGGGAGAGTTTTTTACATAACATGATGGAGTACGTGCAGTAAAGAGCGTGTCAATTTCACCATTGTCCAGCATTTGAGATAAAGTTTTATCAGCAGGGATAGGCTCGTAATGCACATTTGAGGGCAGAGCGAGCTTGACCTTTTCTTCCCTTCCCGGATTTTCCTCCCCACCTGAACGCCAGAACATCTCATGCGGCTTTACACCGTATTCATCAGCAAGTATTCCCCGTTCCCAAACCGCTGCAGTGATTTGATATTCGGGAACTCCCACCACTTTCCCTTTCAAATCCCCGGGAGTTGATATGCCTTTTCTGACATTAATAAAAATACTGGCATGGCGAAAAGCTCTGGAGGTGAATACCGGAATGGCAGTGAATGTTTCATCACCTTTTGAACGCAACATTGTATAGGAAGACAAGGAACACTCCGAAGCGTCAAATTCATGGTGTTTTATCTGCCGCCAAAAAATTTCTTCAACTCCCATGGGGATAAAATTCAAATCAACCCCTTCAACATCTACAGTGCCATCCATCAGTCCACGAACACGGTCGTAAGCTTCACAAGCAAGAGTAATTGAAACTTTTCCCATTTTCATAAACCCCCAATTTGGCTGGAAATTTCTCC
Source organism: Desulfovibrio sp. (assembly GCA_020060185.1). Lineage (GTDB taxonomy): Bacteria > Bacillota > Dethiobacteria > DTU022 > UBA8154 > UBA9862. The sequence continues at coordinate 2,037 of JAGVAS010000080.1, read as the reverse complement.
GCCCAAAATTTTCAGTTAAAATCCACTGCACAGCTGTGGTAGTCCCAGGCTGAACAAGGGACGCCTTACTGATACTGATTGTCCTTTCTTTCTCACTATTATCTGGAAAGCTGAATTAAGGATCCATCCATAATATTCACATCAAACATCAATATTCATCTGCTTGTGGGTAATTTAAAACTCCAACCTCCTTTCCGGTATAAATAATTGTATATCATAAACTAATTATACATTAATGGTGCACTTAAGGGGAAATAATTTACAGCCCCAGGCATTTATTTTGTACCTGTTCCTATCAATTCTGGATTATAATTAGATTGCATGATTTAAACTTTTCATTTTATGTCAAAATATTTTCATTAAAAGTAAAAATAGTTAATTGTTTTAACTTCAAACAAAAATTATAATTAAGGGTGAATTAATTAAAATAGAAAGAAGAGCTTAATATGTTAAAAAATTATAAGCTTGCCAGAAAAGTAGCCCTGGCCTGCAACATCCTTTCCCTGGAGGGCCACGGGGATATAACCCTGGGACATGTGACCGCCAGAGAGCATGGCTCTGATTATCTTTATATGAAACCAAAAGGTTTAGGCCTGGATGAAGTAACCCCCAGGGATATAATTGTGATTAATCTAGATGGGGAAAAAATTGCAGGGCTTGGGGGGCGTCACTCCGAATACCCCATTCATACCGAAATTTACAGGGTTCGGACTGAAATAAATTGTGTCATTCACACACATCCGCCCTTCAGCACAGCCTTAGCAGCTTCAGACCGGAAATTGCGCCCGGTCAGCCATGAGGGGGTGCTTTTTACAGACCTGCCTGTCTTTACCGATACTACGGAGTTAATTGTTAAACCAGAGCAAGGAAAAGCAATCGCTGAAAAGCTGGGTGGGCAAAAAGCAATGCTGATGCGCAACCATGGTATAGTAGTAGCAGGTGAATCTGTAGAAGAAGCCACTGTTTATGCAATTCTTCTGGAAAAGGCCGCCACAATGCAGTTTTATGCTGAACTACTGAGTGCGTATCACTGGACTTCAGAAGCTGAAGTTTTCCGTAAACAAGAACAGATTTATCACCCCCAAAACATTAAAAACTTTTGGAATTACTTTGTCAGGAAAGTAAAAAGAAACTATCGTAATAACTACCTGTAATTCAAAATCTACTTTTTAACCATTTTTTCTTTTATACTGACTTAAACAAAACAGGTGTTAAACAAGACACAAATAGAAGCGGTATTCCTGCCAGATAAAAAGCTGTGCGCATTGAGAAAGCCTCCGTAATTATTCCGAAAAGAAATGGAGTTATTAATATTGAAAACCCCCAAAACATGCCTGTAAAGGCCAAAACAAAACCTCTTTGACCTGCATCGCCGCTTTCATTGGCTAAAACAACCGGTAAAATGTGTAAGGAACTGGAGGAAAAACCGACCAGGGCAAAACAGGCAGCCAAAGGTATAAAACCTGTCAGCTTAGGAATGATTAATATTGGAAGCCCTATTCCAACCATTCCGATAAACCAAACAAATGCACGCGGCCACCGCTCAAATGTCCAGGTAAAGCAAAGACTCCCCAGCATAAAAAAAATACCCCGGAGAGAAATCGAAATGCCGATCACTTCCGGTGAAAAACCGATCTGAACAAGGTATACCGGAATAAATGAACTGAAAAGTGCAACGGGTAAAGCAGATACATACCTGGAAAGAGAAGCGATTATAATTGGTTTAGTTTTTATAAGTTTAGGGATACTTTTTAGTAAGCTTTCATTATTTTTTTGTTTTTCCAAAACCTCTCCTGTCAGGGTAGGCATCAGTAGAACTGCTACCAGTAAAGTGCCAACCCCTGCTGAAAAACCAATAAAAGCCTCATCAAAACCCAGGTTGCCAAGTAAGAAGCCGGCCAGTAACGGCCCCAGGATAAGACCGCTACCTACTGCCAAATTAAAAAAACCCAACCTGCGTTCCAGGGTAAACCCAAAACCTTTGCTGACATAAGATTCCGAAGGAGGCCAATATAAGGCTCGCGAAAAACCAATAAG
>JAGVAS010000130.1 GCA_020060185.1 Desulfovibrio sp. | reverse complement strand
TAGAACAAACTTTATTTAAGAAAAGTTAACAAAAAAGTGCAAATTTTGCAGGAACTTCGCCGCTGCATAGCGAAAAGGGAAGTTACCGGTGAGATGCTCTTCTAGGATAAAAAAATCGGAGAGCTCTCTGATGCCATTCATAGAGTAATTACGGGGATAGGCAGGTAAACAGCCCCGCATCTTAATTTTTTTATCCCAGGCAGGTTTTTTCCTGTTAAGTTGTTTAATATTGAAAAAATATGTCGGATAAGATAATATATCCCAAGGAGCTAATATTATGCTTTGGGGTTAGATGGTCAGTTTCGCCCTAATACGGAAAGGAGGGTAACTATGAGCATAACACCCATGGATATCCAGAATAAGGAGTTTACGAGGGCTTTTCGTGGCTACAGGCAGGAAGAGGTGGACGAGTTTCTGGACCGGGTGGCCAAAGAATTCGAACGGGTCATGAAGGAGAAGCTAAGCCTGGAAGAGAAAAATGCTTTGCTGGAGGAAAAACTGGCCCAGTACCAGAAGCTGGAAAACACCCTGCACAATTCCATTATTGTGGCCCAGGAAACGGCTGAGGATGTCAAGCGCAATGCCAATAAGGAGGCGGAGTTAATCCGCAGGGAGGCAGAGAAAGAAGCGCGAAGGATAATTGATGAGGCCCGCTACAAGGCCAGCCGGATCCTGGCCGAACATGAAGAGGTTTACAAGCAGGCCCAGATTTTTAAGCTCCGTTTTCGCTCCTTTATAGAGGCGCAGCTGGCTTCCCTGGAGCTGGAAGACTGGCTCCAGGTGGAAAACGATGAAGAACATGAAGCCAGGGATATCGGCTAAGGCATTTGTTCTGGATAATGGCGGCATAATTGCGGATAATTGTTGCTCTCGATTATGCTCCAGTTTCAAGGAGAACCTGCCTTCAGAGGGATTTGCAGGACTTGTCTAGAAAATTTTCATTAGTCGCTTTTTATGTTGTATTCTTTTATTTGACTGTGGTTACAATAATCTTTATAATGTTAGATAATCTCAGTTATATAATCTTAATAAAGGCTAGGAACGGGAGAGTAGGCATGGCTTTTTTGCTTTCTCAGCGAGCCGGAAAAGGTGGAAGCCGGCAAGGCGGCTGTGTCGAAGATCACCCGGGAGCACTTATTTCTAAAGCCGGAGCAAAACAGTTTATCCTTAACCTGCGGTGAGTAAAAGTAAGCGTTTTGGGCTGCGTTAAAGCCGAAAGGGGTTATGGTTTGACGTGATCTAACTGTAACAACAAGGGTGGTACCGCGGGAAAATCTCGTCCCTGAAAAGACGGGATTTTTATTTTTTATCGTAAAAGCAAGGAGGTTAGAGCCTGGCCTATGGATTACAGCACTACTTTAAATCTACCCAAAACTGATTTTCCCATGAAAGCCGGGTTGCCGCAGAAGGAGCCCCAGATTCATGAATACTGGAAAAAGATAGAGCTTTATCAAAAAATGAGAGAAAATAGAAAAGGAGCCTTGAGTTTTGTCCTTCATGACGGCCCCCCTTATGCGAACGGCAGCATTCATATGGGGACGGCCCTGAATAAAGTTTTAAAGGATATTATCAACAAGTATAAATACATGCGGGGTTACGATATCCCTTATGTTCCAGGTTGGGATACGCATGGCCTTCCTATTGAGCACCAGGTGATTAAGACAAAAAATATTAAAAGGGATGACGTCACTGATCTCGAATTCAGGCATATGTGCCGGGATTATGCTTTACAATACCTTGATATCCAGCGGGAGCAGTTCAAGAGACTAGGTGTCCTGGGTGATTGGGAAAATCCTTATGTCACACTTGATCCCGCTTACGAAGCTAACCAGGTGGGAGTCTTTGGCCGGATGGCGAAAAAAGGCTTTATCTATAAAGGGTTAAAACCGGTTTACTGGTGTCCCCAATGCACTACGGCCCTGGCTGAGGCGGAGATTGAATATGCTGAGCGGCGTTCCCCTTCTATCTACGTAAAGTTTCCGGTAAGCAACAACCGGGGAAAATGGGCGGAGAAGTACGGGGCGGCATTTATTCTCATTTGGACTACCACTCCCTGGACTATTCCAGCTAACCTGGCGGTTGCTTTACACCCGGATTATATCTATTCCCTGGTAAGGGCGGGGGAAGAATATCATCTTCTGGCCGAAGAGCTTTTAAAGGATGTTTTTAATGTCATCGGAGCGGAACAAGGGGATATCTGTCATCGTTTCAAAGGCAGTGAACTGGAAGGTATACTTTGCCGTCACCCTCTTTACCAGCGAGAATCCAGGGTGGTTCTTGCCGATTATGTCACACTTGAACAGGGTACCGGTTGTGTCCATATAGCTCCCGGACACGGCCAGGAGGACTACGAAACAGGTTTACAGTATAATTTACCCATCTACGCTCCCCTGGATGGATGCGGAGTCTTTACCGCCGAAGCGGGAGAATTTGCCGGTTTGCGCTACGATGAGGGGAACAAGGCTGTTATAAACGCACTGGAAAGGGAAAAAGCCCTTTTGCATCTTTCCTTTATAACTCACCAGTATCCCCATTGCTGGCGCTGCAAGAAGGAAGTTATCTTCCGGGCTACGGAACAGTGGTTCGCTTCTATCCAGCGCTTTCGGGAAGATGCTTTAAGAGCTGTGAAAGAAGTCAAGTGGATTCCGTCCTGGGGTGAGGGCCGTATGGTTAATATGATCGCTGATCGCCATGACTGGTGCATCTCGCGCCAGCGGGTCTGGGGAGTACCGATACCGGTATTTTACTGCCTGGAATGCGGTGAACCTCTTTTGACTCCTGAAAGCATAGCGGCTGTCCAGGAACTGTTCCGGAAAGAGGGCTCCGATGCCTGGTTTAAATACGGGGCCGGGGAAATTTTAGCACGTAATACTGCCTGTCCTGCCTGTGGAAAAGGGGAGTTCCGCAAGGAACAGGATATTATGGACGTCTGGTTTGATTCTGGTTCAAGTCATGAAGCGGTGCTGAATAACAGGGGGGGGCTTAACTGGCCGGCGGATCTTTACCTGGAGGGAAGCGACCAGTTTCGCGGCTGGTTCCAGTCTTCCCTACTGACGGCTGTGGCTACAAAGGGGGAGCCTCCATACCGTAGTGTTTTGAGCCATGGGTGGGTTGTGGATGGCGAGGGCAGGAAAATGTCCAAGTCCCTGGGGAACGTTATTGTCCCGGAGGATATCATCAAGAATTACGGCGCTGATATTTTACGCCTCTGGGTTTCCAGTGCAGATTTTACCAGCGATGTTCACCTTTCCAAGGACATACTGAAACAGCTTTCGGAGATTTATCGTAAAATACGCAACACCTGCCGTTTTCTTTTGGGGAACTGCTACGATTTTCACCCGGAAGATAACAGCATTGAGTACAGCCAGCTTGAAGAAATAGATCGCTGGGCCTTGCATCGTTTATATAAACTGGTTCAGAAAACAACCCTGGCTTTTGACAACTATGAATACCACCAGGTATTTCATGCCGTTCATAATTTCGCGGTGGTGGACATGAGCAACTTTTACCTGGATATTATTAAAGATCGCCTTTATGTGCTCGACAAGGATTCCCCTTCCCGCAGGGCTGCCCAGACAGTCCTGGCGGAGATCCTGCATACCCTTACCCTGTTGATTTCGCCAGTCCTTTCTTTTACGGCAGAGGAAATATGGTCTTATATACCTTTCAAAAAGGAAGAAAGTGCGATGCTGGCCACATGGCCCGAATTACCTGCTTTTTACGAGGATGAAGAACTGGCAGCCCGCTGGGAGGTAATGCTCCAGCTGAGAGAAGAAGTTAACCGTATTCTTGAAGCGGCAAGGCGGGAGAAGGTGATCGGTTCTTCTTTACAAGCGGCTGTAGAGCTTTACCCGGATGAAGAGCTCTATGCAAAACTAGCGGGTTATAATTACCTTCTTCCCGTTATTCTCATTGTTTCTTCCTGCCGCCTGCATGAACCCGGTGTTAGGGCAGGCGATGATTCTGTAGCGGCTCAAGGGCTGAAATTGCGAATAAAGGTTTACAAAGCAGCAGGTGAAAAGTGCCAGCGCTGCTGGGTATATTCCCCTACGGTGGGCGAAGACAAAGAGTACGGGGAAGTATGTTCCCGCTGTAGTGAAATTCTTAAAGGGTGGAGGTAAAATTTCGGATAACCCGTAAACGATTTAATAGTGTTCATTTGGGGATAATAGTAATTATTCATATGAAAATGGGGTGGCGAAGGTTGGTGCTCGCTCCGGGTTCAGCTTGAGATCGTTCTACGGTTCAACTCGGGCCTCCGACGACCTCCCCGGCAGAACTCCCATCCATGGTTGTCTGCCGGCAGCTGACGTCCTATCAGCTGGGTCGTCTCCAACCCTCGCTTCACCGTGAACTTTTTACTTCGCTTGCACAAGTCGCGAGCCACAACCTTGCGCCACCTTTGCGGGACACAATACGGTTTCTTAAAAAGGTCATTTTCATCCGTTTTTGTGACCGAAAAGGTCGTGGCGGTTAGGTGACTTTTGACCTTGGACTTTTGACCTTAGACTGAACAGTTACGGGGGATCCAGGAGATATTCGTTAAATGGATGAAAGGCACAGTAACGATGTCCAACAGGAAGGCCAGCTAAAGCTTATGGATAAAATAGTAGAGTTATCCCAGCAGCTGGAAAAATTTAATATAGCTGACTACCTGGAACTGCTAAACAATCCCCGCCGTTATTTAATGGTTAATTTTGTAGGAGGGCTTGTCAGGGGATTTGGCATAGCCCTGGGGATGACCATCCTCGGTGCCCTTGTCCTTTATATCTTGCAGAGGCTGGTAGTCTTAAACCTGCCCTTAATCGGTGACTTTATTGCCGAACTGGTGCGCATCGTGCTGACCTATTTGTAAAATTCCTAAGGAAATGAGGTTGAATATGTCGGAGTTGGACTTTAATCATTTTATCCGCTTGCTGCAGGAAGAGAAGGAAGGATTGTTAAAATTCATGGCCCAGGAGGGTATGGGAAAGCATGCCTCCTTAAGAGACAGCACGGAGGAGCTTTCCATGATCGATAACCATCCTGCGGACATGGGTTCAGAGCTTTTCGAGCGTTCCAAGGACTTATCCCTTCATGAACTGCGCCTGAGAACCCTGCAAGATATTAATATGGCCCTGGAGAGAATTGCTGATGGCAGTTTTGGCCTGTGCCTGAGTTGCGGGCATCAAATTGAAAAAGAACGCCTGGAGGCCCTTCCATATGCCCGCTACTGCGTAAATTGCAAGAAGTTAAGGGAGGAACAAGGCAAAGAAGAGGGGGATGAACGCCCTGTGGAGGAGCTTGTCCTTTATCCTCCTTTCCAGCGTTCTTTCATGGACGGAAAGGATTATACAGGATATGATGGTGAAGATGCCTGGCAGGAGGTAGCCCGCTATGGAACGGCTGATTCTCCCCAAGATGTGCCTGGAGATCCTGATAATCCCGCCTTTGTGGAATCCGAAGAAAACATAGGGATTGTAGACAGAATGGATAAATTCCCATCAACCAGAAAGAATTGGAGAGAGAAAGAGAATGAAAAGGAGGAAGACAATACTGGGGGGAGAAAAAGAAGTTGAGACAGGAAAAACAGTCTTTTCCTTTCCATGCTCCTTAATTAAAGGTGACTGGCTGAAAAAACTGCGGTTTTCCAGTACTGCTTTTTTTATTGTTGCTGTACTGGTTTTCTCTGCAGACCAGCTTAGCAAGCTGTGGGTTGTCCGGAAATTTGTCCCGGGTGAAACCTGGGCTTTTATTCCCAATATCTTTCACCTGACTTACGTTCGTAATCCCGGTGCCGCTTTTGGTATATTAGCCTATAAAACTCCTTTTTTTATAGTCATTACTCTTCTGATGATTTTGCTTATTGTCTTCAGCGGCCATTTTTTAGATAGCCGTTATGCTTTGTTCCGCCTGGCGCTGGCACTGCAGCTTGGCGGGGCGGCGGGGAACCTTGTTGATCGCCTGAGAACGGGTTATGTTATTGACTTTTTGGATTTTCGCTTCTGGCCTGTGTTCAACCTGGCTGATACAGCTATAGTTTTGGGCGTTATTCTGCTGTTTCTAAGCCTTTTGTGCAGCACCGCGTTTTTTTCCGGTAGTAAAAGGTGAAGGAAAGGGTTTATGGAAAAGAAATTTTATACGGTAAAGACCGGCGAAGAGGGCAGGCGTCTTGACCTTTTTTTGACTTCCAGGGAGAGGTCTTTGTCCCGGTCGTTTTTACAGAAGTTGTGCCTCGGGGGAAATGTTTATATCGACGGAGAGAGACAGATTAAAGCCGGCTACCGGGTTAAAGAGGGCCAGAATGTTGAAGTTCATATTCCGTCTCCGGAAGTAATGGATGCTGAACCTGAGGATATCCCCCTGGAAATAGTCTATGAGGATAGCGATCTCCTGGTAGTTAACAAACCTAAAGGAATGGTTGTACATCCTGCTGCCGGACATTACCAGGGCACCCTGGTAAACGCTTTGCTGGCCCACTGTGAAGACCTTATCGCCATCGGGGACAAAATCAGACCAGGGATTGTCCACCGTTTGGACAAGGACACTTCCGGGCTTTTAGTGGTGGCCAAAAATGAAATGGCTTTCAGGAGCCTGACTTCACAGCTTAAAGACAGGAAAATGAAAAGGGAATACCGGGCCATTGTTCATGGTCTCCCTCCACTGGAAAGAGGAACTATTGATGCCCCCCTGGGGAGAGATAGCTGGGATCGCAAAAAGTTTGCTGTAAGAGAAAATGGTAAGGGGCGCCGGGCGGTGACTCATTATAAAGTCCTGGGCAAGGTAGGCTCTTTTTACCTTCTTTCTTTAAGGCTGGAAACGGGGCGTACGCACCAAATCAGGGTTCACCTGGCCTATATCGGTTGTCCCGTTGTAGGAGACCCTCTTTATGGACCGAAACGTTCACCCTATAAAAAATTCGGACAGTTTCTACACGCCAGGAAACTTGGTTTTGAACATCCCCGCAACCTGAAATATTTGGAATTTACTGTAGAACCGGGCGAGGATTTTTTCAATATCTTAAACCTGGAGGAAGACAATGGCTCGTTTTAAAAGACAAATTATGGATGCTAAGGGAATACAGCGGGCTTTGACTCGAATTGCCCATGAAATCGTGGAGCGAAACAAGGGAACAGATGATGTGGTTTTAGTGGGCATCAAAAGGAGGGGAGGCCCCCTGGCCCACCGGCTGGCTGATCTTATCAAAAAAATTGAAAACATCAGGCCTCCTGTTGGCCTGCTGGATATTACACCCTACCGGGATGACCGCCAGGTGGAGGATATTCCCGGGGCCAGGGCCGAAGCTGCTTCTCTTCCTTTTGAAGTTACCGGTAAAATACTTGTTCTCGTAGACGATGTCCTTTATACAGGCCGCTCCGTAAGAGCTGCCATGGAGGCCCTCATGGATAGGGGGAGACCTCGTTTAATCCAGCTTGCAGTACTAATTGACCGGGGCCACCGGGAGCTGCCCATCAGGCCGGATTTCGTCGGCAAAAATGTTCCAACCAGCAGCAGTGAAAGCATTGCCGTCTGTCTGTCTGAAGTGGATTCAAATGAAGAAGTCCTGATTGTTGAGGAAATGGAGTTTGAGGGCAGGTAATCTGTCAGGCATTTTTCCCCCTGTCTGGCTGATATTGTGCCAGAAGGACACCCAGGGTTTTCTTGTCGGGTGTGACGTAAAGCGTCTTGTAATTGCTGTAGGTTACCATTCCAGGCTTCCCCCCGGAAAGGCGCCGGACATTTTTGACCAGCGTATAATCTACCGGAACGTTTGAGGAATGGGCACCACGGCTAAAATATGCTGCGAGGAGGGCAGCTTCTTTTATGGTATTTTCATGGGGAAGATCTGACCTGACAATAACATGTGCTCCGGGCATATCTTTAACATGAAACCATAATTCCGTCTTTGCAGCAAAACGCTGCACCAGGTATTCGTTTTGACGGTTATTACGCCCCACAAATATTTCTTCCCCCTCGGAAGAAATGAACTTAAGAGGGTTGAAAGAAAAAGTTTTTTTAGGATAATAAGGTTTTTGAGGAGGAGGCAAATAACCGGTTTCCTCCAGCTCGTCTCTTATTTCCCTTAGAGTCTGCAAATCAGCTTTTTGCAGGGAAAAGAGGACACTTTCCAAGTAAGCGATTTCGCTGCGCGTCTGTTTCAGATTCTCTGTTATTTTCTTTTCTCCCTGGCGTGCTTTGCGATATTTTCTAAAATAGCGCTGGGCGTTTAATGACGGTGATATTTGAGGATCAAGGGTTATTTTCATCTTTTCACTTTGTTCCAGGAAGATGTTATCCAGATAAACCTCGTGGGACTTTTCGGGAATTTGCTTTAAATTCATGAGAATAAGCTCCCCGCAATGGCGGTAATAATCAGCTTTCCCAGCCATTTCAAGTTCTAAGAGCTGGTTTTTTTCTTTTTTCCGGATCTTTTTGAGGGTTTGCTCCACATGACGGGAGAGGAAAGAATATAAGCTTTGTTTTTCCTCTTCTTTTTCTTTGTATTCGTAGAATTCGTCCAGGAGGCTGCTTATGGAAGCAAATGAACGGCAGTAACCCCCGGCAGGCTGCAGCGGTTTAATAACCGTAAAATCAAGGGGTTTTTTCTCCTTATCGTACAGGAGCGTAGGCTCCCATTTTTTTTCAGCATAAATTTGTATAATCTCCTGCAGCTTTTGCCAGAGAGGTCCGGTTGCCTCGACGGTAATAATCGGGGATTTTGCCCTGGCGGCAATCTCTTCTGCCAGGAAAGGGCTTAATCCCTGCAGGTTTTCCAGGAGAGCCCTGGCCGTGGGTTGGCCCTGAAGCCTGACGATTTCCTGGTGGAAATGCTCATAATCCAGCGCGTAAGGGTGTAGCTTTTCCTGTGGAGGGGGCGGAAAGTAAGTATTATGAGCCAAAAGAGTTCTGATACGGTTTATGGAAGGGGGTACAGGTTTTAAAACCCCGAGGATTACCCGTTCTCTTTTTTCACCGGGACTGTCCAGCAGTATAACGTTGCTGTGGCGTCCCATTATTTCCGCTACCAGGGTTTTTTCCACTTTCTTTCCGTTTTCATTGATAACTGCAAAATTCAAGTAAAGAACCCTTTCCAGGGGAGGCTGTTCGAGAGAAATAAGAACCCCGTTGCCCAAATGCTTGCGTGCCAGCATGCAGAAAGGCGGCGGAGTGGGCGGGTGGCTGTAATGGCGGTTAGTAAAGTTAAGCCTTCCCCTTAGGGCGTGGATGGAAAGGAAAAGTGGCTGTACCTCTTGTTCTCCTTTGAAGTACAGGAGCATATCAGTAGGGTTTAACTGGTAAATCCTGTTTAAACGGGCACCAGTTTTGATGAGCTTTTCTTCTATCTCCCGGGCAACTGCGCTCAGGACAAAAGCGTCAAATGCCATCTTCTTTCCTCCATTCACGTAATAAGTATAGCTTTAATAACTGGAAAAAGCAAACATCTTTAACCCCCTTTGTTTTGGAAAGGAGCTTTCTCGGGGAGACCCCTGCCGGAGCCCTGATGTGGGGCAGCGCTGCATGAGGAGTGAATTGTTCGAATGGCTAAAAGCTCTTGGCAAAGTGCTGGCTGGAAGCAGCCCGTCTGGCATGGGGGCCAGACGCCGGCAGGCGACTATGGACGGGAGCTCTGCCCTAACACTGGCAGCGTGATTTTATCTCCTAACTAAGTTACAACAATGGTAAAATAGCCAATTTCAGAATACGTTCTATATCCCACAAGGTGGCGTAAGGTTGTGGCGAGCGATATGTGCAGCATAGCGAACAGGTTCAGCGAAGCGACGGCCTGAGATGGCCCGGCGGACATGGAAGTCCGCCGCCGGACAGCGCGAACATGGAGGTGAGCTCTGCCGGGAAGGCCAATCGAAGGCCTGAGCTGAGCTGCAGAACCTGTCTGTGCGAACCCTTAGGCGAGCGCCAGCCTTCGCCACCTTTTCTTAGTGAGAGACAGGTTCTTTTTTTTTGCACGCAGGAATATGAATAAGATGGGATTTTGGCTTCTTTAAGCCGTCCCAAAAATACACAGAACTGGGGAGAAAAATGAAGAAATCCAGATTATGGGCCCTTTCTTCTATTAAGGAGATTTATAAACATTTCCAGGTTCAACCCGATCAGGGGCTTGCGGACCATGAAGCACGCCAGCGGTTGAAGCAATGGGGTAATAATTCCATTCATGAAAAAAAGCAAAAAAATCTGGTAGAAATCTTTCTTGACCAGTTCAGGGACTTTATGGTCCTGGTGCTCCTTGGCGTTACGTTAATCTCGGGACTTCTTCAGGAATACAGCGATGCCCTGACTATTATTGTTATCGTTATTTTTAATGCCATCCTGGGTTTTATTCAGGAATATAAAGCGGAGCGTTCCTTTGCCGCCTTAAAGCAGCTTTCTGCACCCAGAGGCAGGGTTATAAGAGAAGGGAATCTAAAGGAAGTTCCGGCTGAAGAAGTAGTCCCCGGGGATATTATTTCTTTAGAGGCCGGTGATCGTGTCTGTGCAGATATCAGGCTCATTTATGCCGATAGCCTGATGGTCGATGAATCTCCACTGACGGGAGAATCAACCGCGGTAGAGAAAGAAGTGGTAACGTTAAGCTCTGTGCCTTCTTCTCCGGGGGATACCAGGAATATGGTTTTTAGCGGAACCCTGGTTATAAACGGAACAGGGCGGGGTGTTGCTGTGGCCACGGGTATGGAAGCGGAAATGGGCCATATTGCTTCGTTGATCCAGGAGGTTGAAGTTAATAAAACCCCGTTACAAAGGCGCCTGGCAAAGCTGGGGAAATTCCTTGTTATGGCTTGCCTTCTGCTCTGTTTATTCGTAGTTGTTTTAGGTTTATGGAGGGGAGAGGAAATATACCATATGTTTATGGCCGGAATATCGCTGGCTGTTGCAGCTATACCCGAAGGACTTCCGGCCATTGTTACCATTTCCCTGGCCCTGGGTGTCCAGCGCATGGTGAGGCGCAGAGCTATAGTCCGCCGCCTTCCGGCTGTCGAAACTCTGGGATGTGCTACTGTTATTTGTTCCGATAAAACCGGCACCATTACACAGAACAAAATGACTGTTAAAAGTATTTATACCAACGGCCATTTTTTTGATGTGGAGGGAGAGGGTTACGAATTGCAGGGAGGGGTATATCTGGGGCATAAAAAGGTTAATGCCTGCGAGGAACCCCATTTATACAGGATGCTGGTTATTGCCTCCCTGTGTAATAATGCTTCCCTCCGGCAAAATGAAAAAAAGTTTATCAGCAAGGCTTATTCTGCTAATGGTAAAATACAGGGAAACCCTACGGAAGGCGCTCTCTTAATCTGTGCTGCCAAAGCTGGTATCTGGAAGGAAAAGCTTGAGCAGGGCTACCAGAGGATAAAAGAGTACCCTTTTAGTTCCGGGAGAAAAAGTATGTCGGTGGTCTTCCGGAAAGATGGGGAAATATCTGTTTTTGTCAAGGGGGCGCCGGAACGGTTGCTGGAGGTGTCTTCTTTTGTTTTGGAAGGCGGTACTGTAAAGCCTTTAAATGAAAGCTATCGTCAGAAAATCCTGGCACAGGTAGGGATCATGGCTGCCGGAGCTTTAAGAACACTGGCGGTTGCCTACAGGCCGCTACCGGATTATTCCACTTCCCAGGAGTTAAAAGATTTGGAGAAGGATCTTATTTTCGTGGGGTTTTTCGGAATGATCGATCCTCCCCGGCCTGCAGCATTAAAAGCCATACAGAGCTGTAAGGAGGCCGGGATCCGTATTATGATGATTACCGGAGATCACCGCAACACGGCTGTAGCAATAGCACGGAAAACAGGTATTCTCAAGCCCGGCGGGGAGGTTGTTACAGGTGATGAACTGGACAATATGGATGATAACGATCTTTACAGGCGTATGGAAAACTTATATGTTTTTGCCAGGGTCAATCCCGAACACAAACTGCGCATAGTTCGCTGCTTAAAAGCCAGGGGGCATATTGTAGCTATGACCGGGGATGGTGTAAACGATGCACCTGCCGTAAAAGAGGCGGATATAGGCATAGCTATGGGTTTGGCGGGAACGGAAGTTACCAAGGAGGCGGCTTCTCTTGTTTTAGCCGATGACAATTTTAGAACTATTGTGGCGGCGGTGGAGGAGGGACGCAGCATTTATGATAATATCCGCAAGTTTATCAGGTTTCTGCTGGGTTGCAACCTGGGTGAGATATTAACGATGTTGCTGGCGATGTTGTGCGGGTTGCCCTTTCCTTTACGTCCCATTCAGATCCTCTGGGTTAATCTTGTTACAGACGGCCTGCCGGCAATGGCTCTCGGGGTGGATCCTCCGGAAAAAGATGTTATGTCCAGACCGCCGCGTTCACCACGGGAGGGGGTATTTAGCAGGGGGCTGTGGAAAAAGATATTAACCCGGGGAATCGTCATCGGGGTCACTTCAATAGTTGTTTTTGCCCTGGCCTATCTGGGTTCGTCATTACTTGTCTATGCTCAGACTATGGCTCTTTCTACACTTATTGTGACACAGCTTTTACATGTCTTTGAATGCCGTTCTGAGTACCTGTCTATTTTTGAAACAGGCATAATGCGTAACCTGATGCTGATGGCAGCAGTTGTCGTTTCCTTTTTTCTTTTACTTGTTATTATCTACCATCCCTTCCTGCAGGGGGTATTCCAAACCTATCCCCTGCGAGTTGACGATTGGTTAATAATCTTTGTAGCCTCTGCTATTCCCTACGTTTTCAGCCTCTTTTTCGGAAGAAGAAAAAAGGAAGAAGAAAAAAGAAAGTCCCCTAGTTTTCCTTCCCAACTAAAATCCTCCGCCGAATAACAGGGGGTTGAATATCTTATAATCCCTTTAATTTTCGCAATGGACTGCTTTTTAGCTTGATTATGCATATTTTTATGATAAAATAGGGGTAAATAGAAATAGAACACGCTTATATACTGGTAGAGTAAAAGGGGAATAGTCTTGGTAAAAAGTATGACAGGATATGGAAGAGGAGAGGAGTGTCTGGATGGTTTTCGCTTTATTGTGGAAATAAAAGCTGTTAACCATCGCCACTTTGATCTGGTAATAAGGGCCTCCAGGGATTTACTGCCTCTGGAAGATAAAATCAGGCGGATGTTGTTGGAGAAAATATCAAGGGGAAGGGTTGAGGTCTTTGTAACGCTGGAAACAACACGGGGAAAGGGTAAAAACGTGATTGTGGATGAAGAACTGGCTATATCTTATTTCCAATGCTTGCAGAAACTGCGTGCTTCTTTTAACCTGCTGCAAAAAGAGTTGACTGCGGAGGAGCTGGCACTCTTTCCAGAGGTTTTGTATTTAGAAAAAAATGTAATAGACCTGGATTTACTTGCACCGGTTTTGGAAGGTGCTGTTTCCAGCGCTATATCCGCGCTGATTCAACAGAGAACAGAAGAGGGAAACAGGTTAAGGCTGGATATTATCAGCAGGGTGCAAGAGCTCGAAAGGCTCACCGATAAGATTAAGGAGAGGGGTCCCCGTTTTCTGGAAGAGTACCAGAAAAAGCTGAGTGCCCGCCTGGATGAGTTGCATGATGGCAGAGAATACGACAGGCAACGTTTTTTTACGGAAATAGCCTTTTTTGCGGAAAGATGTAACATTGACGAAGAAATAGTCCGCATGAAAAGCCATTTGCAGACCTTCAGCAAGGAAATACAGAATGATGGAGTAATGGGGCGCAAACTGGATTTTCTCTTGCAGGAGATGAACAGGGAAGTCAATACCATAGCTTCCAAAAGCAGCGATCTGGAAATTTTACACCTTATTGTGGAAGCCAAAAGTGAAATCGAAAAAATAAGGGAACAGGTACAAAATATAGAATAGTTTTGGATTCGGTATTCCTCCTGCTTCGGCAGGATATAATAAAATTCAAAAAAGGAGGTGCAAGGCCTGATTCTAGTTTTATAAATTTCAGGGTAAGATCATAAATCCCGGGGATCAGGTTAAGATGAATATTAAACTAATAAACATCGGCTTTGGAAATATTGTTTCTGCAAATCGTATTATTGCTATTGTCAGCCCTGAATCCGCTCCTATTAAACGGATAATTGGAGAAGCTCGGGACAGGGGAATGCTGGTTGATGCTACCTATGGCAGGAGAACGCGTGCAGTTATTATTGCAGACAGCGGTCATGTAATTCTTTCTGCGGTACAGCCGGAGACGGTAAAGCATCGCCTGCAGAGTAAGGAACCTGTTGCAGAAGAAAGCAACTCCAAAATATAAGAAGGAAAAATTTGGAGGAATGCTATGGATAAGGGGGTCTTAATAGTAATATCCGGCCCTTCCGGTGCTGGTAAGGGTACTGTTTGCCGGAATCTTTGCCAGCAAAACCCGAACTTATATTGTTCTATCTCTGCAACTAGCCGTTCTCCCCGGCAGGGGGAAAGAGATCAGGAAAGCTATTACTTTTTATCTGAAGAAAAATTTCGGGAACTTATCGAGCAAGGCGCTTTTCTGGAATGGGCCAGGGTATACGGCAACTACTACGGTACTCTTCGACAGCAGGTAGAGGAAAAACTCGATAAGGGGCTTGATGTTATTCTGGAGATAGATACCCAGGGGGCAAAGCAAATTCGCCGGAATTCCAAAGAGGCGGTATTTATTTTTTTATTGCCTCCTTCCATGGAAGAATTGTGGAAACGCATTCAGGGGAGAGGAACAGACAGCCCGGAGGTAATAAAACAAAGATTTGCTGCCGCTTACCAGGAGCTAGAAGAGATCTGGAAATATGATTATGCCGTTTTTAACGAAAATGTGCCCGATGCGGTTAAAAATATTGAAGCCATCATTTTAGCAGAAAAATGCCGTATCAAAAAAGACGGGGATATTTTATCCAGGTTTTTTTAAGGAAGGTGATAAAGGTGATCTATCCTTCCATTGATGAAATGCTTAAAAATATTGATAGCAGGTATTCCCTGGTGATCCTGGCGGCCAAAAGGGCGCGCCAGCTTCGTGAAGGCCAGGTGGCCAGAGATGATTCGAGTACCTTTAAGGAGGTAACTTCCGCGCTGGAAGATATTTCTTCGGGAAGGATATCCTTTGAGAGAACCAAAAACGGTATTAAATGAATGTTTTTAACTAAAAAAAGTGGTGTAAGATTATGCTGAAGGATAAAACGATTCTTCTGGGCATCACAGGAGGAATAGCTGCCTATAAAAGCGCTGAACTGGCAAGGCTGCTTATCAAAGAAGGCGCAGCCGTACAGGTAGTTATGACTGCTAATGCAGAAGCTTTTATTACGCCCCTTACGATGAGGACTCTTACAGGGCGCCCTGTTTACAGTTCGCTTTTTAATCCCTCCTATGGGTCGGCGACGGTTCATATAGATCTTGCTCGTGAACCGGATATGGTTGTGGTGGCTCCGGCAACGGCCAATTTTTTAGGTAAGATTGCTTCCGGTATTGCTGATGATCTTCTTTCCACGGTCCTTTTAGCCGTTGACCTGCAAGTTCGCCCGGTTATCCTGGCACCATCAATGAACACCGCCATGTTTCATAACCCTGCTGTAAGGGACAATATTAAACTTTTGCGCCAGAGAGGCTATATTTTTGCAGATCCCCTGGCAGGTGTTCTGGCTTGCGGTGACGTTGGGGAAGGCCGTATGGTCGAACCAGGGCAGCTTTTGCTGTTAATTAAGGACAAACTTTCGGCACGGGCAGATTACAGCGGGTTAACCGTCCTGGTTACTGCCGGTCCCACCAGGGAGCCTCTGGACCCGGTTCGCTTTTTTAGCAACCATTCCAGCGGGCGCATGGGATATGCACTCGCCCGGGCAGCCAGGGAAAGAGGCGCCCGTGTCCTCTTAATTAGCGGTCCAACAGCCCTGGAGCCGCCGCCAGGGGTCGATTTTTACCCTGTAGAGTCTGCCAGGGAGATGTATGCTCTTGTAATGGACAAATTCTCTCTGGCTGATGTCATTATTAAAACAGCTGCCGTGGCCGATTACAGGCCGGAGGAAACTTATGCCCAAAAAATAAAAAAGAGCGGCGACCTGTCTATCAGGCTTGTTCGCAACCCTGATATTTTGCAGGAACTGGGTTCCAGAAAAGGAACCCGCTTTTTGGTTGGTTTTGCGGCAGAAACTGAAAATCTCCAGGACAATGCCCATAAAAAGCTTGCAGCTAAAAACCTGGACCTTATTGTAGCCAATGATCTTACCCGGGAAGGTGCAGGTTTTGCTCAGGAGACAAATAAAGTTAGCTTGCTCTACAGGGACGGGCGTGTGGAGGAACTTCCCCTCATGACCAAGTATGAACTGGCTCACCTCATCTTGGGACGTATCAGGGGGCTCATGGTGGATATTTAAGGGGACACCTTATGGATAAAGAAATTATTAAACTAGAGGCTTATTTAAATAAAGCTTCTAATGAAAAAATAGTTGTAAAGACGTTTACTACAACACAACTATTAGAAATACGTCAAAATGAAAACGGGAAAAAATAAAAACATATGCAAGCACAACTTTTTCTATTGTTTAGACCCTCAGTTTACTTCATTAAATCGAGAAGTTGATTACTTCACTATTGGTTGGCCTTTTGGTGGAGGATGGCGGCCGATTCACCAAGAAGAATTATAGAGGCAGAAAAAATGATTAAAAAACAAATATTTTTTAATTACATAGCTGCATGTGTTGCTCCGGAAGGCGTGGTAACATATAAAGATGAGGCTACCTATAAAACAGAAGAATTCATAAACAAGATTATCGAGGTTGAATAACCTCTTTTTTTATGCTTTTTAATAATCTCAGGCGTTAATCAATAGTTTAACCAGCAGGGGAGTCAGGATTACTTCGATAATCGAAGCGATAAAGAGAAGGTATATTATCAGGGGAAAAACTGCAAAAAATTCACGCCAGATAAGCCCCAGACTTTCACCCCGTTTTTTTTGCGGAAGGGGAAAGACCAGGTGAAAACCCATTTTAAGCCCGAAGGCTGCACTTATTAAAAATGCCGGCAACTCAAAAAGCCCGTGAGGCAGTACCCCTACCGACATAAAAGTAAGAGCGGAAACACCTTCATGCCCCAGTCCAATAATGAGGCTGCCCAGCAAGGCCCCGTTGGTAAAGAGGCCTAATAACGGGGGGATACCCAGGAGTACCCCGAGCAGCATCATTTGCAAGGAGGCAAAAAGATTGTTGATAAAGAGAAGTGTTATCCCTTTCAAGGGAGAGCCGGAAAAAATTACGTCCGCCATTTCTTTTAAGAAATATTGCTGGCTTTCCGTAAGTTCTGTCAGAAAGAATTTTTCATTTCCAAAAGCAAATGCCGAAACGAAAATTCCGAGCAAAAAGAAAAGCAGGGCAATAATGATCCAGTTTAAATTTTGCCAAAGGATACGTATTACTCTGGACTGTACAAACATGTTAACTCCTTTTTAATTTTCTTTTTATACTGTATTATTATATTATAATATTTTTCTTAATGAAATAGTTTTCGGGGAACTTTTCAAGAAGGCAGGGGTGTTCCAGAGTGGCGGACGAGTTGTATGCACGGGTTATTTTGGATTTGGTCAGTAATGCTGTGGACAGGCCCTTCCAGTACTCTGTTCCTTCACATTTGTGCAGTAAAGTTAAAATAGGCTCCCGGGTATTAGTCCCTTTTCGTTCCCGGCAAATGGCTGCCTATGTAGTGGCCCTTGATCAGGAGGCTGTAATTGAAAATCCCCGGGAAATTTTAAATGTGCAGGATTCTTTCCCAATTTTGCTGCCGGAATTTGTTGAACTTAGTTACTGGCTTTCCAGGAGATTTTTCAGCCGCTGGATAGAAGCCATCCGCCTTTGCCTGCCTCCGGCCGGAGACAGGGTAAAAACCGGGTATGTGGAATATGTGTTGCCACTTCTTCCGGAAAGCAGTTTGCTGGAGGAAAGTGCTAGGTTAAAGTCCAAAGCTTTCCGCCAGGCTCTAATTCTGGAACATTTAGCTTTAGCAAAAGAAGGCCTGCCCTGGACGGAGCTTAAAGAAAAAACGGGAGCTGGGCGCCAGAGCCTGGCTTCTTTAACAAACAGGGGATTGATAAAGATGGAAATGGTTCCCTGTGAACGCTTTCCATGGGAGGAGACCCTGGAACAGGGCAGCCGCAATGAGATACTGTCTTTAACAGGTGAACAGGAAACTGCCTGGGAGGAAATAAAAAAAGGCTTTACCGGTGAACAAAAACAATTTTTAATTTACGGTATTACGGGAAGCGGAAAGACGGAACTTTATTTGCGAGCGGCCGAAGAAGTCATAAAACAGGGCCGGACTGTTTTATTCCTTGTACCGGAAATAGCGCTTACACCCCAGGTGATAGAACAATTAAGAATGCGTTTCCCGGGCCGGTTTGCCTTGTTACATAGCAGCCTTTCCCCGGGGGAAAGATATGATCAGTGGCTGCGGGTAAGAAGGGGGGAAGCCCTGGTCGTCCTTGGTGCCCGATCGGCTGTTTTTGCCCCTATAAGGAACATCGGGCTGATTATAATGGATGAAGAGCATGAAAATACGTACAAGCAATCTGATTCACCCCGCTATCATACCAAAGACGTGGCCAAATGGAGAGCTGCTTATCACGGTTCTGTTTTGTTGATGGGAAGCGCCACTCCTTCGCTGGAAACCTTTCTGGAGACGAAGGAACAAAAGGTAAAGTTGATTACACTTACTGAGAGGGCAGGAGGACGTCTGCTTCCCTCTGTAGAAGTAGTGGACATGCGCCGGGAATTTAATGCTAAAAACTGGAGCATTTTCAGCAGGTCCTTAAGGAGAGCCATGGAAAAAACTCTTTCCCGTGGGGAGCAGATTATGCTTTTTCTTAACCGTCGCGGCTTTTCCAGCTTCCAGCTCTGCCGGCAGTGCGGGCTGGTTATTCAATGCCCTTCCTGTGACGTTTCCCTTACTTACCATTCATCGCCGGAACACCTGCAGTGCCATTATTGTGGTTATAAAAGAGCAATTGTCGACTTTTGTCCTAAGTGTAACAGCCGCTATATTCGTAATTTCGGATTGGGAACCCAAAGGGTGGAAAAAGAAGTAAAGAGAATTTTTCCAGAGATCGAAGTTATCAGTATGGATAGTGATACCACTATCGACAGGAGAGCTTATGCCAGGATATGGAGCACCTTTAAAGAAAAAAAAGCTTCTATTTTAATTGGAACCCAAATGATTGCCAAGGGCTTTGATTTTCCAGGTGTAACTTTAGTAGGCATAGTAGCGGCTGATATTACCCTGCACCTTCCGGATTTTCGTGCCGGGGAGCGAACTTTCCAGTTATTGTGCCAGGCGGCCGGACGGGCGGGAAGAGGTGAGCAGGAGGGACGTGTTATCATTCAGACTTTTACCCCCTGGCATTACAGTATTAAAGCTGCGGCAGCGCATAACTACATGAATTTTTTACAGGAAGAGTTTAAGAGGCGTGAGCTTCTTTTGTACCCGCCATTTTCAGAAATAATCCTGATCAACTGCAGTTCACCCCTGGAGACAAAAGCCAGGGATTTCGCTGAAAAATTAAAAAATAGATTGGCGGAGAGTTTATCCTCTTCCGGGCAGGGGGAAGCGGAACTACTGGGTCCTTCACCGGCCCCTCTTTTGAAAATCAAAGATCGTTTTCGCTACCATCTTATCTATAAAGGAATTAACCTGCAGAAGTATACTGAAGTTATCAGGGATGTGGTTTGGAACTTTACTAAAGAAACAGGAGAAGAGATAAGGGTAACAGTGGATTTTAATCCCATGATGATGTTATAATTAATATGAAAATGAGGTGGCGAAGGTTGGTGCTCGCTTAAGGGTTCGCACAGACAGGTTTTATGAGTAGCGTTTGCTGTTAGCGGAGTTCCGGGTTCAGCTCGGCAAGTTCTACTACTTACCTCGAGCTTCCGACGACCTCTGGAAACAAACACGGCATTTTTATACACTATTGTGGTCTGAAGTGCCGTGGACGTAAATATGCATACCATGGGGACATTCCTCTG
>JAGVAS010000171.1 GCA_020060185.1 Desulfovibrio sp. | reverse complement strand
TTCATACAGCAGTTTCAGGTCTTCCTGCTTCTTGAAAATAATGCCGGTGGCGTATTCCACCTGCATGATGCTCCAATGGTAAGAGAGCCTGTACTTTTCAATAACGGGGCAGTATCTTCTAGCAAAGATATCCAGGACCTTGTGCAGGTCTTCGACCCGGATCTTATACGATAATTCCTGGGCTGCTTCAAAGTTGTTGATTTCCAGAAAGGTATTTTCTCTCATAACTCACATTCAACAACCTAAATTTTACCAAATGCAATAGTTTCGCTAGAAAATAGAATATGAGAAAAAAATTTTCATAAATAGCGCTAATTACCATATTTTCCCTTGTACTTTTCTCCCTCCTGTTGTATGATAAAAAGGGGAGGGGAAAACCAATCGAAATTTACAATTCGGGGCCGGCAGCTTTAATCTCGGCGCTTTACGACCAGCTGGATATCGGTCAGACCATCGAGTTGGGATCCGGTGCAGTGTCGGCTGTCACCCGGAACCCAGATCAAAGCACTTGTCATCAACGTCTTCGGCGGGCGAAAACCTTTGTATCAGCTGGACGAGTTCTATGAACATATGGATATCGAGAACCTTTTCGGCAGGGGTATTAGCCTGGATGATTTAACTGACTACAACATGGCCCGGGCACTGGATAAGCTGGCAGACAGGGGACCCCAGGAAGTTTTCTCCACCATTTGCCTGCGGGCCATCTGCCACGAGCAGATCTCCCTAAAGTATTTGCATAGTGATACCATCTCCATCTCCGTCTACGGCGCCTATGAAGACGACGATGGCAACGAGTTTATTATCACCCACGGTCACAGCAAACAGAAAAGGCCCGATCTGAAACAATTTTTACATGGTCTTAGCGTTACCCCGGAAAAAGTACCGGTCCTGGCCGAGGTCAAAAGCGGTAATACCAGCGACAAGACTTGGAATTTCAGCTTTATCGAAAAACTGGTTAAGACTCTTAAACCGGGTATTTTAAAAGACATTATTTACGTAGCCGATTCATCCTTAATCACCGAAGATAATTTACAGCAGATAGATAAGTATGATCTTAAGTTCATCTCCCGGTTGCCTGGCAACTTTGCCCTGGAAAAAGAGCTCAAGAACAAAGCCTGGGAAAAGGGTAGCTTTTAAGCTCTGGGATGTTTTTCCGAGAAAAAGGATGCGGCCTTTTACCGGGTACAGGAATTTACCGGGGAACTGTACGGAAAATGCTACCGCTTTTTGGTCGTGTACTCTTCCAAGCTGGACGGCCGGAAAGCGAAGTCCCTGGAAAAAGAGCTAGCAAACCGGGAAAAAACTCTAGAAAAAGCCATACGTCAGACTGAGAAGCAGAGCTTCGCCTGTAAGCCCGATGCCATAAATGCCCTTAAGATGTTCCCCAAACAGCACGGGGATGAATATTTCCACCTCACCGGGCAGGTTATCGCTCAGGAGAAACGCAAGCCGGGACGGCCGGGGGGAAATAACTCTTCGGAAACCATGTACCGCCTCAAGCTTAAGTGCTCCCTCGATGAAGGGGCAGTGCAGCAGGCCAGAGAACGACTTAGCTGTTTCGTGCTTATTACCAACCTTAAAGAAGAGCACACCCCGGCCGATATTTTGAGAGAATACAAGGCACAAAGCAGCGTGGAGACTTCCTTTAAGTTTCTCAAAGATCCGCTCTTTGTCGGTCCCATTTACCTGAAAAACACCGGGCGCATCGAGGCCCTGGCTTATGTTTTGCTAATTGCCCTGCTCTGGTCATGACAACTGATAACCCCTACCGCCGGGCTTTCTCAAAGAGCTTCAAGGCACCCCGGATCCTAAAACTGGCAGGATTCGAACCCGATATCTACCTCAATGTGCGAGATAGACCGTGAAAAAATTACCAGGAATTAACTGCTTATTTTTTAGCTCGGAGGGTGTTGAATATCGATTGATGAACCGCCGTATACCGAACGGTACGTACGGTGGTGTAGGAGGGTCGGCGGTTAACCACCGCCCCCTATCCTAATCTTATTTTTAGTAACGTTTTAGGGACGCCTTGGTAAAAAACTTTTTAGATAGAATTTACCGATTTTACTCTATTGTAAAGGAATTCCTTCTTTGTCCCAGCCACGAAGGCGGTAATAATCATTAACCAGGTAATCCAGCTCTTCCCTGGTAATGTTTCCATCTCTATCTAAAGGTTCCTGGAAAAAACGAGGCGGCAAGGTATCATCTTTTCTGCTAATTCCTGCTTTAAGATTAAAAATACGTGCCCAGCTAACCACATTGTTAGCAATTTTTTGAAGCTGTTCCTTGTTCAGCTGTTGCCCTGTGGTAGCAGCGATTACAGTGGAGAGATCATCCCAGGTAACAAGATCACGGAAAAAACGACAAAAGATTAAACAGTCAAAAAGAACGGCACGATCTTCATAATCAATCAGGAGTTCTGCTTTTCCTTCTATTTGCTGGGGAGAAATAATACCACTAAGTTCCGGTTTGTAGAAAGTGGTACGCAGGTGACAGGCACCCCGATCCGATATAGCGTAAGCCAGCCCCATTCCTTTTAAAACACGGGGATCATAACCGGCTGGTTCCATGCCCTTGACATGGATGGCTATATCTTCCAACCCCAATTTTTGTGAGGCTGATTTAATACCATCGGCTAAAATATCTCCTAATCCCTGGCGAGCACTGATTTTTTTAATCAGTTCAGCAATGCTGTCTACATCTCCATAAGCCGGGGCCCCTTTAATTTTTCCATCCAGGCCGGCTTCAATAGCAAAAGCAGCAAGGTTACCTGAACTGATGGTATCCAGACCTAAACGGTCGCAAAGGTCATTTAAGTAAACAACTTCTTCCAACTGGTCGATGCAGCAAAGGCCTCCAAAAGCGTAAATGGTTTCGTATTCCGGGCCTTCAATTGTTAACCCTTTGTGGCGGCCTTTGAGTACCCGGCTTAACTTTCCGCAGGCCATGTAGCAGCTTCTACAGGCTCTGGAGCGGACCTCCAGGTTGTCTCTCAGGTACTCAGCACTGAGATTGCGCCAGTTCTCAGAATTTCCCCGGTGCCAGTAACGGCTGGGAAAGGAGTTCACCTCATTTAAGATAGACACCATCATCGGTGTGCCGAAATTATAATATGCTTTTACAGCAGCGTTATCTTTACCTTTTTCCTTAAGGGAACATATATATTCTTTCAAGAGAGCCGATTCGGCCAAACGTGCCCTGGCATCACCGCTGAAGATAAGTCCCTTAACTTTCTTGGAACCCATAACAGCACCCAGTCCGGTACGTCCGGCACTGCGCCAGTAGTTGTTTTTAATACAGGCAAATTTAACGAGGTTTTCTCCAGCGGGCCCGATTACCAGGGCCTGGGCATTACGGATTCCCACCTCTTTTTTTATACAATTCTCTGTTTCGTAGCTTTCCAG
Organism: Desulfovibrio sp.; assembly: GCA_020060185.1. GTDB lineage: Bacteria > Bacillota > Dethiobacteria > DTU022 > UBA8154 > UBA9862. The sequence continues at coordinate 1,432 of JAGVAS010000171.1, read as the reverse complement.
GCCCCAGAGGTGCCCTGCTTCATGAAAGGTAACGCCGTCTTGATTAATATGCAGGTAAACGGGAGTATTGGATATCCCTTCCAGGATGATGGCATCAAAGCCTGCGCGTTTCATTACTGGAGCCAGATGTCCCCCGGAATATGATTCGGCATAAATACCTGTAAGCGGTGACTTGGCGAAGACTCCGTAACGGGAAGAGGCAGGGATACGGGTATCACATGCCGGTCCAGTGGTAAATATTATTTTGTTTTCTGGGGAAAGAGGATCTACCAGGGGATGCACCTCTCTTAAAAGAAGGTGAGTCCCCAACCCTTTTCCGCCAATTGTTTCATTAAGCGTTTTTTCACTTATCTCCTCTACCCCAAAATTTTTTTCTTCCAGGTTTATCCTTAACAATTTACCATGGTTGCCATAGATCACTATTAAAAACCTCCCTAACGGCTTCTATACTTTTACTTCTTTTAAGCCCACCAGCCCCGGACTTTCATGGTCTCAGCAAGGCGTTGCAAAGCATACATAAAAGCTGCCTCCCTCATGGTAACTGTATTTTTACAGTTGTTAGCCAAAATATCGGGTACTACTAAAACATCTTTTTCTTTAAGAATTTCGTCTGCTTCAGGCGTAGTTGGTCCGTTAGCGCCTTCACCAATAATCCTGGCTTTGATTTTTTTGTGCTATTTCTGCCGTAATCTGATTTTCCAGGGCAGCTGGAACTAATATGTCACAATCAAGAGTATAAAGCCCTACAGTATTAATTTCTTTGCTACCGGGAAAGTTTTTAACAGACCCGTTTTCACTCTTATGTTTAAGAAGGAGTTCAGGGTTTAGACCCCCGGGGTTGTAGGCGCCGCCGCTGGAGTCGGTTACGGCAATGAGTTTACTTCCCTGTTCTGCCAGGAAGGTTGCCGCAAAATATCCGACATTACCAAAGCCCTGTACAGCAAAAGTAGCACGTAGCACCTCTCAAGGAGATTCTTTTTACCTTAGCAGCTTCACGGATAGCATACAAGACTCCACGAGCGGTAGCGGTTTCCCTTCCCACACAGCCTCCCATATCAAGCGGTTTTCCTGTGATTACGCCGAAATTATTGTATTGTTGAATTTTGCTGTACTCATCAGCCATCCAGGCCATTACCTGGGCATTGGTATTGATATCCGGGGCAGGGATATCTTTTTCAGTCCTAAAATGGGAGCAATCGCTCGTATGTACTGCCCGGCTCAACCGCTCCAACTCTTTTTTGGACATTTGACGGGGATTGCAGGCTACAGCACCTTTCCCGCCACTGAAGGGAACCCTGGCCACAGCACATTAAAAAGTCATCCAGATTGACAAGGCTTTGACTTCATCGGCATCAACTTCCGGGTGAAAGCGAATACCACCCTTATATGGCCCCAGGGTATTATTATGCTGGGAGCGGTATCCGGTAAAAAT
>JAGVAS010000048.1 GCA_020060185.1 Desulfovibrio sp. | reverse complement strand
GGGTCATGGGATACAAGGACAACGGGAATATTTAACCTTCGTAGTATTATTTTTATTTCTTCTCTAAGCTTATTCCTCATCGGTACATCAACTGCAGCAAAAGGTTCATCAAGTAGCAGAATCATGGGCTCAGTAGCCATAGCCCGTATAATGGCAACCCTCTGCTTTTCCCCTCCTGAAAGCTGGCAGGGGAGTTTCCTTTTTTTATCTTCTAAACCAACACTTTCCAGCAAATTATCGACAACGTGTTTTTTACTTTTCCCGTGGCAATTTCTTAAGGCAAAAACCACATTCGCTTCTACAGAAAGATGAGGGAAAAGCGCAAAATGCTGGGGAACGTAACCCACCCTTCGTTGTTGTGGAGCAAGATTAATATTTTTTTCCTTATTAAAAAGTACTTTATCGTCAATTTCGATTATTCCATGATCAGGTTTTAGTAACCCGGCGATGCATTTAATAGTTAAAGTTTTTCCAGAACCTGAAGGCCCGAAGAGAGTAACTATTTCGCCTTTATCCACTTCCCACTGCTTGTGCAGCGTAAAATTTCCCATCTTTTTTTTAATTTTTACTTTAAGCATATAATTACCACCTTTTTACTATAGTAAACCTGTTTAGAATTATAAGAACAGCCATACTTAAAATAGTGATAAGAACAACCAAAAAATTGGCCAGTTCCGTATTTCCTGACTGCATAGCATCATAGATGGCAATGGAAAGGGTTTGAGTTTTTCCGGGTATGTTGCCCGCTACCATTAAAGTGGCGCCGAATTCTCCCATAGAACGTGCAAAAGCCAATACTGTTCCCGCCAGGATTCCCTGCCAGGAGAGAGGAAGGGTTATAGTCAGAAAAATAACAAGTTCTGACTTTCCCATGGTACGGGCTACGTCTTCTAGATCCCGGTCTATAGACTCTATACTTGCCTGTACGGTACGAGTTACCAGGGGCAGCGACACTACGGCAGCCGCTATAACAGCTGCCTGCCAGGTAAAAATAAGCCTTATTCCAAAATTGTCCTCGAGAAAACGGCCTAAAAAGCTTTCCCTGCCGATTAAAACCAATAAATAATAACCCAGAACTGTGGGTGGGAGAATCATGGGTAAGGAGACCAAGGAGGATAAAAATGCTTTTCCCGGAATGTTATCATGGGCCATAAGCCATCCCAGGGGTACCCCTGCTACAATGACTATCAAGGTGGAAAATAATGCCACTTTCAATGATAAATAAACAGGAAACCATTCCATAGCCTGTCTCCTTTTTCAGGGAAGTTTAAAGCCATATTTCTCCATAATAGCCCGTCCCTCCGAACTAATTACAAACCTGGCAAAATCCATGGACGTATCGAGGTTGGGAGAATCATTTACTACGGCAAGCATCTGTTCTAATGGGGTATAAAAAGATTCATCTATCAATATGTAATTTATTTCGGGAACCCTGGCAATTGATAGGGCGATTATCCCTGCGGGGACATTACCGGTCTGGATGAACTGTAATACCTGGAATATATTTTCACCATAAACCAGTTTATCTTTAATATCCTCCCAGATCCCTGCTTTTCGCAGGGCCTCTTCTGCTGCCATTCCGTAGGGAGCATGGGTGGGATTGGCTATAGCTATCCGGTCTATTTCCCCTGAAATTAAATCTTCCAGGGAATTGACCTGGAGTCCCGTTCTGTTGTTTACCGCCAGGACAATACGGCCCAGGGCATATATTTCTGCAGTTTCCCCGATAAGGTTACCGGAAAGAATTAATTCTTCTATGAAACCTTTATTGGCAGAGGCAAAAACATCAACAGGAGCACCGTGTGCTATCTGCCTTGCCAGTAGGCCCGAGGATCCAAACAGAAAAACAACCTTTGTCCCTGTTTTTTCTTCATAAGAAGCACCGATTTCTTCGAAGGCAAAACAGAGATCCGAAGCGGCGGCCACAGTCAGTTCATTTTTAGAAAGTTTTTCTGAACTAACCTTTTCTTTACAACCTGTACCCTGCAATATTATCGCAACAATTAAAATTAATAACAGGTATAATTTAAATCTCATTTCTTAAGCTCCTTCAAATATTTAACTTTTGCAAAGCAGCGTTATACTAATATTAGTATAATGCTTCCCGGAACTTTTCCTCTACCAATCATATACTGACCTTTTTTAAAACTCCGAAAATTTTTTTAAAAATTGTTAATCAAAATGCTTATTAAATAGCTGCTGGAGCGTTTCACCTGCTTCTTCGCGGAATTGTTCAAATCTACCTGTAAGCTCCTCTCCTTCTTTAGTAAGGATGGAGCCCCCCCCGGACTCACCTCCTGCTTTTTTAATTAAAAGAGGAAATCCGAGTTTTTTCTCCAGGCTTTTAATAAGCTGCCAGGCCTGGCTGTAAGACATATTAATCTCCGCCGCGGCCATACGCAGGGAACCCGTGCGCTTAATTCGTTTCAGGATATCACAGGGCCCGTCTCCAAAAACTTTCTGGCCATCTTTCTCAATCCAAATTTTAGAATTAGGAGTGAATTCCATCTAGCCCTCCCGGCTGTTCAGGTATATTTTTACTGGTACCCAGTTTATTTTTATTTTTCACTAAGATAATCTCACCCAAAATACTAACCGATATTTCCTCCGGAGTTTTGGCTCCAATGTCCAGGCCGATGGGAGCATGTACCTTTTGCAGTTGACTCTCATTAAAACCTTTATTTAACAAGTTTTGAAAAATATTTTTAACTTTGTTCCTGCTTCCAATCATCCCGATATAGGAGGCTTCCGAATTTATAGTTTTTTCAAGGGCAACTTCATCGTAAGCATGACCCCGGGTAACAATGACAATATAGGTGTTACCGGTTATCCTGATTGTATTAAGTATTTCTCCTATTTCTCCAACGAGACACTGCTCTGCACTGGGAAATCTTTCTTTATTACAAAACTCTTCCCTGTCATCCAGTACTATAACCCTAAACCCCAATATTTTAGCCATAGCAGATAAAGGCTGGGCAATATGTCCCGCCCCTGCAATCACCAGGGATTCCTGAGGGGCAATAACATCTACAAAAGCAGTAACCTCCCCGCCACAGAGCATTCCTAAACCTCCTGCTACATCCTGGTTCAGTTTGTATGTTCCTATTTTGGGTGTATTATTTTTAATAGCCTCTACAGCTTCTTTTATTAAAGTAGCTTCGATAAGGCCTCCTCCAACAGTTCCCGTAGTATTACCTTCAAGGTCCACCAGCATTTTAAAACCTGGTTTTCCGGGAACAGACCCTTTTGCTTCCAGTACGGTTACCATGGCAGCAGGTTCTTCTTTTTCCACCATTTGAAGAAGACGCTTGTATATTTCTTTCTGGATCACCTTAGATCACTCCTTTGCCAAACGAACAGTTAGGATAATAACACTTTTCGCAGCGGCGGCAAAGCCCTCCGTGCCCCAGGCATGAAATATCCCTGGCTTTAATAGTTTCTCCGGCTATAATACGGGGCAGGATAATATCAAGGACCGTTGTCCGGTAGTACATGGCGCACGCCGGAAGGCCAATAATAGGAATCTTCCCCTTATAGGCCAGCAAGAACATAGCCCCTGGTAAAGCCGGAGCACCATACTTTATTATCCTGGCACCGGTCTTCTTAATTCCGGATGGTGTAACATCATCGGGGTCTACTGACATACCACCGGTAACGATAATAAGATTGCAATTTCGGGAAATTAAGTCATTAATCTTTTGAGAAATGATTTCTGCATGATCGTTGGCATAGAGTATTTCAAGCTGTTTCAACCCAAAAAATAAAGCTTTTTCTTTTAAAACAGGAGCAAAACCATCCTGGATACGGCCTTCTACAACTTCACGGCCGGTTACAACCCCACCCATTTTAAAATTGTGGTATGGTAAAACGGTTAAAGGAGAACCTTTGGCACAGATCTGCTCCACTTGTTTGACAATCTCTTCTTTTACCACCAGGGGTATAACCTTGGCGCCGGCTACTTTTTCCCTGCTCTCCACGGGAGTATTGGTATGCAGAGTTGCTACCGCTATATCCGGAATATTGTTGATTTTATTAAGCAGCTTTACGTTAACCTTTAGAAGTCCCCTTCGGGAAGCATTTAACTCCAACCGGCCTTCTGAAGGACCGCTTATTTCCAGGCCGGAACCCTGCAGCGCCCTGGCTATTCTAAGTCCGGCTTCATCTTCGTGTATTTCCCCAGGCTCAAGTTCAATTAAATAGATGTGCTTTTTACCGAGATTTAGCAATGCTTCCACGTCTTCTTCCCTGATAATGTGCCCTTTTTTAAAGAGGGGTCCCTTAAACGCACCTTTTTCTATTTTGGTAATGTCATGACAGATAATCTTACCAACAGATTTTTCCGTTTCCAGGCAGCATACTTTCATTTTTCACATCTCCATGTTTTTATTCTTCTT